>ONXQ01000149.1 GCA_900321835.1 uncultured Prevotellaceae bacterium
GTTCATTGTTGTACTCTTTGCCTGCAAAGGTACATACAATATTCGAAAATTGAGGCTTCTACGCTAAATATTCAACACAGGGTTTTGCAAGTGACCCGTTTTTTTCTCACGCAGAAATCTCAGAAATACGCGGAAAAGAATAAAGAAGTTGTTTTAAGTTGTCTGAGTTGTCTTTGAAAAACAACCGACGTTTTATTATTAAAAAGACAACAAGGACAACTCTTGACAACTAATTCCTCATCTTTTTTCTGCGTATTTCTGAGATTTCTGCGTGAGGAAAAACACGGGCGAAAGTTGAGGAATGATTTCTCCAGATTGATGTCAGGATTCCCGCAGATTGACGTGTAAAAAAACAAGTTGTTGGTTTCTCGGACTTTACAGATATTGATGTCTTGCTTACGCCTAACTCGCGTATTTTCCAGCCGACTTTCTCTCGCAAAATGGATTGGTGGACAGCGCCGATGATGCACTTGCGTAAAAATAAAAATGAAAAAAGTTTGTATTTCTTTTTGTTTTTCGCTCACTAAATCGTATCGTATCTTTGCATCAATTCGAATAAATCTGCAGCAACTTCGTAAGGTAGAAGTGGATTTGACTTTACGTCCGTTGCTCCAGATTTTCGCGTCAGATTACTTTATTTATTATTATCAACAGGAAAATGATTCAAGATTTTAAGAAGTTCGCAACGGGACATCTCGGCCTCAACAGTCAGGTGGTCGATGATGTCATCAAATCACAAGCAGGTTATCTCAACCCTTATATCCTGGAAGAGCGCCAGTTGAACGTGACCCAACTCGATGTCTTCTCCCGACTGATGATGGACCGCATCATCTTCCTCGGCACCGAGGTGAACGACTACACGGCCAACGTGCTGCAGGCCCAGATGCTCTACCTCGACTCCGTTGACTCGGGCAAGGACATCAGCATCTACATCAACTCGCCCGGTGGCAGCGTGTATGCCGGCCTCGGCATCTACGACACCATGCAGTTCATCAACAGCGACGTGCAGACCATCTGCACCGGCATGGCAGCGTCGATGGCCGCCGTGCTGCTCGTGGCCGGCACGAAAGGCAAGCGCCAGGCACTGCCCCACAGCCGCGTGATGATTCACCAGCCGATGGGCGGTGCTCAGGGTCAGGCCAGTGACATCGAAATCACTGCCCGTGAGATTCAGAAACTGAAGAAGGAACTCTACACCATCATCGCCGACCACTCGGGACAGCCCTTCGACAAGGTTTGGGCCGACTCCGACCGTGACTACTGGATGACGGCTCAGGAGGCATGTGACTACGGAATGATTGACCAAGTGCTGAACCGCAAGAAGAATGGCTAAACTGAGAACATGCTCCTTTTGCGGAAGGACGGAAAAGGAAGTCGGATTCCTCATCACGGGACTTAACGGGAACATCTGCGACGAATGTGCCGAACAGGCCCACGAAATCATCGTCGAGAACCAGCGCTCGAGACAGAAGTCACCAGCAGGATTCGACCTGAAGAAACTGCCGAAACCGACCGAAATCAAGGCCTACCTCGACCAGTACGTCATCGGGCAGGACGAAGCCAAGAAGTCGCTCTCGGTCGCCGTCTATAACCACTACAAACGTCTGCAGCAAATGAAGCAGACGGGTGAGGAAGAGGTGGAACTGGAGAAGTCGAACATCATCATGGTGGGCAGCACCGGTACGGGCAAGACTCTGCTGGCCAAAACCATTGCGAAGATGCTCGTTGTCCCCTTCACCATCGTCGATGCCACCGTGCTCACCGAAGCCGGCTATGTGGGCGAAGACGTCGAAAGCCTGCTCAGCCGACTGCTCCAGGAGTGCGACTACGACCCCAAGCGTGCCGAGCAGGGCATCGTCTTCATCGACGAAATCGACAAGATTGCCCGCAAGAGCGACAACCCCAGCATCACGCGCGACGTGAGCGGCGAAGGTGTGCAGCAAGGCCTGCTCAAACTGCTCGAAGGCTCGGTGGTCAACGTGCCTCCCTACGGCGGACGTAAGCACCCCGAACAGCAGTTCATCCAGGTCGATACGAAGAACATCCTCTTCATTTGCGGCGGTGCCTTCGACGGCATCGAGCGCCGCATTGCCCAGCGTCTGAACACCCATGTCGTCGGATTCGATGCCGTGCAGAACGTCACCAAAATCGACAAGTCGAACCTTATGCAGTACATCGCACCGATGGACCTCAAATCGTTCGGCCTCATCCCCGAAATCATTGGCCGTCTGCCCATTCTCACCCATCTCGAACCGCTGAACCGCGAAGCGCTGCGCAACATCCTGACCGAGCCGAAGAACTCCATCATCAAGCAGTATGTATATCTGTTCAAACTGGATGGCGTCGAACTGGTCTTCGACCCCGAAACCCTCGACTTCATCGTCGATAAGGCCATCGAATTCAAGTTGGGCGCACGAGGCCTCCGATCCATCGTCGAGGCCATCATGATGGATGCCATGTTCGAGATACCCTCGAAACACACCGACACGTTCCATGTCACACGCGACTATGCCGAAGCACAGATTGCAAAAACAAACATGAACGTACTGAAAGAACGACAGGAATAGAATCCGAATAAAAAATAATGCATCTTTTTTGCCGAAAAATTTGCATTATTCATTCTTCCGCTATAACTTTGCCTTACCAAAACAGTCTATCTACATGAAGCAAACGCACAAAACCCTGCAGGCCGCTCTCAAGCATTACTTCGGCTTTGACACGTTCAAAGGCGACCAGGAAGCCATTATCCAAAACCTTCTGGACGGTAACGACACCTTTGTGCTCATGCCCACCGGTGGCGGCAAGTCCATGTGCTACCAGTTGCCAGCACTTCTCATGGAAGGGACTGCCATAGTCATCTCACCCCTCATCGCCCTGATGAAGAACCAGGTCGATGCCATCAAGTATTATAGCGAAGAAGACTCCGTCGCCCATTTCCTCAACTCCTCGCTCAACCGCCAAAGCATCGAGCAGGTGAAGCAGGACGTACTCGACGGAAAGACCAAACTACTCTACGTCGCCCCCGAGTCGCTGACGAAGGAGGAGTATGTCGAATTCCTCAAGACCGTCAAGATATCCTTCTACGCCGTGGACGAAGCACATTGCATCTCCGAGTGGGGACACGACTTCCGTCCCGAGTACCGCAAAATCCGTCCCATTGTCAACGAAATCGGAAAGGCGCCCATCATTGCCCTCACGGCAACCGCCACCGACAAAGTTCGCTCCGACATCAAGAAAAGTCTCGGAATCGTTGAGGCCAAAGACTTTAAGTCCTCCTTTAACCGTCCCAACCTCTACTACGAAGTGCGTCCCAAGACAAAGGACGTCGATAAGGACATCATCCGCTTCATCCGTCAGAACGAAGGAAAGAGCGGCATCATCTATTGCCTGAGCCGCAAGAAAGTTGAAGAACTCGCCGAAGTGCTTAAAGCCAACAACATCCGTGCGGCTGCCTACCACGCCGGTCTTGAAAGCCAAGTGCGTTCGGAAACGCAGGACGACTTCATCATGGAGCGCATAGACGTCATCGTTGCCACCATCGCCTTCGGCATGGGCATCGACAAGCCCGATGTGCGCTTTGTTATCCACTACGACATTCCCAAGAGCCTTGAAGGCTACTATCAGGAAACGGGGCGTGCCGGACGCGACGGAGGCGAAGGTCAGTGCATCGCCTTCTTCACCCGCAAGGATCTCCAGAAGTTGGAAAAATTCATGGAAGGCAAACCCGTGGCCGAGCAAGACATCGGCCGCCAACTCCTCAAGGAGACCGCCAACTATTGCGAATCGTCCGTTTGCCGCCGCAAACTCCTGCTCCACTATTTTGGAGAAAAGTACGAACCCGACGACTGCGGTAATTGCGACAACTGCCTCCACCCCAAGAAGAAAGTTGATGCCCAGGAACAACTACTTCTTGTTCTGCGCACCGTACAACTTGTCAAGGAAAACTTCAAACGCGACTACATCATTGATATCCTCCGCGGCAACGAAACCGAAACCGTGCTTGCCCACCGTCACGACACACTTGAGACCTTCGGGCAGGGCGCAGATGTTGAGGAAACCCTCTGGACGGCTGTTATCAACCAAGCCATGCTCTCTGACTATCTTCACAAGGAAGTCGAAGACTACGGGTTGCTCAAACTGACGCGCGAGGGCAAACGTTTTATGAAAAATCCCGTACCTTTCCTCGTTATGGAAGACAACGATTTTGACGATGAGGCCGAAGCGCCAACCGACGGCATCACGATGGGAGGTGCCGACCAGCAACTCCATGCTCTCCTGCTCAGCCTTCGCAAGTCGATGGCGCGCAAGTTTAATGTGCCTCCCTATGTCATCTTCCAGGATATTTCCCTCGATGAGATGACGACCCAGTATCCCGTCACACTCGACGATTTGCAAAATCTCTCCGGCGTCGGAGCAGGCAAGGCCAAGCGCTATGGTCAGCCATTCTGCGACTTGATCCGAAAGTATTGTGAAGAGAACGACATTCAGCCACGCACCGACCTTCGTGTGCGCACCGTGGCCAGCAAGTCAAAACTCAAGGTGAGCATTATTCAGAGCATTGACCGTCAGGTGGCGCTTGACGACATAGCCCTCATGAACGGCATGGAGTTCGGCGAACTTCTCGACGAAATCGAGAGCATTGTCTATAGCGGCACACGGCTCAACATCGACTACTTCCTCGAAGAGATCATGGACGAGGATCGTGTGGAAGACATCTACGAATATTTCCGCGAGAGCGACACCGACGACCTTGACACCGCCTTCGAAAATCTCGACGATGACTATACCGAAGAGGACATTCGTCTTGTCCGAATCAAGTTCCTTTCAGAACTCGCCAACTAAGCGTATTTCCGTCCGCCTTGAATTTCCGTACAGCCTTTCATACTCTACTTTTCATCATCCTACAGACAATGGTGCCGACCGAAGCATTTTCTGCTTCGCTCGACACCCTTTTGACGGAAAAACATACACCTGTTTGCTTTCATGCGTTGATTCGGTATCAAATTGTCCGCCAGACAGTTTGCCGCGTTTCTTGTCTTTTAAGTTTAATAATAAATACAACGACCAACTCTTTACTGACGTTTAGGCAGACATCTTTGATGACAGCAGAATTGTGGCCAGTGTGTCGGCCATTGGTCATTGGCTCACAGCGTCGTTTGCGCACAATTCCGCGCTATGGGGCGATGGCGCACAATATGCCACGCTTCTCGACCGAGCCGCCTCGTGGTTGCGACGACGTGCCACCTACATCTTCAGCCAGTTGACTCCCTACGAACTGACCGACGACGAACTATCCTTGCCCATCCGTTGGAAACCCTCTCTTCCCTCTGCCGACGAGGTGCCCTATACTGCCGTTTCAAGCCGTGAAGACACTTTCGCCCACACCCGTTTTTCCGTCTATTCTCTTCAGGGCATTTGCCTCAAGCCCAGTGCCACCTTCGATACTTGGC
>ONXQ01000087.1 GCA_900321835.1 uncultured Prevotellaceae bacterium
TCACTGAAGACCCGACGATCCTTCCTTTCTATTTGGGAAAAACTGAAGGATTTTTCACTGCCATACAGCACCGAGAAATCCTAATGACCGATTTGGGATAATAAAACAGCGCGCTTTCCGTTATAATAAATAAGGTATGAAACTGAAGAATGCGACACGGACATGGGCTGTGTGCACCTTTTTGGTGTGCACACTGTTGTCGTGCAGCAACGAGGGCATCGCCTACAAGAAAGGAGAGCAGGCCCTGGCCATCGGCGAGTATTACACGGCAGCGGCGTGGTTCAAAAAGTCGTACAGGCGCATTCCGAGCAAGCAGAAAGCCAAGCGAGGTCAGCGTGCCTTCATGATCGGCGACTGCTACCGCCGCATCAACATGCCGCAGCAGTCGGTTTCGGCGCTGAGCAATGCCGTGCGTTACAAATATCCCGACTCGCTGGCTCTTTTCTTCCTGGCTCAGCAACAACTGAAGATTGGAAAGTACAAGGAAGCGGAGCAGAACTTTCGCCTCTATCTGGAGAAAGACCCCATCAACGAACTGGCGCACATCGGTTTGCTGTCCTGCGAACTGGGGCCGCAGTGGAAAGCCAATCCGAATCTTTATAAAGTCAAGAAGGAAGCCATCTTCAACGACCGTCGCAGCGACTGGAGCCCGATGCTCGTGCCTGGCGGAGGCAGCGCAGTCGGCAATCCGACGATGGAGGCCGCCGACCAGAAGGCTACGGAGGCTGCCGAGCAGGCCGCTGTGCTGGGAAAGACGGAGTGGAACATCAACCTGATGGAGTCGGAACAACTCGTCCTCACCTCGACCCGCAACGATGCCACAGGCGACGAAACCAGCGGCATCACCGGTGTGAAGTTTGCCGACCTCTTCCTGGCCCGTCGGGAAGAAAACGGAAAGTGGAAAAAGGCTGAACTCGTCGAGTCGGAAGTCAACGGCGACTACGACGAAGGCGCCTGCTGCTTCTCGCCCGACGGCAAGACGATGTACTTCACCCGTTGCTCCAGCGACCCTGACTATCCGCGCTATGCCGAAATCTGGCAGTCGGCACGCAGCGATGCCTCGTGGGCAAAACCCACCAAGTGTGACATCAGTAAGGACACCCTCTCTTCCTACGCCCATCCTGCCATCTCGCCCGACGGCCAATGGATGTATTTCTCGAGCGACATGCCCGGCGGACTCGGCGGCATGGACATCTGGCGCGTGCGCCTCATGCAGAGTGGATTCGGAGGGGTGGAAAACCTGGGACGCCCCATCAACACGCCCGGCGACGAGGTCTTCCCCTCCTTCCGTCCCAATGGCGACCTCTATTTCTCCAGCGACGGACACCCCGGCATGGGCGGCCTCGACATCCTCAAGGCTACGCCCGACTCGGTGCGCGGCTGGATTGTCGAAAACCAGCAATTCCCGCTCAACAGCAGCATGGACGACTTCGGCATGACCTTCGACGGCGTTCACAACCGCGGTCTTTTCTGCTCCAGCCGCAACGACGGCAAGGGCTGGGAACACATCTACAGTTTTGAACTGCCCGAAGTGCTCCAGACCGTCACCGGGTGGGTCTATGAGAAAGACGGCTACGAACTGCCCGAAGGTCTCGTCTATATGGTCGGCAACGACGGAACCAACGAGAAAGTCAGCGTGCGGGCCGACGGTTCGTTCACGAAAATCATCAAGCCCAACGTCAGTTACGTCTTTCTCGGCACCTGCAAGGGCTACCTCAACGTCAAGCAGGAACTGCGCGTCAGCCAGAGCGAGGAGAGCGAGGACTACGTCCTCCAGTTCCCCTTGCCGCCCATCAACATCCCGGTACTCATCGACAACATCTTCTACGAATACGACAAGGCCACCCTGCTGCCCGAATCGAAGGAGGCACTCGACCGCCTCGTCGTCATGATGGAGGAAAACCCCAACATCACCATCGAACTCTCGTCGCACTGCGACTACCGAGGCAGCGACTTCTACAACGAACGTCTGGCACAGCGACGTGCCGAGAGCGTGGTCAACTACATGATTGAACACGGAGTGGCAAAGGCCCGTCTGACCGCTGTCGGCTACGGCGAGAGCCGGCCGAAGGTTGTGCGCAAGCGCTTGGCTGCCCAGCACGAATTCCTCCACGAAGGCGACACCCTCACCGAAGCCTTCATCAAGCAACTGCCCGACGAGGAGAAGCAGGAAGTGTGCAACGCCCTCAACCGCCGCACGGAGTTCCGCGTGCTCCGCACCACCTACGGCCTCACGCTCGACGAGTACAAGGAGCAGACCGACGCCCAACGAGAAGCCACCAAGCCTGAGGACGAGTGACGACCCAACGCAATCCCAGCCCCCATCCCCCTCATTTTCCTAACCTTCCAGGCCCAGTACCAAAATTTTTCCACCGTGTTGGTACAGTTGTACCAGCCCAGTGAAACATCCGTACCACTGCGCCGAAACTTCCGTACCACTGCGCCGGTATTTTGCTGCCGCAAGGGTGTGTCTGTCTGGCTTATTCGGAGGGTGTCAGGAACGGGCAAAGATGTGGTAAAATTCTGGTTCAAAAAAAATAGTTGTGCTATTTTTTGAAAAAATCAGACGAAATAACTATCTTCGCAGCACAATAGGAAACAAGCGGTGGAGGTTGTGCCCTGACTGCGAAACGAAACCCTGCGGCAAGAAATGAAGCGTATCGGTCTGATTCTTTTGTTGGTGCTGAATGTGGCATGGGCGTATGCCCAGAAAATCTATCTGGGGCGTTCGACGTACTCGTCTGATTTGGTGTGCCATATCGACGGCGACGGACGTATTTACAAGGGACAGGAGACATTCCGCTCGTCGGTTCTTGCCCGTTTTGACGGCACGAGTCTGTACCCTGGCAACAGCACCTTCGTGAGCGACATCCTGCTGACTTGGCGCGATGGGAAGATTTACAAGGGACGATCGACCTTCGAGTCGGACGTTGTTGCTACCTGGCGCGATGGCAAGATGTATGCCGGCCGTTCGACCTTCTCTGCCGACGTGCTGTTCCATTACAGCCAGAACAAGGTGTACCGAAAGAACGAGTCTTTCGAAAGCAGCGTCTTGCTGACCACGTCGGCAAGTGTTCATCCGCTCGTTCTCTATCTCGTCTTCACGGGATTATGATTTATGGAAGAATAATATACTGAAGGATATGATGAAACGGACAGGAATGTTGGCAGCGATGCTGCTGATGGTGCTGACTACGTCGGCACAGGTTGACTTCAAGACGATGCTCCAGACAGCACCGCACGTCGTGGCTGTGGAGCCATTGGAAAACGCTGTTTATCGGGAGAAATACGTGGTGCGCATCACGCAGAATGTGAATGGCCGCGACGAGAGCGACGGCACGTTCACGCAACGCCTCGTTGTGGGGCTGAAAGGACTGGACAAGCCGACGGTGATGGTGACGGAGGGATATTTTGCCTATTACGCGCTGTCGCCAGGTTACGAGGAAGAGTTGAGCCGCCTGCTGGATGCCAACGTCGTCGTTTGTGAGTACCGCTACTTTGGCGAGAGTGCACCGCAGGGGCTTTCGCCGCAGGAGACGGTCGAGAAGGGTTTGGACTACTGGCAGTGGATGACGGTGGATGCGTCGTTGGCCGACCTGCACCGTGTGCGGCAGTCGCTGGGCACGGTGTTCCCGGGCAAATGGATTGCCACGGGCATCAGCAAGGGCGGACAGACGACGATGTTCTACCGGGCTACGTATCCCGACGACGTGGATGTCACCGTCAGTTATGTCGCTCCTCTCAACAAGGCGGTGGAGGACGGACGTCACGAAAAGTTCCTGGCCAAGCAGGTGGGAACGGCTGAGGAGCGTGCCCGTGTCATGGCTGCCGAGCAGGAACTGATGCGCCGAAAGACGGTGCTGATGCCGCGTTTTGATAAATTCTGCAGCGAGAGAAACTATCGTTTCAATGCGCCGACCGAGGATATCTACGACTTCTGCGTGATGGAACTGCCGTTTGCCCTGTGGCAGTGGGGAACGCCTGTGTCGGTGATACCGTCGGCCGATGCTGCTGACGAGGCATGGTTCCAGTTCCTGACCGACATTTCTGAACCGAACTACCTGATGTGTCCGAGCGAATTCACGCCCTTCCATGTGCAGGCGCAGCGCGAACTGGGCTACTATGGCTACAGCCGTAAAGGACTGAAGCAGTGGCAGAGCATCAAGACGGCCGAAGGGTATCTGCCCAAGTTGTTCCTGCCCGGGCAGTTGCAAGGCATCAAATTTGACAAAACCCTTTACAAACGCACGTGCAAGTATCTGAAGGAGAACGACCCGAAGCACATCTTCATCTACGGCGAAATCGACCCGTGGACGGCGAGTGGCGTGGCAGGATGGCTCGACTGCTCACGGAAGCAGAATATGCGTGTCTATGTGCAGCCGCGTGGCAGTCATCGTGCCCGCATCTCGAATATGCCCGATGACATGAAAGCAGACATCATGTCACGACTGACAGGTTGGCTGAAATAGATTCGAGGCTGCGGCACGAAAGTTGCTCTGCTCTACATATACTTAATTATTGTGTGAGAAAGAATAAGAATGATGAACAACTATTCGCAAAAGATTACTCAGATCATACAGTATAGCAAAGAAGAGGCTATACGGCTGAACAACGATTATATAGGGCCGGAACACATCATGCTGGGCATCATCCGCGACGGCGACAATGCGGCGCTGAATGTGCTGCGTGAGCGTTGTCATGTGGACATTCCGATGTTTCGTGAGCAAATCGAAGCACGATTGCGCAAGGATGGGCCTGGCGTGCCATTGATGAGCAGTAGCGACGTGACATTCAACGACAAGTCATCGGGTGTGTTGCGCCTGTGCATCCTTGAGTCACGACTGATGCGGCGCAAGATGGCCGATGTCGAACATTTGTTGCTCGCCATCATGAAACAGCGCGACAACCTGCCGGCACGGATGCTGGAAGACTATGGTGTGCAGTACGACCAACTCTACAACACATTTGCCATTCCTGCCACGGCACCAAAGGCCGACGTCGGTTTTGAAGACGAAGAAGAGGAAAACGACCTGCCTCCCCAGGGACGGAATAGCGGTCGGCAGACGGTTACCCGCACGGAGAAGAAACAGGGTACGACCTCCGATACACCCGCCATCGACGCGTTTGGCTTCGACCTGACGAAGGCTGCACACAATGGTTTGCTCGACCCTGTGGTGGGACGTGAACGAGAGATTGAACGCCTTGCCCAGATTCTGAGCCGTCGCAAGAAGAACAACCCGGTGCTCATCGGCGACCCGGGCGTAGGAAAGAGCGCTATTGTGGAAGGACTGGCTCAGCGCATCAATGAGCGCAAAGTGTCGCGTACGCTGTTCAACAAGCGACTCATCACGCTCGACATGACCAGTGTGGTTGCCGGAACGAAGTATCGGGGACAGTTTGAGGAACGCATGAAGAGCATCATCGCCGAACTTAAGGCGCACCCGGAAATCATCGTCTTCATCGACGAAATCCATACGCTCGTCGGTGCAGGAAACCAGGCAGGACAGATGGATGCAGCCAACATGATGAAGCCCGCACTTTCACGCGGAGAGTTGCAGTGCATCGGAGCAACGACACTCGACGAGTATCGCAAGTCGATTGAAAAAGACGGTGCGCTGGAACGGCGTTTTCAGAAGATTATCGTTGAACCGACGACTGTGGACGAAACGCTCACCATCCTGCATAACATCAAAGACCGCTACGAAGACCACCACAACGTCTCTTACACCGAAGAGGCTCTTGAAGCGTGCGTGAAACTGACAGAGCGCTACATCACCGACCGCAGTTTCCCTGACAAGGCCATTGACGTGCTTGACGAAGCAGGCTCGCGGGTTCACATCCACAATGTCAATGTGCCGACGGAGATTGAGGACAAGGAGAAAGAAATTGACGAGGCGTGTCAGAGTCGTGATAAGGCTGTGAAGAGCCAGAACTTCGAACTCGCCGCAAACTATCGCGACCGCGTGAAGATGCTGGAGTCGGAGTTAGAGGAGATGAAAAAGCAGTGGGAAGCCACGCTCGTTGACAACCGAGAAACAGTCGATGAGGAGAAAGTGGCTGAAACGGTGAGCATGATGACGGGCATCCCGGTGCAGCGCATGGCTGCCGCCGAGGGTGTGCGTTTGAAAGGAATGCGCTCCGAACTCAAATCGAAGGTGATTGGTCAGGACCAGGCCATCGACAAACTTGTGGCCGCCATCCAGCGCAGCCGTGTCGGGCTCAACGACCCGAACCGTCCCATCGGCACTTTTATGTTTCTCGGCCCGACAGGCGTCGGAAAAACCTATCTGGCAAAGAAACTGGCCGAGCACATGTTCGGTACGACCGATGCGCTGATTCGCATCGACATGTCCGAGTACATGGAGAAGTTCACCGTCAGCCGCCTTGTCGGTGCGCCTCCGGGCTACGTCGGCTACGAAGAAGGTGGTATGCTCACCGAGCGTGTCCGCCGCAAACCCTACAGCATTGTGCTGCTTGACGAAATTGAGAAGGCGCATCCCGACGTCTTCAACATCCTGCTGCAAGTGATGGATGACGGCCGTCTGACCGACTCGAACGGACGCACGGTCGATTTCCGCAACACCGTTATTATCATGACGTCGAACGCTGGTACGCGCCAACTCAAGGAGTTCGGTCGTGGCGTCGGCTTTGCTACCATGCAGGGTGTTGACGACAAGGAAATGTCGCGCAGTGTGGTTCGCAAGGCGCTTGAGAAACTCTTTGCGCCTGAATTCCTGAACCGTATTGATGAAATCATCACGTTCGACCAACTTGACCTCGATGCCATCATCACCATTATTGACCAGGAGATTGCTCCGCTCGCACAGCGCATCGAGGCGCTCGGCTATCATCTCGACATTGATGACGAGACCAAGCGTTTCATCGCCGAAAAGGGCTACGATAAGCAGTTCGGCGCGCGACCTCTGCGACGTGCCATCCAGAGCCACCTGGAGGACGGCATCTCTGAACTCCTTGTCGAGAGCGACGTGGCACAGGGCGCAACCATCGTGGCCCGGCTGAACGATACGAAGGACAAGGTGGTTGTGGAAACCAAATAACGCGCTTATGAAAAAGTGGATTTATATTCTGTTGGCTGCATTGGCATTCGTTGCCATTGCAGCCTATTTTGTGTTTACGATTTCGGCACGTAACGAAGAGAAGGCCTACATCTACCTTGACCGTGACGATACGCTCGACTCGGTCTATGCTAAAGTCGAGTCGGCAGCCCAGCCGTCGTCGATGTTCAGTTTCAAGGCTTTGGCTGCACTGAAAGGCTACGGCCAGCACATTCGTACGGGGCGCTATCTGGTCAAGCCAGACATGACGATGGTCAATCTGTTCCGCGACCTGCGCAACCACAACGAAGTGCCGGTCAATCTCGTTGTGCCGGCACGTCGCGAACTGCACGACTGGGTTGGCAAAGTCGCTGCACAGTTGATGATGGATTCTGTTGAACTCTCTGAAGCCGTCGCCGCGCTTCCATGCGTCGAGGCTGCGGGTCGGAAGGCCCTGCCCGTCGAGATTATTCCCAACACCTACGAAGTCTATTGGGACACGTCGGCCGAGAAACTGGTCGAGCGCATGAAGACGGAGTACGACCGCTTCTGGACCGACGAACGCAAGCAGAAAGCAAAGGCGCAGGGGCTTACGCAACTCGAAGTCTCGACGCTCGCCAGCATCGTCGATAGCGAGTCGGCCTACGACCCCGAGAAACCGCGCATCGCAGGCATTTACCTCAACCGACTGCGCAAGGGAATGCTTCTGCAAAGCGACCCGACCGTCATCTTTGCCGTCGGCGACTTCACCATCCGTCGCGTGCTGAACGAGCACCTGCAAACCGAATCGCCTTTCAACACCTACCGCACGAAGGGGCTGCCTCCTGGCCCCATCCGCATTGCCTCGGTTTCGGGGCTCGATGC
>ONXQ01000096.1 GCA_900321835.1 uncultured Prevotellaceae bacterium
ACTGAAGACCCGACGATCCTTCCTTTCTATTTGGGAAAAACTGAAGGATTTTTCACTGCCATACAGCACCGAGAAATCCTAATGACCGATTTGGGATTATGACACAGCCCTGCCCACTGGTGTGAAGGCAAGCGTGGTGACTGGTGCATCTGACAGCAAACTGACGTACAAGGTAATTGCGAATGGTGATGAAGGCGGCATCGTGCCTGCGGGTACTGCCGTGCTGCTGCAAGGCAAGGAGCGAAGGGCTGCCACCTACACGCTGACTCCGAAGGAGAGTACATCTCATTATACAGGCGAGAACCTGCTGCACGGCAGCGACGACGCTACGACAACTTCGGCTGACGGCGACTGCGTTTTCTACAAGTTGGCGTATGGCCCGAGCGGTACGAAGTACAGCACGACGCTGGGCTGGTTCTGGGGCGATGACGACGGTAAGCCTTTCGACATTGAAGGGCATAAGGCATGGCTCGCCATTCCTAAGTCTGTAGCCGTGAAGTCTCGTCCTCTATTCTACTCTATCGACGGAAATGCTATCGAGTTGGAACTCATTGAAGAGGTTGCTACAGACGATGACGATGACGAATGGTATGACTTGCAGGGACGGCGCGTTGACCACCCTTCGCAACGTGGCATTTACATTCAAAATGGAAAGAAAGTATTTATTAAATGATTATTGAATAGAGTCGCCTATGGCGACCCAAGAAGAACAAGAATAACATGATGAAAACGATGAAGATTTTAGCAAGTTGGTGCTTTGCAACGATAGTTTTGGCTGCATGTGGCGGTGGTAGTGATGGCGACTCCAGCAGCAGCGACCCTATCAATGTTGAGCCGACGGGCAAGACTTATTCAGCAGAACTGGAACTTCTGGCCGAAGCGTCGACACAAACGGTCAACCTTGACAAACTGAGCAGTGCGATTTCCACCATTCAGTGCAGCGAGAGTTGGCTGACCGTGGAAAAGCAAGCCTACACCTCCGGCACGCCACAGGTCAAGGTGAGTTGGACAGAGAACACGACAGACAACGAGCGCAAGTGCATCGTCACCGTGACTACGATGACGAGCGACAAACTCACCATCTCTGTTACTCAAAAGGCAAAGGCCGTTGATACGGGCGAATCGCACGATACCGTGACCGACCAACCTGCATTGTAACCATGTGCATTACACACAAAAAAAGCACCTCCGCCAATGTGTGGCAGAGGTGCTTTTTGTTTCTGAGAAACTGGCTCTTACTTCTTCAGACCCTTGTAGCGGTTCATGAACTTGTCCACACGACCGGCGGAGTCGACCAGTTTAGCCTTACCTGTGTAGAAGGGGTGCGAACTGGAGGAGATTTCGAGTTTCACAACGGGATACTCAACGCCTTCAAACACTTCAGTGTCGTTGGTCTTGGCGCAAGAGCGAGAGAGGAACATATCGCCATTCGACATATCCTTGAAGATGACTTCGCGATAGTTCTCGGGATGAATACCTTGTTTCATTGTATTGTACGGTTTAATGTTTTTAGTGGTGGTAACACTATTAAAACGGTGTAATGGATTTCGAGGTGCAAAGTTACGACTTTTTCCTTGTCTGGCAAAGAGTTTGGCAAGTTTTTTCTCAAAAAAGAGGGTTTTGCGTCGTTATTCAGACAAAGTGTGGTAGTCGGACGGCGATTTCAGCCCTGCGACGCAGAAGTATCTCTCCACTTTTCCCTTCACGGCTACTTCGGTTCCGAGCAGTTCGGGATGAGTTTTCAGGTCGTAAGTGTTGCGGATTTGCGACTTGCTTGGCAATTCAATGGGAATGCAACGGTGATAGTCGGTTTCGTCTGGCTGCTGGGCAATGATGATGTTGGCATTGGAGAATCGTTTCTTTTGCAACTCACTAATGTCAAAAACGGCTTCGGACATTTCGGCGCCATAAACATAGCCGACGATGAATCCGCGTATCCAGAGTGGTCGTTTCTTCCATTCGGAGGATTTCTTGCCATTGGCAACATCCTGATAGACGCAGCCACCTTCAAGGAAATCTTCGAAGGGTGCAGGGGTGTCGTAACTCTGCGAAAAGGCTGTGAGATAGGCGGCAGGCGAATTGTAGCCGTGGTAGGGGCCTGTGGGTTCGACTGGGTCGTCTGGATTGGTGGAATCGTCAGGGTCGTCGGAATCGGTGGAATCGTCGGGGTCGTCGGGTACGGACGGGTCGTCCTCGTCGTTGCCATCATCATAGTATCCGTTGTAGGTCTGCGTCAGACCCAGTGTGTGCATATAGTAGGTGAGGAAGCCTGCCAGACAAACTTTCACATGGAGCATTTCGGGGTTGTCTGCAAGGTTGAGAACTGCACGCATCTCTTTTTGGGATACTGTTGCTTGGGACAATTGTATGGGGAAGCAACGCGAGGGGTCTGTCTCGTCGGGCCGTGCGGCGAGGACAATATTGCTGGCTACGGCTGCGTCAGTACCGAAGACCATTTTACTCCACGTTGTGCCGTTAACATATCCGACGACGAATCCTTCGACCCAGCAATTTAAGATGCTGCTGATGCGGGCTTCCTGCATGATGAGGGTGTAGAGGCATCCGCCGGGAAGGACGTCTTCCATCGGTATGGGACGGTCAGGGCTGCCAAAGACGTTGAGGTAATCTGCCAGGGTTTCATAACCGTGATAGGAGCCTTTCTCGGTCATCACACCTGCCATACCTGAGTCTTCCTCGCTGTCGCGATCAACGACCGGAGCCTCGCTGTTGTAACTGTCTCCTCCTGCTTCGGGCTCTTCCTCCGGCAGCACAATTCTGCGGCAACCAGCGAGGAGGATGAGGGCGGCGAAGGCGGCGAAAATGCAAAGTCGATGTTTCATATTAAAATTTTAACATTACAAAGGAACGAAAAAACTCCATAAAAACCGCATCTTGACTGAAAAAATTGACTATTCATGTCGAAAAGACGAAAAATTTGCCGTATCTTTGTAGTTGGAAATGACCACAAAGGCCGTTTGTGAGAGTTTATTTTTAACTTTTAATTTATACAGTATGGTTAATTACAAAGATCTTGGTCTTGTAAACACGCGCGATATGTTTGCAAGAGCCGTCAAGGGTGGATATGCCATCCCTGCCTTCAACTTCAACACAATGGAACAGATGCAGGCCATCATCATGGCTGCTGTCGAGACAAAGTCGCCCGTCATCATGCAGGTGTCGAAAGGTGCTCGCAACTATGCCAACGCCACCATCCTGCGCTACATGGCCGAAGGCGCTGTTGCCTACGCTAAGGAACTGGGTTGCGCTCATCCTGAAATCGTGCTCCACCTCGACCACGGTGACAGTTTTGAAATCTGCAAGGACTGCATCGACATGGGCTTCTCGAGCGTTATGTTCGACGGCAGCGCCCTGCCTTACGAAGAGAACATCGCCATCACGAAGAAGGTGGTTGAGTATGCTCACAAGTACGACGTGACTGTCGAGGCTGAACTCGGTGTGCTTGCCGGTGTTGAGGACGACGTTGTCGCTGCCGAGAGCCACTACACGAAGCCCGAAGAGGTTATCGACTTCACCACACGCAGCGGTTGCGACTCGCTCGCCATTTCGGTCGGCACGAGCCACGGCGCTTACAAGTTCACTCCCGAACAGTGCACACGCGACCCGAAGACAGGTCTGCTCGTTCCTCCCCCACTCGCATTCGACGTGCTCGAGGAGATTGAGAAAAAGTTGCCCGGATTCCCCATCGTGCTCCACGGTTCTTCGTCTGTTCCGCAGGAAGAAGTTGCTACCATCAACAAGTACGGCGGTAAACTGCCCGATGCCATCGGTATTCCCGAAGAGCAACTGCGCAAGGCTGCCAAGTCGGCTGTCTGCAAGATCAACATCGACTCTGACTCTCGTCTGGCCATGACGGCTGCCATCCGCAAGCACCTGGCCGAGAATCCGTCGCACTTCGACCCGCGCCAGTATCTGAAGCCTGCCCGCGAGAACATGAAGAAGATGTACATCCACAAGATTGTGAATGTGCTCGGCTCGGACGGCAAACTCGCTCAGTGCTAAGTCGATACCGACTGAGAATCCTGTTGAAGGGTGCTCTGCCAACCGGCAGGGCACCTTTCTTTTTTGCTCAACCCGCCGAGGAACTGAAAACGTACTGCAGTGCAGCGGAATTTAGTCCACAGACGAAAAAAATTTCGTCCGCAGACGATTTTCATTTCGTCCGCAGACGAAATTCAGTTCATCCACAGTGGTACAGTTGTACCACCGCAGTGGTATTCTGGTGGTACAACAGCCTGCCGGGCGATGCTCCAAAGGCTGGGCCGAAAGGCGGTAGCGTATTGACAAGTGGATGACGCGATTCATGGCTGCCAACTGCCTAAAACTCAAAAAACTTGTCAGAAACGAGCATTTTTATTTCCTAATTTTTACTTTTTAATTTATTTGTTGTAACTTTGCAGCCACTTTGTGACGAAAAGGTCGGTCCGGTAGCTCAGTTGGATAGAGCAACAGCCTTCTAAGCTGTGGGTCTTGGGTTCGAATCCCAACCGGATCACAAATGTCATTACGCGCGCGTACCTTATATATTTATATAGGACCATGAAAGTTGTTCATACAATTTCAGAATTAAAATCTTTGTTGGCAGACTATCGTGCCGCAGGCAAAAGCGTCGGACTTGTTCCGACGATGGGCGCCCTGCACGCAGGACACGCTTCGCTCGTAAGCCGCAGCGTGAAGGAAAACGACGTGACTGTGGTCAGCGTGTTTGTCAACCCTACCCAGTTTAACGACAAGCAGGACCTGGCCAAATATCCGCGTACGCTGGAGGCCGACTGCCAGTTGCTCGAAGGCATCGGCGCAACGATTGCCTTTGCACCGAGCGTCGAAGAGGTGTATCCCGAGCCCGACACCCGCACGTTCTCCTACCCTCCGACCGACACGGTGATGGAGGGCGGATTCCGTCCCGGCCACTTCAACGGCGTCTGCCAGGTGGTGAGCAAACTGTTCATGATGGTAGAGCCTGACCGCGCCTATTTCGGCGAGAAGGACTTCCAGCAGATAGCCGTCATCCGCCGCATGGTCGAGGACCTGAAGTTCCCGCTCCAGATGGTGCCCTGCCCCATCGTCCGCGAAGAGAGCGGCCTGGCCCTGAGCAGCCGCAACGCGCTGCTCACAGCCGAGGAGAAGGCATTGGCCACAAACATCTCGCGCACGCTGTTCATCAGCCAGCACTATGCCAAGAACCACACGCTGGAGGAGACGAAGGCATGGGTCATCGACACGCTCAATGCGCTCGACGGACTGGAGGTGCAATACTACGAAATCGTGGACGGACGCTCGCTCGCAAGCCTTTCGGCATGGGACGACAGCGACGACATTGTCGGCTGCATCACCGTCTTCTGCGGCCATCTGCCCGTCCGACTGATTGACAACATAAGGTACAAGTAAGCCATGTTAGTAGAAGTAATGAAATCGAAACTGCACTGCGCCCACGTGACCGAGGCCAACCTCAACTACATGGGCAGCATCACGATTGACGAGGACCTGATGGACGCCGCCAATCTGATTGCAGGCGAAAAGGTGCAGATCGTCGATAACAACAACGGTGAACGGTTCGAGACCTACATCATCAAGGGCGAACGCGGCTCGGGCAGCATCTGTCTGAACGGCGCTGCGGCACGCAAGGTGCAGGTGGGCGACACAGTCATCATCATCGCCTACGCCCTCATGGATTTCGAAGAGGCAAAGACGTTCAAGCCCTGCGTCGTCTTCCCCGACGAGAACAACAAGGCTTGAGCAACCGACAAACAAAAGAAAGTCCCGAAGGTCAGCAGACCTCCGGGACTTTCTTTTTGGGTTCATCTCACTTGAGCAGCACCTTTCGGCCGCCAATGATGTAAAGACCTCGTGACAATGGGGAATGAAGGATGCCGCCTTCGCCTCGGGACGAAGCATGAGTGTTTCGTTCATGCTTCATTTCGCCGACGCGGCGGCCCGAGAGGTCATAGACGGTGCTTTGCGCCTTGTCCTGTGCTGCCGACGCGATGCCGACGGGTTCCCAGTAGCCGTCGAGGTTCATCCAGACGATGTTGGAGCGTCCCTCCTTTTCGCCTTCGCGGTAGATGGACTGCACGCCAATCTTTGTCCATGTGGTCATCTCCTCCACACCCTGCCTGAGATAAACGAGTTCGCCCTTCTCATAGACTTCGTAGCCGGTGAAGGTATAAGGAATCTCAACCATGTCCTCGTCGAAGTCGCTGTCGTAGAGTTCGGCAGTGAGCACCAGCGGCTGCTCCGTTCCGTCCTTCTCGACCCAGAGGGTGTAGAAGAAGTTGTCGGTGTCGAGCGGATTTCCGCCAACGTCTTCAGCCAGAATCTCAAACTGGATGTTGGGATAGTCGTTGATGCCGTCAAAAAAGAGGATGGTGGGATCGACGGGCGTTGCAGCGTTGAGGTTGACCTTCGTGATGACGACGTCGGTGAAGGCCGACAGCACCGACAGGCGGAAGCGTCGGGTGTTCAGCGCGACGAGTTGGTCGGTGGTGAAGGTGCCAGCCTCTGCATCATAGTTGAGCACAAGGTCGGTGAGTTCGTTGGCCTCGTTGGCCGCAGTGAGGTAGCAGTCGTAGGAGGTTGACGAACGGGTCACCAGGCCCAGATACTGGACAGAGGGAATGGTGACGGTCGTGCCGTCGTCGCTCAATGTGCCTTTTGCCCAATAGGGAGCATCCTCACGCCCTGTGAATCCGAGGAAATAGACGTCGCGGCCGTCGAAGCCCACACGCATCTCGAAGGTCACAGCGTCGCCGTAGAGTTCGTTGCCGGTGAAGGTCCAGGGCGTGGTTTCCAGTCCCTCTGGCACTTCAACGGGCTGTGGCTCAACGGGTTCACCCGCGTAGTAGATGATGCTCATCCAGAAGAGTTCGTAACTGTTGATGGGGCTGGTGTGCTCGGTGATTTCAAAGACGAACAGCGTCTGGCAGGTGAGCGTCTGCTTCGCAGCGTCATACTTGAAGACGATGTCGCACTCGGTCGTGCCGTCGGCCGAGCCGATGAGATAGTGCGTCTTGCCCACTTTCTTGCCGAGCACCTGCGAGTTGGCAAAGGTGACAAGCCCTGTTTCGGGGTCGAGCGTACCCTTCACCCAAGCGTTGGGAAAGGTCTTCGACAGGCCTTTCAGATAGACGTCGTTGCCGTCGAAAGCCGCTTGTGTCACCAGTTCGGCATTCTGAAATCCGTCGCTGGAACTGTAGTATTGGCCTTCGATGCTCCAAGTCTGGGCCTCGACGCCGTCGGGCAGGGCAATGGCCCTTGCGTTTTGTGCTCCCAGCACCAGTGTCATGGCCGCGAGCACGAGATGGATGTAAAGTTTATTCATGGTCGTTTGTTATGTAAAATGGTCGTTTGTTATGTAAAGAATGAAAGTTTGAACCATTTTCCGATAATCATGTGCAAAGTTAACAAATAAAAGGGGAACGACGAAGTCACGCTTGTAAAAAAAAGCAGAAAGCAGGACGATTCGGTCCCTTTCACCTCGTTTTTGTTTGAAAAAGAGCCTTCTCATGGTATCGGAAGCGTGCGGCTGAACGGACAGGGCAGTACCAAAAAAGTACCACTACGGTGGTACAGTTGTACCAGCGCAGTGGAACTGAATTTCGTCCGCAGACGAAATTTTTTTCGTCCACAGTCCATTTTTATTTCGTCTGCGGACGAAATT
>ONXQ01000118.1 GCA_900321835.1 uncultured Prevotellaceae bacterium
CTGAAGCCAATGGCAGACGGCTTTTGCCTACATTCTTCAATGACCAACTGCTCACGATTGATGACAAGGCGGTGGCTGGGAGATGAGAACGTTTTTCCTGTCCGTTCGATGCTGTTCAGAATATCCTTGATTTGACTGCGGTTGAAGCCCAATGGACTCAGCAACTCATGAAGAACAGCCATAGGCGACGGCGAACGGAGAATGGTCGCAATGTCCAGTTCCGACGGTCCGTCGAGCGCCGCTGCACACACATCGTCCACTGCACGACGGTAAAGAGCATGGGCCTCGTTCAGATTTTCAATACAAGTCAGGATGTTTTCGTCGGCAGCAGCGTTGATGGTGCGCAGCAAAGGGAGCACATCCAGCCGGATGCGGTTACGGGCCACATCGTCCACCAGGTTCGTAGAGTCGGTCACAAACGCTTCACCTCTTTCCTTCAGATAGTCCAGAATCTGCGCTTTCGACAGGCACAGCAACGGCCTGACCACATGGCCCTGCCGAGGCTGGATGCCGCAAAGACCACGCAAACCAGTGCCACGGACAAGGTTCAGCAGCACCGTTTCGATATTGTCCTCGCGATGATGACCCACACACACGGCATCCAACCGACGCTCCTTCCGCAAGTCCTCGAAAGCAGCATAGCGCAGTTGCCGGGCAGCCATTTCGATGCCGACATGATGTTCCTCGGCATAAGTTTTCGTATCGAAATGCCGTACGTGCAGCCGAACGCCCAGACGTTGACAAAGTTCTGAGACAAACGCCTCGTCCCGAAGGCTTTCTTCTCCACGAAGATGAAAATTGCAGTGAACACATTCTGCCGCATATCCCAGTTCGAGCAGCACGTGCAACAGACAAACAGAGTCCGCTCCGCCGCTGACCGCAACCAGCAGCCTTCCGCTCCTCGGCAGCAGGCGAAGCCCTTCGATGTATCGTCCAACTTGTTCCTGTACGTTCATTTCGCGATGTTTAATCCCTGCAAAGTTAAGGTTTTCTTTGCAGAAAAAAGCACTTTTTTCACTTGAACTGAAAAATTTTTCACTTTTCACTTTTCACTTTACACTTTTTTACGTACCTTTGCACTCGCAACGAAAAAAACGGTGCGTTGGATGAGTGGCTTAGTCACTGGTCTGCAAAACCAGTTACGGCGGTTCGAATCCGCCACGCACCTCATGGTTTTAAGGTGGAAAGAGCGTAATTGACAAATGGGTCAGTTGCGCTTTTTCAATACAAACGGGACTGGCGACCCATGTCCCTCGCCTCATGCCCCTTGCTTCTCGACTCTCGACTCTTGCCCCTTGCCTCTCGACTCTTGCCCCTTGCCTCTCGACTCTTGACCCTTGACACATAAAAAAGAATATTCTCTATGGACATATTGAAAAAAACAGGCCGCATGGCTACAGGCCTCTTCCTGATGAGTTGTGCCACCCTGCTGCTGGCAGGATGCAGCGACGGCGGTTCGGACGAACCCTACGTGGAGCCCGAGCCCGTCGTCCCTCCCGTTCTCACCCTCAACACCCCCAACTATATGGGAGGAACACCCGTACAGCAAGTGCGTTATATGGGAGCATTCGACAAAGTTTACCGTTGGGCATTCCAGTATCAGAACGGACAACTGACCGAGGCCACCTCGTGGAGACTGACCGACGGACTAACCACCGTCAACGACCACGACGCAGCCCACTATGTCTTCGGCTATCAGCCCAGCACAATCGAAGTCACCACATCCGGCACCGCTGCCCCCGTCGTGCTTGACATCAAGGACAAACTGCTGCGCAGTGCCCGCAGCGGCAACACGACCTACAGTTTCACCTATTCTCCCGACGGGCGCCTGCTCGCCTGGGACGTCACCTACCAGAACTCCGGATTCAATGCCGAAACCACGAAGGGAGCCGCCGGCGCCCTGACATGGGATGCGCAGGGCGACCTGGTCGAGATAGTCTATACTCCCAGCATGGACGCGCCCACCCGACGCCACATCTATGCCCTCACCTATTCCGACGCCGACAACGTGAACGGTCTGATGCCCGAACGCTGTTCGCGGGCACTCGGCTGCGAAGGCGCAGAATATATGTATTACATGGGACTGCTGGGCAAATCGTCCCGCCATCTGCCCAGCCGCCTGACCATCACCGACAGCGACACCCCTGAGACCCCTTTCACCTGTTCCTTCCGCTACTTCCCGACCAACGGCACCGACGTGACACGTTGCGAATACGGCGAAGTGGGCAACGTCGTGATTGTTGAATACAACTATTGAAGTTTACGGATAAAGAAAGGCCGCAGTGAAGAGTTGAACTTTTCACTGCGGTTTTTCTTGTTGTGTATTTCTTGTGGACCTATGCGCTGGGAGTCGGATGTATGTGCAGTTTGAGCCAGCAGTACAGGTTTTCCTGGAGGCGGAAGAGGGTGAAGCGGCTGAAGGGGATGTATCCGAATTTCAGTTTCAAGGTGAGCGGGAGGAGTGCGCGGTCGATGCCGGGCAGGATGCGGCGGAAGCGACCGGCTATCTGTTCTTGCTCTTCGGGGGTGAAGCGGGAGCGGTGCTGATAGTAGAACCAGTAACTGTCGACAACGTTGAGCCATCGGTATTCTTCGTACTGGCGGATGACGGTGGTGGCGCAGGGCAGGTTTCCTCGTTCGGCCTCGGCGGCGAGTGTGCGTTTCATGCTGAGGTTGGCTTCGAGGCGGTCGAAGCGCCGAAGGGTGATTTGCCGGGTGACGGACTCGGAGTGCTGCCGATAGTAGTAGATTCCGTTGGAGAAGACGACTTGGCGGGCATGGAGGTAATGGAGGTGGGTGGTGTTCTCGTCGCTGTAGGTGGGTCGCGTGTCGTCGTAGGGGTATTGCTGGTGCAGGCTGCGGCGAATGAGATAGAGCCCGTGGATTTGCCAGCGTGAGATGCTCAGGAGAAAGGCTTGGTGACCTGTGATGCGGGTGGCGCTGACTGGGTTGCGGAATTCGGCGGTCTGCCGGTCGGGATAGACAAAAAGTAGGCGCAGCAGGGCGATGTCGGCTTGTGGGTTGCGGGTAAGGGTTTCGTAGGCTTGCTGGAGGGCGTCGTCGGCGAGCCAGTCGTCGGAGTCAAGGGTGGCGATGTATTCGCCTTTGGCTCGCTGCAGGCCGGCGTTGCGTGCTGCGGCGAGTCCGCGGTTCTCGGGCAGATGGATGACTTCGAAGCGGGGGTCGGCGGCGGCATACTCGTCGAGTATCTGGCCGGATGCATCGGTCGAGGCGTCGTCGATGCAGATGAACTGTGCGTCGGTGAGGGTTTGGCGGCGCAGGGAGTCGAGGCATTGGCGGAGCCAGGGCTGGGTGTTATAGACTGCTGTGAGGACGGTGACTTTCATGTTTTTTCTGCAGGCGGTCTTTTTATTTGTTTCGTCTGAACCGATTCTTTATTTTGTCAATGAGTGTTGTTTCTCTCTTCAGGAACCGATAGGAGATGACGAACGAGAGGGTGGCCGTCGGGAGGCCGACGCTCCATCTCAGCCAGAGGGTGCCGAATCCGGTCGATGCGAACGTGATGCTGAATAGGAGGAGTTGGACGAGGAAGATGCTGATGACGGACTTGCTGACTTGGTACTGGTACTTGAACCGATAGACTACGTGGATGAAAAGCATGTCGAGCAGACAGGCCAGCGACAGGGCCCATCCTGTGCCGACGAGTCCCCAGCGGCGGAAGGCGAGGGGGACGGCGACGGCGATGATGAGGTCGTAGAACAGTTCGGTGAGCATATACATTTTTGAGTCGCCACGTGCCAGGGGCAGATAGGCTGCGCCGAGCAGGCCGCTCTTGAAGAACATATAGTAGGTGGCGGTGATGGCCATCGGGATGGCTTCGGTGAACTTGCTGGAGAAGAGGAGGGGAAGCAGGATGGGCAGGGCCATGACAAAGAGGGAGAGCAGCGGTGCCATAAGCAGGATGCTGACCATGATTTGCTGGTTGACGGTCTGATTCTGCCGCTCCACATTGCCTTCCGTGGCCGAAAGCCGCGGGAAATAGTCGGCCTCAAATGCGACGAAGACCATAGAGGCATAGGTCACAGTGAGCAAATAGCCGCTGTAGTAGAGGCCGACATCGGCTTGGGTTCCCCAGCGCAGGATGAGGAGGCGAATCAAATATTCGGCGCCTTGTCCGAAGAGTCCGGCCAGCACATATCCGATGCCCAGTCGCAGCATGGGCAGTCCTGCTATGAATTGTGTCCGGCTGCTGAAGGCAGTCTGCCAGGGTATGGCACGGGTGGAGTAGCGGAGATGGATGACAAGAACGGCGATTTGGCAGAGCAGCAAGGCCCAGATGATGCCCTGAATGTGCAAAATGAAGTAGAGGGGAGCGCTGATGATAAGTATGGAGGTGGCAGAAATTACGGATATGACTGCCACGTTTTTCAACCGTTTGAGTCCTTTCAGAATGGCCATTTCTCCCCCAATCACGGAACCAGCACCGACAATGGGTGCGATGAGCATGTAACTGGTGGTGTAATCATAGTTTCCGAATGTCCACAAACTGAGCCAGGGTGCAAGAACAAGTGCGGCCAGGGCTCCCAACAGTCCCACATAGAGGCACCAGGTGCGCACGGTGAGGGCTTGTTCGCGCACCTTGACCCTGTCGCCGGCTTCGTACAACTCGGCCATCTGCTTGACGGCACTGATCGAAATGCCGAAATTTGTGGATTCGCTTATCAGTCGGGTGGCGTTGTTGAAAATGTTGATGAGGGCCAAACCGTCGGGGCCCAGCAGCACCGACGCAATCTTGTTGCGGATGAGATTCATGAGTATGGTAACTCCCTGCACACCGCCGAAAATGCCAGTTTGCTTGACAATATGGTCGTAGGTGCTGTCGTCCTGGACCGATGTCGTCTGAGGGTCTATGTTGCTTTGCTCACTCATGAATCTTGTTATGTGTCATTCAACTTCAAGGGCTCTCACCCTGCTGAGCGTCTCGGGGGTCATCTGCAAGTAAGAGGCAAGAATATGCAGCGGTGCCCTTCGCACCAGGTCGGGCAGGTCGTGAAGGGTGCGGAGATAGCGCTCCTGGGCCGTTTCGTAACGCAGCGTGTCGGCTTTGTGCTGTGAGACAATGAGCGACTCTTGCAGAATAGCCATCAGTATGTGGCAAAACGCATAACTGCTTTCGCACATCTGCATCAGGGGACCATAAGGAATGGCATAGACCGTCGAGGGTTCGAGCGCTTCGATGGTGAGGTGGGACGGAACATGACGGAAGAGGCTTTCGATGCACATGACAATGCTCCCTTCGCTGCCGATGTGCTCGGTCAGTTCCTTACCATTTTTGTTATAGAACAGGCGCAGCAATCCGCGTTCCACATAGTAGAGGTTTTCGCAGACACTCCCGGCATCCAGCAGCAACTGGCGACGGCGCAGCCTCACGGGCATCAGCAACTGGGCCAACTGCTCCATCTGTTCCCTTGTCAGCGTGCCGTAGCGCCGGGCAAGGTCTCTCGCTATGTCGTGCCGTTTGTCCACTTTGTCTGAATCATTTGCCAAGAGTCGAGAGTCAAGAGTCAAGAGCCCCTGTTCCCTGGCCTCTATAATTTTTAATTTAATAGTTCCGGGGACCGAAAATGCGTGTGCCGACGCGAACCAGTGTGGCGCCTTCAGCGATGGCAACCGGATAGTCGTTGCTCATCCCCATTGACAGTTCGCAGAATCCTTCGTCAGCGGAAAAATAACGCTGCTTTGCCATGAGAAAAGTCTGGCGTGCCAACTGGAACTCACGGTGCAGTTGGGCCTCGTCGTCGGTCAGCGATGCCATGCACATCACACCGCAGAGACGCACGTTTGTCAGTTCCTTCCATTCGCCGTCTGCCAGCATCTGGAGCATTTCGTCTGGGGCAAAGCCGAACTTCGTCTCCTCCTGGGCTATGTGCAACTGCAGCAGGCAATCCACGGTGCGCCCGATTTTCTTTGCCTGTTTGTCAATCTCACGGAGCAGCCGCAGCGAATCGACCGAATG
>ONXQ01000065.1 GCA_900321835.1 uncultured Prevotellaceae bacterium
CGAGACGAAGAAGACCCAACTCTGCCACACGCTCAACGGCTCCGCCCTGGCCCTGCCCCGCATCGTCGCCGCCCTGCTCGAGAACAACCAGACTCCCGAAGGCATCCGCATTCCGAAGGCGCTGCAGCCCTACACCGGTTTCGACATCATCGACTGACGTAAAAAAAGCCCCTTCAAAAAAAGCCCTAAAAAAATAACAAACTAACAAAATAACAACAAAGAGAGCCGAGGCTATGAATCCTCGGCTTTCTTGATTTTCCTGAAAAGACCCTTGACCTTTTCGTTGAGCAGGACGTCGATGCCCACGAACGAGCCGGCGCAGATGAATGCCTGTGCAGTGAACATCAGCACGCTCTCCGAGATGCTCCCGGTCGGCTCGACCACGAAGCCAGCGACAGCCATGCCGACACCTGCGAGCAGGAGGAAAGCGGCTGCACACTGCCTGAAACGAGTGTTAGACATGGCAGCCGCCTTCGGTTAAGGATTGGGAGTCGTGCCGCCACCGTTGCCGTCGTCCTCGGTCCAGTCTTCGAACTGGGCTGTCTGGAGCAGACGCCAAATGGGCTTGGAGCACTTGTAGATGATTTTGCGGCGGTAGATCTGCTTTGCGCCTGCCTCTTTCAGCGTGTCGGACGCCTTCGCGTTGACGCCGAAGCGGAACGAGCCCAGAAGGGGAATCTGAACGCTGTGGCCGTTCATGAGGAAGTTCTTGACCTCGTTCGTGATGGCGTCGGCAGCAGCGTAGATGACACCGCGACGGATGCCCGAGTTGTCGGCTGCGCGTTCGAGGAGTTGCTTCTCGTCCACCATCGGGAGTCCGACGGTGCGGGTCACGTAGGCCTCCTTCTTCTTCATGGCGAGGTTCATCAGTTTCTTTTTGATGACAATTTTACCCATAGTCGTGAAATGTGATTTGAAACAAAAAAGTTGATAGTCTCGTGCTTTCGCGATTGCGAGTGCAAAGTTAGGGCTCCGTGGCGAAAGGGCAAGCGCTGCTATGTGACTTTCGCCCTGCACATAGCGTTTCGGCCGCATCGCGGTCGCGCCGATTTGCCGTGTGCGGAGAGGCTGGTTTGCAAATGTGGTGCGGATTGTTTATCTTTGCAGTATGAATCCGATTAGATGTTTGGCAATGACAAAGAGATTCTCACCCCTTCCGCCCCCACACCTGCCAAAGCCATCAAGCAAGAAACAAGGAGTCAGCACCTATGCCGTTCTCAATGTTTTTTTACGTGAGGCAGGCGTAAGCAAAAACGTGACGGGGACACATGAAGTCCCGAAGGGACGACAGGCAAATCCCTGCCATTGTTTTCAAATTCAGCCTGGAGTGCATAATAATTTTTCCACTTTACACTTTTCACTTCTTGTCTGTCACCCCGTCGGGGTTCTCGTTGCAGGTCATGGTTTGCAGGGGTTTCGCTGCGCTCCACCCCTGCCTAAACTCTTTCGTCCCTTCGGGACTTGATTGACTCCTATAATCCTTATGCCGAACTCACTTTTTTAATACGTTTCTTTCTTTTTCGACCGGAGCACCAACAACCGCCGCTGCCCGGACTTCTGCTGCGAACGTTCGCAGCGGGCTGACGGATGTAACGTGATATTTGCCAAAATCATTCCCTAATTGTTGTTGTTTTGTTGTTTTGTTGTTTTTCTTTGCATAAAAAATTCCCTTATTATATATTATAATAAATTATAATATATAATAAAAAATTTCAGATTACACTTTTCAGAAACGGGAGTTTCGGATAGGAGAAAAAACAACAAAACAACAAAACAACAACAACAACTCAAAACACATGGAAAATTCAGTAAAATAGCGGGGTCGCGCGAATGTGGTCGTCTATGAAAACAATGACGTCGATGAGCGCTTCCCCGAGGAGAACGAAAACCTCAAATTACAAACTGAAAGAGACTTGAGCACTTACCGCCGCGGTGTGATTTTCGACGTTGCTTTCACACATGACCAACTCACCCCCCATGTTTACACGCCAGTAAACCGTCTGCGAAGATAGTTTGCCCTTTGTTGTTATTTTGTTGATTTGTTGTTTTTTTAGGGCTTTTTTTGAAGGGTCTTTTTTTTAGTCAAGTGTCGAGAGTCAAGAGTCGAGGGTCTAGGAATGAAGAATGAAGAATGTCGGCTTCGCCTCCGAATGAAGAATAAGAGTTACTTTCATTCTTAATTCTTAATTCTTCATTCTTCATTTTGTCAAGTGTCAAGTGTTGAGGGTTTGTGGGGACTCTCGGCTCTTGACGCTTGTCACTTTTTTTTAAGTCTTATGTTCATCGCTCATCGGCAAGGGCGGGGTACTGCATGGCGGAGCAGTGGAGGGAGCCGTGCTGCCGGATGAGGGGGGTGGAGTCGATGGGGACGATTTCGTGGTGGGGGAAGGCGAGTTGGAGTTGGTGCATGGCCTGGTGGTCATGGGGAGGCTGGCGATAGGTGGGGCAGAGGACGGCGCCGTTGATGATGAGGAAATTGGCGTAGGTGGCCGGGAGTCGCTGGTCGCCGTCGCAGATGGCGTCGGGCATGGGGAGGGGAATCAGGTGGTAGGGACGGCCGTCGGTGGTGCGGAATGTCTGCAACTCGGCTTCCATGTGCTTGAGGTCGGCATGTTGGGGGTCGGTGGGGTCGGTGGACTGGACATAGGCAATGGTGTCGTCGGGGCAGAAGCGTGCGAGGGTGTCGATGTGTCCGTCGGTGTCGTCGCCCTGCAGATGTCCGTGGTGGAGCCAGAGGATGCGCTGGGCGTGGAGGTCGCTGAGCAGGCGCTGCTCAATCTGCGGGGCGGGGAGGTTGTTGCGGTTGGGGGCGAGGAGGCAGGAGGCGGTGGTGAGGATGGTGCCTTTTCCGTCGCTCTCGATGCTTCCGCCTTCGAGCACGAAGTCGAGGCAGGACTGGTAGTGGCGGCGGCTGGGCAGATGGGGGTGGATGCGGGCGTTGATCTGGTTGTCGAGATGGGCGGGAAACTTGAGTCCCCATCCGTTGAACTGGTAGTCGAGGAGGGTGGCGGAACGGTCGTCGTCGCTGAGGAGGGTGATGAAGGCATGGTCGCGTGCCCAGGTGTCGTTGGTGGGGCAGGGGACGACGTTGGCGCGGAGCGTGGGGTCAACGAGCCGGGGGTCTCCGGCGACGATGAGCAGTCGGGATGTGGCCATGTGAGTTGGACAAAGGCCTGGCGATGCCATTCGGCGGGAAGATACATTGAAAAAATTATAAATTATAAATTATAAATTATAAACTCAACTTTCGCGTGTTACTGATTTTATGGGTCGAGAGCCTTGACAAAATGAAGAATTAAGAATGAAAGTAACTTTTATTCTTCGTTCGGAGGCGAAGCCGACATTCTTCATTCTTCATTCCTTGACCCTCGACTCTTGACCCTTGACTCTTGACAAAATGAAGAATTAAGAATTAAGAATGAAAGTAACTCTTATTCTTCATTCGGAGGCGAAGCCGACATTCTTCATTCTTCATTCCTTGACCCTTGACCCTCGACTGCCCGTCTGGCTTACCAGTTGGCAACGGTTGCGTTGAAGATCTGGTCGGTGATGTCGTCGAGGATTTCCTGGACGAGTTGTTCCTGCACTGGCGCTCAAAGTCTTCCTCGTGCTTGGTGTTGTTGACAAAGCGGACGTTGACTGTGATTTTGAGTTGGGTCTGAGCCGAATAGCCGTCGGAGGAGATGGACTTGTTGAGTTGGGAGTATTCAGTGATTTCGCCGGCGAGCGAGAGGTCGCCTCCGCGCTTGAGTACCTGGAGTTTGGTCTTGTTGTTGTAGGCATCGGTCAGGGTGTTGTAGAACATCGCCTCCATCGGTGCCCAGACGTAGGCGGTGCGGATGGGAAACTTCTCGATGGTGATGCTCTTGACGATGTCGTAGTTGATGCTCGACCCGTTGAATGAGTAGCGGATGGAGCAGGATGCCAGGGTGAGCAGGAGCAGGAGCACCAGGGGTGTGGCGAGCAGAAGGCTCTTCTTTATCTTCTTCATAGGTCGAGGCCCATTTGTTTGATTTTGCGGTAGATGGTTCGTTCGCTGATGCCGAGTTCGGCGGCTGCACGCTTGCGGTTGTTCTTATTCCGTGTCAGGGCATCGACGATGCTTTGTTCGGTCAGTTCCTTGATGGAGCGTGGGGCCTCTTCGACGTAGGCTTCGGCTGTCTGGATGTCGTCGAAGGCCTGTGGCTCGCCCAGACGCTCGACCTTTGACGGAGACGCCGGTGCTGAATATGTGACGTAGGGCACCGACGGCGCGGAGTCGATGGTCGGGTGCGGCTGAGGGTGTGTCTTCTGAACGATGTCCTTGAGTTCCTTGATTTCCTTTGCCAGGGTGACCAACTGCTTGAACAGTGTGTCGCGTTCGATTTCGTAGAGATGTTGTGAGGCAGACGAAGCGACGTCGCGGGCCAGGACCAGTTCGCTGCCGTTCATGCTGTCGTCGCTCACCCCCTGTTCTTGCAACATTTTTGCGGTGATTTCCCGTTCGGGGGAAAGGATGCTGAGTTGCTCGACCAGATTCTTCAGACGTCGGATGTTGCCCGGCCACTTGTGGAGGGTGATGAGTCTTTTGGCGTCGTCGGAGAGATAGATAGGTTCGATAGGGTATTTCTCGGCCATGTCGGCAGCGAATTTGCGGAACAGAAGTTCGATGTCGGCACCGCGTTCGCGCAGCGGAGGCATCGAGATGGGAACCGAGGCGAGGCGGTAGTAGAGGTCTTCCCGGAACTTTCCCTGACTGATGGCCTTTTGCATCTTCACGTTGGTGGCGGCGATGATGCGGACGTCGGTCTTGCGGATGGTGCTCGACCCCACACGGATGTATTCGCCGGTCTCAAGCACACGCAGCAGACGCACCTGTGTCGAGAGAGGCAGTTCGCCCACTTCGTCGAGGAAGAGTGTGCCACCGTTGGCAATGCCGAAGTAGCCTTCGTGTTCGCCGATGGCACCGGTGAACGAGCCCTTCTCGTGTCCGAAGAGTTCGCTGTCGATGGTTCCTTCGGGAATGGAGCCGCAGTTGATGGCAAAGTATTTCTGATGCTTGCGCGGTGAATGGTCGTGAATGATGTGAGGCAGCACTTCTTTTCCCACGCCGCTCTCTCCCTCGATGAGCACGGAGAGGTCGGTCGGAGCAATCTGCAGCGCAATGTCGAGAGCGCGGTTCAGTCCGTCGCTGTTCCCGACAATGCCGTAACGTTGTTTGATAGGTTGCAAGTTTTTCATGACAGATAGGGGTTGAAGTTCAGTTCGTGTTCAATCGTGGTGGCAGGTCCGTGGCCCGTGTAAACCACGGTCGTGGGCGGCAGGGTCATGATGCGTTCCGACAGGCTACTGACGAGCGAAGCATAGTTTCCACCCTCGAGGTCGGTGCGCCCGATGCTGCCCATGAAGAGCGAGTCGCCCGAAAAGAGCAAGCCTGCCTCACGGTTGTAGAAGCACAGTCCGCCAGGCGTATGTCCGGGCGTCGCAATCACCTCGAGCACCGTCTGCCCGAAGGTCACACGGTCGCCGTCCTGCAGTGCCGGACCCATCTCCTTGCTGAAAGCCACGTCGAAATGGTTGGCCAGCCGTTCGCCCATCATGAGCGCCATCTGCTTCCACATACCCTCATAGAGATAGGCGTCGGCTGCCGAAGCCTCCGTTCTCAAGCCATAGTCGCGCAGGGCGAAACGGTTGCCCAGCGTGTGGTCGAAGTGCAGGTGCGTGTTGAGCAAGTGACTGACGTGCAGGCCGTTCTGCTCAATATAGTCACGTATCGTCTTCCATTCGCTTTCGGCAAAGCAGCCGCAGTCAATGATGACAGCCTCGCCGCTTTCGTCGCTCACCACGTAGGTGTTCTCCTCCAGAGGATTCACCGTAAACAGTTCCGTCTTCATAGGCTCACGTGTACCACCTTTTTGTTTTCAAAATAAGGTTCCTCAAACTCACGGTCGATGTCCCACACCGTGCAGCGACGCCGCAGCGCTCCGATTTCGTCCGTCAGTTCGCCGCCCTTCAGCGCAATCAACCCGTTGGGAAGCGCATTGTGCTGCTCCGGGCTCACCAGTCGCTGCACACATCTGACGAGGTCGGGCAACGGCATCACGGCCCGCGAAACAACGAAGTCCAGCCGTTCGCCCTTCACCTCCTCGCCCCGAGCATGGAGCGTCCTCACGTTCTTCAGTTCCAGCGCATCGGCCACGGCCTGCGCCACGCGCACCTTCTTGCCGATGCTGTCCACGAGCAGGAACTGACACTCAGGAAAGAGAATCGCCAGCGGAATGCCCGGGAAACCGCCGCCGCACCCCAGGTCCATCAGTCGCGTTCCCGGTCTGAACCACACCGTCTTGGCGATAGCCAGCGAGTGCAGCACATGATGCTCATAGAGATGGGCAATGTCGCGCCGCGAGATCACATTGATTTTAGCGTTCCAGTCCTCGTACAGCGGTCCCAACTGCTCCATCTGGCGCAGTTGCAGGGGCGTCAGTTCGGGAAAATATTTCAGGATAATGTCCATGAATCCTTATTTTTTGCAAAGGTACGATTAAGCGAGCGAAAAACCAAATACTTTTGAGTTTTTCCGAGCATGAGTACCTTCGGCTATAGCCAAAGGCGAAAAAACTGCGTAAGTGAGTGCAAGAACCTGCTTTAATTTTTCGAGCCGTGTGTATAAGATTGTCCTTCACAACTGCGCTCTTGCAGTTTCCTGCCCCTGTTGCGGGAAGAAAATTCCAGCACAGTGGTACGAAATTTTCACTGCGCCGGTACAAAAGTTTCACTGCGCCGGTACAACTGTACCAATGCGCCGAATTTATTTTGGTACTGATGAGTGTAACCTGCAAGACTGTTCCCTGTAAGTATTTGTCCTTTTGCGGTTCTTATAACATATTGTTATATAAAGTATTCAGGAGATAAGCGAAAGGTATAGTAGAACGAATGTGTGCCGCTTCCGGGATGATGACAATTCGATTAAAAAAAGGGGGTCGATGAAAGAAATGTCAGCCTTTTCTTCGCTGTGTGCCGAAAAATGTATACCTTTGTAGAAAATTTTTGAACCAAATTTTCGGTATTTATGGAAATGAAAAACTTGAAACCTGCGGGGCAGGGTCGTCACCCGGTGTTCTGGGCACTGATGGCTCTGCTGGCTGTGGGCATTGTGGGCGGCATTGTGTATGTGATTATGAGCCTGACGCACGGCACGGACCTGCCCGAGACGGACGCCTGGGCAAGGGTGGGACACTTCCAGGCGAGCGGCGAGGTCGATTCGCTCGAGGCGGCGCTGAACGACTATCTCTGGACGTTCGGCGACGGCCGCTACAGCGAACAGGCTCGGACGCTGCGCGACCGCCTGTATCGTGAACGTGAGCAGTGGGAACGGGTGTCGGCCGACGGCTGTACGCTCGAGGCTGTGGATGCCTTCATCTATGAGAATCCCGACGGGTTCTTCCATCAGCAGGCACTGCTGCTGCTCGATTCGCTCGCTTTTGTCGATGCAAAGGAGCAGGGAACGGAGGAGGCGCTGATGAACTATCTGGAACAGCACCACGACGGTCACTTCGCCGACGAGGTGCAGGTGCTGCTGAAGGACGTCGGCCAGTCGGAGGCTTCGGAGAGTGAGGCCCGACAGGCGTCGGCGACCATCACCGACCACTTCGCTGCCATGCAGGAGGGGTCGGAGACGATTGTGGCGACGATGGCCGACAACGTGTCTTCCTACATAGGCAAACCGAATCCGCAGGTGAGCGACATTCTGGCCTATATGTCGCACTTCCAGAGGGGAAGTGTGGAAAAGGTGCTCGCCGTGTCGGACTTCGACGTGCGCAAAATGTTGCAGGGCGGCGAACCGTCCTATCGTGTGCAGTTTGTGCTGAAGGAGACGATTGCGCCCGACGACTCGGCGAAGACGGAAGTGAAACTGCTCAACGGAACGGCCATTCTGGATGCTTCGATGCTGATCACTTCGCTGGTGCTTGAAAAAATGAAGAATTAAGAATTAAGAATGAAGAATGAAAGTAACTATTATTCTTCATCCGGAGGCGAAGCCGACATTCTTCATTCTTCATTCCTTGACCCTTGACCCTCGGCTCTTGACTCTTGACAAAAGATAAAAATTAAAAATTAACTGCGGAAAAGTTTTAAGTGAACAGTAAAAAATCAAAAAGCCCCTTTTGGGGAGGAATTGGGAAGGTCGCCCAGTTTTTGTTGCTTGCAATCGTGGCACTGGCTGTGGTGCCCACGGGCTGCGGCGAGGACCGTACGCACGAATATGAGGAGCGCACGGGGCTGGACCACTGGATGATGGACGTGATGCGCGAGGAGTATCTGTGGGGCGACGTGCTGAAGGACCTGACCTGGAAGGATTACTTTGCCAAGCCGGACGAATTCATGGCTAAAATCACGGCGCAGGCTCCTGTCGATGATGAATGGTCGTGGTGTGCCATCGACACGCTGCCGAAGGACAGCCGCCAACGTGGACTTTTCAACCATCTCGACTCCTACGGACTGGACTTGGTGGTGATGACCGACCCGACGGGCGAGACCAGCCGACAGTACGGGCGTGTGATGACGGTGGCCGAGGGGTCACCTGCGGCTCGTTGCGGACTGAAGCGCGGCGACTTTATCAGCACACTCGACGGCACGAAGATGAATGCGGCTGTGGCAAAAGACCTCGTTTCGGGCAAACAGCGCCGTCTGACGGTTGAGCGTCTGACCTGGAACGCAGAATCGGAGGTGCTCGAATGGGGTGCGTCCGAAACCGTCGAGATGGACGCTTCGGAATATGTCGAAGACAAGGCTTTCCCCGTCTGCAAAACCTTCACGAGGGACGCTGGCAAAGTGGGCTACCTGATGTGCAACCGGCTGACTGAAGGAGCGGTGGAGCGTGATGCGTCGGGCACGGAATATCGTGACGACCTCACGGCCAAGATGGCTTCGATGGCAGGCACCGAATTTGCGGCTTTTGTCCTCGACTTGCGCCTTTGCAACGACGGAACACTCGACATGGCTTGCCGGCTGGCATCCTACTTTGTAGGCAGCGACAAGAGCGGCGAGACTTTTGCAAAAGTGATTTACAGCGAGCGGAAAAAGGCTCTGAACCACGATGTGCCATTCAACGCAGACGCGGCTGAAAACGGGGTGAAGACCCACCATCTGTATGTCATTACGAGCAGTTACACACAGGGTGCTGCCGAATGGCTGATACGCGGCATCAGAAAGGCGATGGGCGACGATTTTGTGACTGTCGTCGGCTTGGGAACCAACGGCCAGAACGTGATGACGGCAGCCTATCCTTCAGAGCGTCTTGTCACGCTGCATCCTGTCGTGGCCTACGTGGCGGATGCCGACGGCGACTACGACTATGCCGACGGAATCATGCCGGACGTTGAGGTGGACGAGAAGAGCGTGCTGTATCTCTTCCCCTACGGTGACGAACAGGAAGCCCTGCTCCAAAGCATTTTCACCCATGAAGAATAACTACAAGGGACTGACAGCACAGGACGTCGAGGAGAGCCGGCGTGTGCATGGCTCGAATGTGCTGACCGAACGACAGCGGCAGCCGTGGTGGAACAAACTGTTGGGCAGATTCCTTGACCCTCTGATTCAGATTCTGCTTGTGGCCGCTGCGCTGTCCATTGGCATCTCCCTCTACGAATATTTTTATCTGCAGGAAGGCGGCAGCGTCTTTTTCGAGCCTGTTGGCATTGTCGTTGCCATTCTGCTGGCCACCGTACTCGCTTTCTGGTTTGAGTACAGGGCAGAACGCGAATTTGTGCTGTTGACTCAAGTTGACGACGACGTGCTGGTGAAGGTGGTGCGCGAGGGTAGAGTGCAGTCGGTTCGTCGGCGCGACATCGTTGTGGGCGACATTGTAGTCCTGGCCACAGGAGACGAAATTCCGGCCGACGGACTGCTGCTTGAAAGCCGGGAACTTGTGGTCGATGAGTCGTCGCTGACTGGTGAGCCGATGTGCCGAAAGACCTGCGACGAAAAATACTTTGACTCAGCGGCGACTTTCCCCTCCAACCGAGTGCTTCGCGGAACGAACGTGCTCGAAGGACATGCTGTGATGGAAGTCGATGCCGTGGGTGATGCAACGGAGAATGGTCAGGTTTTCTCGTCCGTTCGCATTGATGACACGGTGCGAACGCCGCTCAACGAACAACTGGACCGTCTGAGCCGCTGGATTTCGGTAAGCAGTTTTGTGCTGGCCATCCTCATTGTTTTGGTGAAACTGCTGACGTATGACGGATGGGATTCCTTTGAACTTCTTCCGTTTCTGCTCTACGCTTTGAAAGCCGTCATGATTGCTGTGACGCTCATCGTGGTGGCTGTGCCCGAGGGATTGCCTATGGCTGTGACCCTGAGCCTTGCCTACAACATGAGGCGTATGCTCAAGACAGGAAATCTGGTTCGTCGCCTTCATGCTTGCGAAACAATGGGTGCTGTTGACATCATCTGCACCGACAAGACGGGGACGCTCACGCAGAACAAAATGCGTGTGGACGACATTTTTCTTTGTGACGAGCACCTACAGGCTCGTTTGTTGGAAAACATTGTCGTCAATTCCACTGCTTCGCTCGACGGCGACAAGGTGGTTGGCAATCCGACCGAAGGGGCGTTGATGCTCTATGCTCGCAGTGTTCAGCCCGATGTGCTTCACTTACGCCAAGAGGTGGAAGTGGTCGATGAGCAGCCTTTCAGCACCGAAACCAAATTTATGGCTACTACCGTCGTGTCTGCCATTGATCACCATACAATACAATATATAAAAGGTGCGCCCGAAATCGTCTTAGCCATGTGCGATGAAATAGGCGGTTCTGTTTCGAGAGAATCCCTTGAAGCCTGGACGGCCGACTGCCAACGGCGTGGAATGCGAACGATAGGCTTTGCCGTTGACAAGACGTTCATCGCCGTGGCCAGCATCAGCGACCCTGTCCGCCCAGAAGTACCCGAAGCCATCCGTATGTGCCAGAAAGCAGGCATCGAGGTGCGCATCGTCACCGGCGACAGCGCTGCCACGGCCCAGGAAATTGGCCGCCAGTTGGGAATCTCACCCGAAGGAATTGTTTCGCGGGCACGTCCGATGGACAAGAAAGAACTGGTTGAACGCTTGCGTGACGCAGAGGGTAGGGTGGTTGCCGTGACTGGCGACGGAACGAACGATGCACCTGCACTGAAGGCTGCCCACGTGGGACTTTCGATGGGTGACGGGACGGCTGTGGCAAAAGAAGCCAGCGACATCACCATCCTAGACAATTCGTTTGCCAGCATTGTGAAGGCCGTCCTATGGGGTCGTTCACTCTACAAGAATATTCAGCGCTTCATTCTCTTCCAGATGACGGTCAATGTGGTTGCCTGTGCCGTTGTCCTCACTGGCGCCTTCTTTGGCACCGAAAATCCGCTGAATGTGACCCAGATGCTGTGGGTCAACCTCATCATGGACACCTTTGCTGCAATGGCGCTCTCGTCGTTGCCTCCTTCGGAGGAAGTCATGCAGGAAAAGCCGCGTCCGCGCAGGGCTTTCATCATCAATCGCCGTATGTTGCTCTGCCTGACCACGACCTCACTCATTTGCCTCACGGTCTTGGGATGGCTGTTGTGGTATTTCAAGACGCACAACCTGGACAGCATCTCCGATTTCGGCCAATTCTTTACTCCGGTCGAATACAATGCTTCGCTGCACGACTACGAACTCACGTTTTTCTTCACCGCCTTTGTCATGTTGCAGTTCTGGAATCTCTTCAACGTCCGGCTTCTCAACACCCGCACTCCCTTGCTGAAACAGCAGTGGGGCAGGGGATTCAGCGCGATTGCCCTCATCATCTTCCTGGGACAAGTGCTGATGGTGCAGATGGGCGGTTCCATGTTCGGCGTAATGCCTTTAGATTTGCTCAGTTGGCTGGTCATTTTCGTGGCAACCTTTATTGTGAACGTCATTATTTATCTTTTTAACCGAATCATATCATCATTATGAAACATCTCCTTTCCTTCCTACTTCTTTCCCTCTCTTGTACCCAAATGTCGGCACAAGGCATAACCCCCGACGTGCTGCAGCGTTTGCAGGCGAAGGGACAACTCAGTGCCAGCGAACGTGCCTTGCGCAACGGGTTGGCAGCGAACGACATTCGCACCTTTGCCGTGAACAGCGACAATCAGGGCGAACAGCACACTCATTTCAGCAACTCCGTTCCCTCGAAAGGCATCACCGACCAGAAATCGAGTGGCCGTTGCTGGTTGTTTACGGGGCTGAACGTTTTGCGCAGCAGAGTGATCAACACACGTCACCTCAACGAACTGGAATTTTCGCAGGTCTATCTTTTCTTCTACGACCAACTGGAGAAGTCAAACCTCTTCCTGCAAGCCATAATCGACACACGCCAGCGCCCTATGGACGACAAGACGGTCGAATGGCTGTTTAAGCATCCTCTGAGCGATGGCGGAACCTTCACCGGCGTGGCCGACTTGGTGACGAAGTACGGCCTTGTTCCCAAAGGCGTGATGCCCGAAACCTATGCTTCGAACAACACGTCTCGTTTCCGCTCGCTCATCGAACGAAAACTTCGCGAGGACGGCCTGCTTCTGCGCAAAAGCAGCGCAAAGGGTGGGGCTCTTCAGAAAATGAAGGAGGACATGCTTGCCGAGGTGTACCATATCCTGGTTCTCGGCTACGGTCAGCCGCCGACGGAGTTCACTTGGGCCCCGAAGGGTCAGGATGGCGACTACGCGGAGCCCCTGCAACGCTACACTCCGCAATCGTTTTATAATGAGATGATTGGCGACGATCTCAACGCCAACTACGTCATGCTCATGAACGACCCGACACGTGACTATTGGAAAACTTATGAAATCGAGTACGACCGCCACACCTACGACGGACATAACTGGCTGTATCTCAATCTGCCAATGGAAGAAATCAAGCAGGCGGCCATCGCCAGCATCAAGGACTCGACGATGATGTATATGTCGTGCGACGTGGCCAAAGAACTTGACAGCAGCCGCGGACTTCTCGACCTTAATAACTACGACTACGAAAGCGTTTTAGGTGTGAAATTCGGCATGAACAAACGCGATCGCATCCTGACCTTCGACAGCGGCTCGAGCCATGCCATGACGCTCAAGGCCGTTGACCTCGACACCGACGGCAAACCCTTGAAATGGGAGGTTGAAAATTCGTGGGGAGCATCGTCTGGCTTCAAGGGACATCTCATCATGACCGACCAGTGGCTTGATGAATATCTTTTCCGCCTGGTCGTGAACAAGAAATACCTGTCAGATAAAATTCTGAAGGCGGCTCAGCAAAAGCCAACACTGCTGCCATGCTGGGACTATATGTTTGCCGCCGAAGAATAATTCAGCGACAATTCGTTTATCCGTCCGGTCGTTTTCATCAATAGTAGTCACAACAATCTCGCGAGTACCAATTTTAGTACCACTGCGTTGGTACAATCGTACCAGCCCAGTGAAACTTTTGTACCAACGCACTGAAACTCCCGTACCACCGC
>ONXQ01000095.1 GCA_900321835.1 uncultured Prevotellaceae bacterium
ATTTCTCGACATAGACAACGGCCTTGTTGGTGTTCACAACCTGCTTCATGTCGGGACTCTTCGCAACGACATGGGTGAAGGCAGCGTCGCGGTAGTAGTCGGCATAGATTTGCTGCACCTCGTCCAGCGGACGGTCGCAATGGGCGTAGGCTGTGACGAAGATGCCTCGGGCAAAGCAGCCGCGCTGGGGCACGAAGAGCACACGCCCGCTGTAGCCGGGATGGAGTTCCTGCACGGTCTGGTTGATTTCCAGCACGTGCTGATGCGTAAAGGTCTTATAGACGGAGATGTTGTCGTTGCGCCACGAAAAGTGGGTGGTGGCCGAAGGCTTTTGTCCGGCACCCGTACTGCCCGTGATGCCGTTGACGTGGATGTCGCCGCTGAGGATGCCCGACTTCAGGGCCGGCAGCAGGGCCAACTGGATGCAGGTGGCGAAGCAGCCAGGGTTGGCCAGATGGCGGCAGCGCTGAATGTCGGCCTTGTGTGTCTCCGGCAGGCCATAGACGTAGTCGTGGTCAGCCGAGGCGATGCGGAAGTCCTGCGCCAGGTCGATGATGCGGACGTGCTCGGGAATGGTGTGCGAGGCGAGAAATTCGCGGCTCTTGCCGTGTCCGAAGCAGAAGAAGATGCAGTCCACGCGGTCGAAGGGCATGTCGCTCGTGAAGCGCAGGTCGGTCTCGCCGAGCAGTCCTTCGTGGACGTCGCTCACGAGGTTCCCGGCGTTCGACTCGCTGTTCGCAAACACAATCTCGGCCTGCGGATGCTGCAGCAGCACACGGATGAGTTCACCGCCCGTGTAGCCAGCGGCTCCGAGGATTCCTACTTTAACGTTCTTCATCGGGATGTGCCAGATAATATGCGCGGAGCGGAGTTGATGTCACCTTGATGAATCCCTTGGCGTCTTCCGACGACCATGCCTTGGCCGTCTCGCCATACTCGCCCAGTTTGTTCTTCACGAGGTCGTCGGGCGAATCGACGCCGACGGTCTGGAACGAGAGCGGACGCAGTTCGAGCGTCACCGTGCCGTTGACGTTGCGCTGCGACGACTGCAGCATGGCCTCGATGTCGGGCATGACGGGCTCGAGATACTGGCTCTCGTGCAGGAACATGCCGTACCAGTTGCTGACCTGGTCCTTCCAGTATTGCTGCCACTTCGACAGCGTGTATTTTTCCAGATAACGGTGGGCGGCGATGATGAGCATGGGCGCTGCGGCCTCGAAGCCCACACGGCCCTTGATGCCGATGATTGTGTCGCCCACGTGGCAGTCGCGGCCGATGCCGTAGGCTGCACCAATCTGCTCGACGGCCTGGATGGCCTGGATGGGACGGCCGGTGTAGTCGGTGCCGTTCACGCTCGTGAGTTCACCGCGGGTGAAGCCGAGGCTGAGCAGTTCGGGACCCTCCTTCGTGGGATGTTTCAGATAGGCCGATTCGGGCAGGCCCTGCGTCGAGTCGAGCAGTTCGCCGCCGCAGATGCTGGTGCCCCAGATGCCCACGTTGTAGGAATACTTCAGTTTGGCAAAGTCGGCGTCGAAACCGTTGCGGTTCAGGTAGTCCACCTCTTCCTGGCGCGAGAGGTTGCCGTCGCGCGTCAGCGTGATGATTTCGATGCCCGGGCACATCACCAGGAAGGTCATGTCGAAGCGGATCTGGTCGTTGCCAGCACCGGTCGAGCCGTGGGCAATGGCCGAAGCCCCGATTTCGCGGGCATAGCGGGCGATGGCGAGTGCTTGGAAGATGCGCTCGGAGGACACCGAGATGGGGTAGCAGTTGTTGCGCAGCACATTGCCGAAGACCATGTAGCGCAGCGACTTCTGGTAGTATTCCTCCGTCACGTCGAGGGTGACATACTTCGTAGCGCCCAGACGGTAGGCATTCTCTTCGTTCGTCTTGAGTTGTTCGGCGCTGAAACCGCCCGTGTTGGCACAGGCCGCATACACCTCGTAGCCCTTTTCGCGGGCCAGGTACATGACGGTGTAACTGGTGTCGAGGCCTCCGCTGAAGGCAACGACCACTTTCTTTTTCGTTTCCATTGTTCTATAGTCTGATTTTAGAGTTTCTGTTTTATCGCCCCGTCGGCAGTGGGACGTTCTGAAAGTTTTAAGTGCTTGAAAAAAAAGTTTCAAGTGCTTAAAAGTAAATTTTCAAGTGCTTAAAAGTTCAATCCGACTGCGCCGTGGGCTTGGCCGTTCCGTCGATGCGGCGGATGCGCTCAATGACGTCCTGCGGAATCTTGGCCGGCAGGTGCTCCTCGGGGTCGAAGAGCATGGCTGTGCAGATGCAGTATTTGCGACCGGTGCGGTGCAGCACATCGACGTTCTGACAGCCTTCGCAGCCGCGCCAGAACGCCTCGTCGTCGGTGAGGTCGGCGAAGGTGACCGGCTTGTAGCCCAGTTGTGTGTTCATTGTCATGACGGCTGCGCCGCTCGTGAGCGAGAAAATCTTGGCATGGGGCCAGCGCGTACGGGCCAGCGAGAAGGTGATGTCCTTGATGCGCTTCGCCACGCCGAGGTGGCGGAAGTCGGGGTGGACGATGAGGCCCGAGGTGGTGACATACTGCTTGTTGCCCCAGGTCTCGATGTAACTGAAGCCGGCAAAGCGGTCGCCGCACAGGGCGATGACAGCCTTCGCCTCACGCATCTTCGTGGCCAGATACTCGTGCGTACGCTTGGCGATGCCGGTGCCGCGGTCTTTGGCGGCTTCGGCGATGGTGTTGAGAATCTGGTCGATATACTGCTCGTGCTGCCTGTCGGCCACGAGCACTTCAATTTCCTGTTCCATTGCTATGTGTGGTTGATGCCCGCTGCGACACAGTCGCAACAGGTGGGACGGTTCAGACGGGGATGATGTTGGATAGCGCCTCGCGGACGACTTCGCGCGGCGTGCCTTCCTCGACAACGATGAAGATGGTGTCGTCGCCCGCAATCGTGCCGATGATGGACGGAATGTCGGTGTTGTCGATGTCGTAGGCAATGCTGCTCGCATAGCCCGGACGGGTCTTGATGACGCCGATGTTGCCCGAGAAACGGAGCGAAATGAATCCGCCCACCTGCATCATCTCGCGCACGGGCCTGTGCTCCTTGACACGCAGGTACATCGCATTGTTGGGCAGCACATAGACGGCCTTGCCCGTCGGGTTGGCAGCCTTCGCCACCTTCATCTGTTTGAGGTCGCGCGAGAGCGTCGCCTGTGTGATGTGGACTCCTTCGGCTGCCAGGGCACGCAGCAGTTCGTCCTGGTTGCTGACTTCCTGGCTCGAAATGATGAGCCGGATGAGGTTCAGTCGTGAATTTTTTGCACTCATGTTGTATCTTAACTTTGATAATTTTGTGCGAAATGCATGGAAAATGTTAAAAACTGGTGCAAATTTACGGCTTTTTATGCAAATAAAAAAGGTTCTTATACAAAAACTTGCATAAAAACCTTGAATGGAATAAATATTTATGCGAAATGGCGCGTCAGAGTTCCGTCTCGCCCTCGATGTAGTTGTCCATGAACATATTCTCGCCGTCGAACACCGCGTAGGTGAACTTCGAGTACCATTCGCCCAGAATCATGAGGCGGCAGTCGCGCTGGAGGAAGATGTCGAGGTCGATGTGGCGGTGCCCAAACATGAAGAAATTGATGTCGGGGTGCGACTGCAAGTATTCCTTCGCAAAGAGCACGAGCCCCTCCTTGTCCTCGCCCTGATAGGTGGGCTCGCCCTCGGTGTCCATGTGCTTCTCTCGGCTGTGCTTCGCCCAGTTCAGTCCGAAGTTCACGAACCAGTGGGGATGAATCATCGCCGCCAGCCGGCGCAGGGTGCGGCTCTCGAAACAACTATACATGAACTGCGTCTTCCAGTCCTGCTCCTTCGGGTCGAGGCCGTAGCCGTGGGCCATGTAGAACACTTTGCCGCAGATTTCCGTTGTCCACGCCTCGCGGTGAACGATGACGCCGCACTCCTTCTGCAGGTAGTCCGTGCACCACATGTCGTGATTGCCCTGGAAGAAGTGGACCTCCACGCCCATGTCGGTCAGTTCGCTCACCTTGCCCAGAAAGCGGGTGAAGCCGCGCGGCACGACGTCTGCGTATTCAAACCAAAAGTCGAACATATCGCCCAGCATGAAGACAGCCTCGGCCTTCTCCTTAATCGTGTCGAGGAAACGCACAAGGCGCCTCTCCTGCGTGCGGTGATGCTGGAAGGCGCGGCAGCCCAGATGGGCATCGGTGATGAAATAATAATTTTTCATAAAAAAAATAAGTTAGTCCAATCCCAAATCCAGCCGTGCCTCCTCGCTCATCATGTCCTTCGTCCATTCGGGTTCGAAGACGAGGTTGACGTTGGCCGCCTTCACTCCCTCGATGGCTTCGAGTTTCTGCTGAATGTCCTCCATGATGAAGTCGGCGGCAGGGCAGTTCGGCGCCGTGAGCGTCATATCGACGTTCAGGTCGAAATCGTCCGTGACGTCGATTTTGTAGATGAGCCCCAGGTCATAGACGTTGACGGGGATTTCGGGGTCGAAGACCGTGCGCAGCATTTCGACGGCGCGTGTCTCGATGTCGTATTTGGTGGGTTGCATATTCGATTAAAGTTTACCGTTTTCGCTGAAAGAGTAGTAATCGCCGTCGGTCACGATGACGTGGTCGAGCAGACGCAGATTGACGGCGCGGCAGGCCTGGTTGACACGCTCCGTCAGCCGTTCGTCTTCATGGCTCGGACGGCACGAACCCGAGGGGTGGTTGTGGACCAGTATGACCGACGTCGCCTCGGCCAGCAGGGCGTAGCGCAGCAGGATGCGCACATCGACCGACGTCTCCGTCCGGCCGCCCTGACTCAGTCGGACGCGCTTGATGAGGCGGCTGGAGTTGTTGAGCAGAATGACCCAACTCTCTTCGTGGGTCAGTTCGCGCACGTCGGGACGCATGAATTCATACACCTGCTGTGCGGTGCTGATTACCTTGAGGTCGGTCAGCGCCTCTTCCTGAGCGCGTCGCCGTCCGAGTTCCATCGCAGCCTTCATGGTGATGGCCTTTGCTTCGCCGATGCCGTTGTACTTCATCAGTTCCTCCACACTGAGGCGGTTGAGCAGGATGAGTCGGTCGTCGCAGTCGTGCAACACCTCTGTCATGAGTTCGACGGCGTTCTTCTTCGCGCTGCCGGAGCCGATGAGGATGGCGAGCAACTCTGCTTTCGAGAGTGCTTCGCTGCCTTTGGCGAGAAGTTTCTCGCGAGGACGTTCGTCGGCCGACAGTTCTTTGATGTTGAGCATGGCGTTGTGTGGCTGCGGGTTTAGTCGTAAAAATTCTTCTCGAAGGCGCTGAATTCGCCTTTTTTCTGTACGTTGCGCACCCACCAGGCCTTCAGGAAGCCGAATCCGTAGCCGAAGAGTTGGACGAAGGCGGCTTCGACGCTGAGAAATCCGATGACCAGCGAGCGGTTGCGCACGCTGCTGTCGGTGAAGATGAGCACGATGAACAGGAGGATGGGCAGGAGCGGAAGCACCCACCACAGGCTGGAGGGCAGGCCGAACAGTTGCATACCGCCGGCGCTGCTGGAGTAGGCCCAGAGGCGCAGCGCGACGGCGCAGACGAGCAGGAGGATGACGCCGACGGTGAAGAGGGCAGGCAGTGCGTGTACCAGTCGGGTGGTGCCGGGGTGGCGGAGGCCGAGGTTGATGCGTGCGATGCCTGAGTTATAGACTTGTTTGAAGAACTGGTCGAGGTTGGTGCGTCGCTTGTGCCACACCCAGGCCTCTGGGAACAGGCGTGTCGTGTGGCCTGCTTCGATGATGCGGTAACTGAAGTCGATGTCTTCGCCGAAGCGCATTTTGGAGAATCCGCCCAGTTGTTGGTAGATGTCGCGTCGGATGCCCATGTTGAAGGAGCGTGGGAAGAACTTGTCGAGTTTCTTCTTTCCGCCGCGGATGCCGCCGGTGGTGAAGAACGATGTCATCGAGTAGGAGATGGCGCGCTGCATCTGTGTGAACGATTCGTGGGCGCGGTCGGGGCCGCCGAAGGCATCGCAGGGCTGGCTGGCCAGTTCCGTTTCGATTTCTTGGAGGTAACCGTCGGGCAGGACGACGTCGCTGTCGAGGATGAGGACGTAGTCGCCCTGGGCGCGTTCGACACCGTAGTTGCGTGCCGAGCCGGGTCCGCCGTTCTCCTTTTTATAATAGTGCAGGTCGAGCCGGTCGCTGTAGGCCTGGCATTCCTTTTCGCAGGTGCGCACCGAACCGTCCTCCACGACGACGACTTCGAATTCGCGTTTCGGAAGGGTTTGCCGGCACAGGCTTTGGAGCAGTTCGTCGCATTCGTCGGGCCGGTTATAGACGGGGATGATGATGGAGTATTTCATGGCATGTTCGGCTACTCGAAATAGAGCGAGAGGATGATCATCTTGGCGTGTCCGCCGTCGAGCGAGTTGGTGTAGATGAGTTGGGCGGGGTTGGTGAGGTCGTCGCGCTGTTTGCTGATGATGTTGGTGAGTCCGTAGGCGAACTTCAGTTCGGGGATGAACTTGAAGAAGGGCGTGTAGAAGTCGCAGCCGATGCCTACTTCGACGTAGCAGTCGAAGCGCTTGACGAGCAGGTTCTTCTGCCGCTTCACGGTCAGGTCGAACATGGGGTTAAGGCCGGCCACGACGTAGGGGCGGTAGTTGTTGAAGCGCTCGCCCGAGAATTTGATGTCGAGCGGCACCGAGATGTAGGTCGATTTGAGGTCCTGATGGTCTTCCTGTCCGTTCAGGTTGTTCCTGAAGCGCACTTTCTTCGTACCGAAGTGCATCGAGGGGATGACACGGAAGGCCAGGTTGTTGGTCAGGCGCAGTTCGGCCAGCACGCCGACGCTGAATCCCGGCTCGTAGGTCGGGATGTCGGCATACCATTCGTTGCCCAGTTCGTCCTTGAATCCGTTGTTCTCGAACTCCAGGTCCTGCATGTGAAGGCCGGCCAGGAATCCGTAATGAAGTTTTCGCTGGTCGATGTAGGGGCGGTGCTGCACCTTGCGCTTCTGGGCCTGTGCATCGGACACGAAGAAAGCGGCAATGCCCCACAGCACTGCCACGCACATAAGTATGAGTCTATGTGAGTGCCTGTCCACCGTTCTATGTTTTTTTGCGTATATTACTGATAGTAAAAAAACGGAAAACCTCTCTTTTTATTGTACTTTGGGAAAAAAACACGGCTGTAGTGAAAATTTTTAATTTTTAATTTTTAATTTCTAATTTATAATTGTACCTTTGCAGCCGGAAATACTCACAAATGAGTATTCGCTGCCAGAGATTTTAACTTTTAATTTTTAACTTTTAACTAATAAGAAGTATGGCTTACGTAATTTCAGACGATTGTGTAATGTGCGGCTCTTGCGAAGGCGAGTGCCCGTCGGGTGCAATTTCAGCAGGTGACAGCAAGTATGTCATCGACCCCGAT
>ONXQ01000106.1 GCA_900321835.1 uncultured Prevotellaceae bacterium
GGCGTCGAGGGCGAGCGTGTTGCTCAGCCCTTCCTTGTACGCACCCTGCCCCTGGTTCTGGAACAGCGGCGTGCGGGTGTAGAGATAGTTGAGAGCATCTTGGTACGTCATTCGAAGTACGAGCGGAACTTCTGGAAAATCTTTTTCTTGATGCTGTCCGACGGACGGAAGTTGTCGCTGTCGGCAAAACGCTTCATCACGTCTTTCTCGTCCTTCGAGAGCGTTTCGGGCATATAGACGCTGATGTTGATGACTTCGTCGCCGCGTTGTCCGCGGTTGTAGCCCTGCACCTCGGGAATGCCCTTGCCGCGCAGACGCAGTACGGTGCCGGGCTGTGTGCCGGGCGCGATGTTGATTTTTGCTTTTCCGTCGATGGTGGGCACCTCGAGCGAGCAGCCCAGTGTGGCTTGCGGAATGGTGAGCAGGAGGTTATAGACGAGGTCGTTGCCGTCGCGCAGGAAAGTGTCGTCTTCCTTTTCCTTGATGATGATTTGCAGGTCGCCGGGCACGCCGTTGTGCGGACCTGCACCGCCTTTGCCGTCGAGGTTGAGCACCATGCCTTCGGCCAGACCTGCGGGGAAGTTCACTTCGATGATGCTTTCGCCGGGCTTGATGCCTTCACCATGACATTCGTGGCACTTGTTCTTGATGACTGTGCCTTCGCCTCGGCATTCGGGGCAGACGCTCTGGCTCTGCATCATGCCGAGGAAACTCTGGTGGGTCTCGATGACTACGCCCTGACCGTGACAGCGGGGGCAGGTGTCCACCTTGCCGTCTTCGCTGCCGCTGCCGTGGCAGTGGTCGCACTGGACGTCGTTCTTGATCTTGAATTTCTTTGTCGTTCCGTTGACGATTTCCTGGAGCGTGAGTTCGACGCGCAGACGTTGGTCGCGTCCTTTATAGACCGGCTTGCGACGTCCGCCACGGCTTCCGCCAAATCCGCCGAATCCTCCGCCGAAACCCATGCCTTCGAAGATGTCGCCGAAGGCAGAGAAGATGTCGTTGATGTCCGAGAATCCGGCACCGCCGCCGAAGCCGCCTGCACCGCTCACGCCGTCGAAGCCGAACTGGTCGTAGCGTTGGCGTTTCTGCGCATCGTGCAGCACTTCGTAGGCCTCTGCGGCCTCCTTGAACTTTTCTTCCGCTTCCTTGTCGCCGGGATTGCGGTCGGGATGGTATTTGATGGCGAGTTTCTTGTATGCCCGCTTGATTTCGTCTTCGCTGGCGGTCTTCTCGACGCCCAGCACTTCGTAATAGTCGCGCTTTGCCACTTTCCTTATTGAGAATTGAATGTTGAGAATTGAAAACTATTCTGCCACAGCGACTTTGGCATGACGAATCACCTTGTCGTTCAGCGTGTAGCCAGTCTGTACGCAGTCGAGCACCTTGCCGCGCATCTCGTCGGGCTGTCCGGGCACCGTGGCGATGGCTTCGTGAAAATCGACGTCGAAGGGTTTGCCGACGGCGTCAATCTTCTCCAGTCCTTCGCGCTTGAGCGAGGTGAGGAATTTTTCGATGATGAGTTCGACGCCTTCCTTCACGGCAGCGATGTCCTCCATGCGGTCCATGTTGTCGCGGGCACGCTCGAAGTCGTCGATGATGGGCAGGATGGCAGTCATGACACGTTCGCCGCCGTTGCGGATGAGGTCGGCCTTCTCCTTGACGACGCGCTTGCGGTAGTTGTCGAACTCGGCCGCCTGACGCAGGTACTTGTCCTTCCACTCCTCCACTTCGGCCAGTGCCTTTTCCAACTGGGCTTCGGGCGAATTGTCTTCCTGTTCCGCCTGGGCCTTCTCTGCGGGTTGTTCAGTCGTTTCTTCGGCAGGGACTTCCTGCTTTTCTTCTTCGTTTTCTATGTCAATCTTTTTCATATCGTTGATAAAAATAGTTTCATGTGAATGGTGTCAAATTCAGTGCCACGCTGCTATGAGACCTTCTTTGCGTGACAGAATGGCATACGCCGGGCGGCATTCTGTCCTGCTCAGTGAGTGTTCTGAATCAGGTTTTCGGCTTCTTTCTCTTCGGTCAAGAACCATTCGTTCACCGTTTGCTCCCAGCCATCGGTGAGGACTTCGATGAAGAATGCACTGACGAGGAGCGCGATGAAGAGCAGGATGCCAATGACGATGGTGCGCCATGTGATTCCCCACCATGTGTACTTCTTCCAAAGCCGGCGGTTGATGACGTCGGTGATGGCAAGGAGGAAGAGCATGGAGAAAAAGAAGATGACAAAAAGACCGGCGGAGTTGGCCACGTCGAAGGGATTGCCCGTCAGTTCATGGTCGATGACGTCGTAGATGATGACAAAGAGGATGGAGAGCACGAGTCCGCCCAGATAGACCATTCCTGCTCGCCATATCGTTCCCCACCAGCCATAGCCAAACAGTTGCTTGTAGGTCACGATAATCCAGACGGGGACGAGAGGGCTGGCAGGCGGAATGAGGTCGCTCAGCAGCGTGAGAATGAGCAGCAGTATCGACACGAAGACCTGGATGAAGAAGCCTTGTGGCAGGGTGTGGCGAGTGTGGCGCGGCGACAGCCGGAACAGAATCCACGTGGGTATCAGCAGGAACATTCCGGTGATGAGCATACCCCAGTCGCGATGTTCGTTGTTCCAGTCGGCGAAGGAGTCGAACAGGGCGAACGGACCCACTTCCTGGTTCTCTTCAAACAGGCTCTCCACGGGTTCGTGGGGCAGAACGTAGTTCTTCAGCAGCACAAAGAAGAGGGCGCAGATGAACAACATCTTGACGGGCGGAAACGACACTTGGCGCCGTCCGCTGATGTAGTCGCTGATGAAGTAGCCGGGTCGCCACAGCAGTTGCCAGAGCGAGTAGAGCAGCGAGCGTCCGCCCATGCCCCAGACGTTCAGAAACTCCTGCCACGTGCTTTTCCATCCGATGGGGCCGTGTGTGGCTTTCTGACCGCAGTAGGGGCAGAAGTTGCCCTTGAACGTGTGGCTGCAGTTGAAGCAGCGGTGCTCCTCATCGTCCTTGAACGAGTGGTCGAAGGGGTTGAGTTTCCACTGCCTGTATCGTTCCCTTTGTTTTTTCAGTTGCTGGATGATTTCCACTTTTTCCCGAATTGATGTGCAAAGTTACGGCTTTTTCTCCGAACAACGAAACAAACCCGTGGAAACACGCCGCATTTTTGCACTTCATGGGAAAAACCGCTGAACCTGCCCCGAATTTGTGGCACAGTCGAAATAAATTTCGTCTGCGGACCATTTTTATTTCGTCTGCGGATGAAATGGTCCCAATGATGAGTATGTAAAAGGGAATGGCTAAAGCCAAGGCGAGGCGCCATGTGGTGCTCCAAAGGCCGAATCCCTGTGTCTGGCGCTTGTCCACGACTCGGCCTTCAGACCACACGTCGGACAGTCGTCGCCCACAAATTCGTTCTCACAGTTGTGGCACACGTGGTGGTCGGTTTCGTTCTTCTTGTAGGTGAACGGGTCGTTGCGCCACGACTTGTAGCGCATGGCCCATTCGTTGACTTTCTGATTCTTGGGATGTGAGCAGGTAACTACTTTTCAGACAGTTCGTCGATGCTGTAGCCGTGGGGCAGCGGCCGGCAGTTGTAGCACGAGGCCATCGTCTCGCCGTAGGCATCGGTGGCAAAGGTGTCGCTCGACTCGCAGATGGGGCCGACGACGTCGTAGAGAGCCGTTTGGCCGACGGGGAAAAGCCAGTCGGTCAGGCGCAGGTTCTCCGTCACGCTGATGTTCTCGATTTTGTGGCGGGCCCCATAGAGGGCAGGGCGGATGAGGTCGGTCATGCCTGCGTCGGCAATGACAAACTTGCGCTCGTGTCCTTCCTTCACGTAGAGTACGCGGGTGATGAGGCTTCCACACTGCGCCACGATGCTGCGGCCCAGTTCGCAGTGCAACTCCTGACCCGGGCGGAGCACCAGATGGTCGGCCCAGACGGCGAAGTAGGCGTGGAAGTCGGGCACAGGATGGGTGTTGGGATTGTCGTAATCGACGCCGAGCCCGCCGCCCACGTTGATGACCTTGACAGCGATGCCCTGACGCTCGAGACGGTCTTGCAGTTCGTTCGTACGGTGAGCCAGGGCGATGAAGTCGGCCATGTCGAGAATCTGGCTGCCTATGTGCAGGTGAAGTCCGAGAAACTCGATGTTGGGCAGCAATGCGCAGAGGCCGATGACGTGCTCCATGTCCTGCATGGCGATGCCGAACTTGTCCTCGGCGCGGCCCGTGGTGATGTGGCTGTGGGTGTGTGCCCCGACGTCGGGGTTGATGCGCAGGCACACACGGGCCTCTTTGCCGCTTTCTTGGGCCAGTTGGCTGATGACCTCAAGTTCTTCCTTACTCTCGACATTGAAGCAGAAGATACCGGCATCGAGGGCGAGGCGGATTTCCCAGTCGGCCTTTCCAACACCGGCGAAGACGATTTGCGAGGCCGGGAAACCGGCGTCGAGCACCGTCTGGATTTCGCCTCCGCTCACACAGTCGATGCCCAGCCCTGCGGCCAGCACCTCCCGGAGGATGATGGGGTTGGCATTGGCCTTCACGGCATAGTGGACGTGGAGATGGGGCATGTGCTGAACCTCGGTGTGGATGGCGTCGAGCGTCGAGCGCAGCAGGTCGGTGTCGTAGAGGTAGAAGGGGGTGGTTGTACCCGGAATGTTGTCAATGTTCATTGTGGTTGTTGGTGAATGGGGGTTGCGAAAACGTCGCAACGTGCATGATTCAGAACAATTTGTCGCTCAGGGCCTGCAGGGCGCGCTTCTTGTCGCTGGCGGCCACAAGGAAGGAGATGTTGTGGTTCGAACCGCCGTACGAAATCATGCGCACGGGAATGTCGTGCAGGGCATTGGCCACTTCCGACTCGTAGCCGACATTCTGCCAGTCGAGGTCGCCCACGACGCAGATGATACACATGTTGGGGTCGATGCGCACGGTACCGAACTTCTTCAGTTCGTCCACAATCTGGGTGAGGTTGGCGGTGTTGTCGATGCTGACCGACACACCGACCTCGGACGTGCAGATCATGTCGATGGAGGTCTTGTAGTTCTCGAAAATCTCGAACACTTTGCGCAGGAAACCGTAGGCCAGCAACATACGCGACGAGGTGATGTTGATGGCGGTGATGTTGTCTTTGGCTGCCACGGCCTTGATTTTCTGATGCTCGGTCTCGTTGCTGATGACCGTGCCGGGCGCTGTCGGGTCCATCGTGTTGAGCAACTTCACCGGAATGCCGGCGAACTTGGCCGGCTGGACGCAGGTGGGGTGCAGAATCTTGGCACCGAAATAGGCGAGTTCGGCTGCCTCTTCAAAGTGCAGATGAGCCACGGGACGTGTGCCTTCGACAAATCGGGGGTCGTTGTTGTGCATACCGTCGATGTCGGTCCAGATTTGAATCTCCGACGCACCGACCGCCGCACCGATGAGCGACGCCGTGTAGTCGCTGCCGCCGCGCTGCAGGTTGTCCACTTCGCCGTAGGCGTTGCGGCAGATGAAGCCCTGCGTGATGTAAATCTGATGGTCGGGATTCTGCTCCAGTTGCATCCGCAGTTTCTCACGGATGTACTCGAGGTCGGGTTCGCCGTTCTTGTCGGTGCGCATGAATTCGAGTGCGGGAAGGAGGCAGGCGTTGTAGCCCTGTTCGACGAGATAGTTGGTCACCATCGTCGTCGAGAGGATTTCGCCCTGTCCGACGATGATTTTCTCCTCGAACATCGTGAAAATGCCCTTCGTGAACGAGCGCAGATAATCAAACTCTTCCTTGATGAAGGCCAGTGTCTGCTGCTTGGTCTCCTCCTTCGTGTAGAGTTCGTCCACGTGGCGGCGATACTTGGCTTCCAGGGTGTTGATGGTCTCGTTAGCCCCTTCTGGATTCTTCTTATAGAGGTAGTCGGCGATTTCGACCAGCGTGTTCGTCGTGCCCGACATGGCCGAGAGAACCACTATGTTTTGCTCGCCGTCCGAAATGAGTCGGACAACGTCTTTCATGCGCTGCGGCGTGCCTACCGACGTGCCGCCGAATTTCATTACTTTCATATCTGTGCAGTTTTGTTTTGAGTTCTGTGGATTGGGTTTCGTGCTGCGGTGGAGAGAAATTTTCAAGTGCTTAAAACTTTTTTTCAAGTGCTTAAAAAAAATTACGCTTCGTCAACGTCGTCATCGGGGTCAGGAACGTCGTAGTCGTCGCTGTCGTCCTGCTGCGCAACGAGTTCGGTGGTCATCTCCGTCAGGTGGTGGTCCTTGCACTGGAAAACGCGCCCAGGGAACATGTCGAGCAGATGCAGGTTGTGCGTAATCATCACCACGGCCGAACCCTGTTCGCACACCTTGTGCAGGAGTTCTGTGATGTTGCGGCTCGTCTCGGCGTCGAGGTTGCCGGTCGGTTCGTCGGCCAGAATCAGTTCGGGACGGTTCAGGATGGCACGTGCGATGGCGATGCGCTGCTGCTCGCCGCCTGAGAGTTCGTTGGGAAACTTGTATCCCTTCGTGCTCATGCCGACGAGGTCGAGCACTTCCTGTATGCGCTGGGTGATTTCGACGTTGTTCTTCCATCCTGTGGCGCGGAGCACGAAGCGCAGGTTGGCCTCGACGGTGCGGTCGGTGAGCAACTGGAAGTCCTGAAAGATGACGCCCAGCCGGCGGCGCAACTGTGGCAGGTGCTTCTGGCGCAGGTGCAGCAGGTCGAAGTCCATGACGCGGGCCTCGCCCTCGTTGAGCGGAAGTTCGCCGTAGAGGGTCTTCAGCAGCGAACTCTTGCCGCTGCCGACCTTTCCGATCAGATAGACGAATTCGCCTTTTTCGACCTGAAAGTTCACGTTGCTCAGGACTTCCTGGGCTTCCTGATAGACGTTGACGGAATGATAATCAATGAGTGCCATTGTATTAGTGTTTGTGCCACGAAGGGTCGTGGCGTTCTTGCAGTTCGCGGGCCAGGTCGTCGATGCTCAGTCCCTTCGACGTGAGGAGCACGATGAGGTGGTAGAGCATGTCGGAAGCCTCGTAGATGAGGCGTTCGTCGTTGCCTGCAACAGCCTCGATGACAGCCTCCAGTGCCTCTTCGCCCACTTTCTGTGCCATGCGGTGACAACCGTCGCGGAACAGGCTGGTGGTGTACGAACCTTCGGGCATTTCCTCATGCCGCTTCTCGATGAAGCGTTGCAGTTCGTCGAGGAACATGATGGGGTTGTCGTTCTTCTCGTCCCAGCAGGTGTCGGCGCCCGTGTGGCAGACAGGACCGGCGGGAATGGCCTTGATGAGCAGCGTGTCCGAGTCGCAGTCGCAGAGGATTTCCTTCACCTTCAGTGTGTTGCCGCTCGTCTCGCCCTTTGTCCAGAGTGTCTGGCGTGTGCGGCTGTAGAAGGTCACAAGACCCGTCTCGACGGTCTTCTGGTAGGCCTCTTCGTTCATGAAGCCGAGCATCAGCACCTTCAGCGTGCGGGCGTCCTGTATGATGGCCGGCACAAGGCCGTTCATTTTCTGAAAATCAATGTTCATAGTCGTATTTCAATTCCGTTGTTTGAGAGATATTGTTTCAGTGTGGGAATGGGAATTTCGCCAAAGTGGAACACACTGGCGGCCAGGGCTGCGTCGGCATGTCCTTCGCGGAAGACGTCGAGGAAGTGCTCCTTCGCTCCTGCGCCGCCCGAGGCAATGACGGGAATCGTGAGCGTGTCTGAAAGCCGTCGGAGTGCATCGTTGGCAAAACCCTGCTTCACGCCGTCGTGGTTCATGCTGGTGAAGAGGATTTCGCCGGCACCGCGCTCGTTGGCCTCGTGTGCCCAATCGAAGAGGTCGCGGTCGGTCGGGATGCGGCCGCCGTTGAGGTAGCACTGCCACGCGCCGCCTTCGTTCTTTGCATCAATCGCCACAACGCACACTTGCGAACCGAAGTTGGCGGCAATTTCGTCGATGAGACCGGGACGGCGCAGGGCCGCACTGTTGATGCTCACCTTGTCGGCACCGGCGTTGAGCATACGTTCCACGTCGCTGAGTTCGTTGATGCCGCCGCCCACCGTGAAGGGGATGTTGATTTCGCGGGCGATGCGCTCGACCAGTTCGGTGAAGGTCTTGCGGCCCTCATGGCTGGCGGTAATGTCGAGATAAACCAGTTCGTCGGCCCCTTGCTCACTGTACAGTTTTCCCAGTTCCACAGGGTCGCCAGCCTCGCGCAGATTCACGAAGTTGGTGCCTTTGACCGTCGTTCCGTTCTTGATGTCGAGGCAGGGAATTATGCGTTTTGCAAGTGCCATAACTGTTCGATGTTGATGCGCCCTTCGTAGAAGGCTTTTCCAAATACTGCCGAGGGGATGCCTGCACGGTTCAGCGCCTCGATGTCGTCGTTCGACGAAATGCCGCCGCTGGCGATGAGGTCCAGTTGCGGAAACGCCTGCATCACCTCTTGGTAAAGTTCGGTGGCAGGTCCGCTGAGCATACCGTCGCGCGAGATGTCGGTGCAGAGCACATGCCGGACACCCATGTCGATGTAACGGCGAAGGAAGGGGATGAGTTCCTCGGTCGAGTCCTCCAACCAGCCGTTGATGCTGATGTGTCCGTTGCGCACGTCGGCACCGAGAATCATGCGGTCGCTGCCATAGGTCTGGAGCCATGCGGCAAACAGTTCCGGCTGCTGCACAGCCACGCTGCCCACGGTCACCATCGCTGCTCCGGCTTCGAAGGCTTGGCGGATGTCGTCGTCGGTCTTGATGCCTCCGCCGAAATCGACCGTCAGTTGTGTCGTTTCGCAGATTTCACGCAGTGCCTGCACATTGACGATGTGGCGCGACTTGGCTCCGTCGAGGTCAACGACGTGCAGACGGCGGAAGCCCATCTGCTCAAACTGCTGCGCCATGGCAGCGGGCGAGTCGCCATACACCTTCTTCTGTGCATAGTCGCCCTGCGTGAGCCGCACGCAGTGTCCGCCGATGATGTCGATGGCTGGTATCAGTTCTATAGACATAGAAAGTTCCTTATTATCTGTTCGCCTACACTGCCACTCTTTTCGGGGTGGAACTGCGTGGCATAGAAGTTGTCCTTGTGCAGTGCCGAGGAATAACGGATGCCGTACTCCGTCACGGCCGCCGTGTCCTTGCAGAGCGGCACGTAGTAACTGTGGATGAAGTAGGCATAGCCACCGTCACCCAACCACGTTTCACGCGGTTCGAGCGTGTTCCATCCCATCTGCGGCACTTTCAGCCGGATGGCCTCTCCCCCTCCTTGTGAGGGGGTCGGGGTGAAGCCTTTCACCTCGGCATCGAACACGCCCAGGCAGTCGGTGTCGCCTTCCTCAGAATGGCGGCACAGCAACTGCATACCGATGCAGATGCCGAGCACGGGCTGCGTCAGGTTCTTGATGACATGGTCCAGGCCGCGCTCACGCAGATAGGTCATAGCGCTGCTGGCCTCGCCCTGTCCCGGAAAAATGACACGGTCGGCCCGTCTGAGCAGTTCGGCGTCGTCCGTCAGCACAGGTTCCACGCCCAGACGCTGCAGAGCGTTGATGACCGAGCGGATGTTGCCCGCGTTGTATTTCACAATCGCCACATTCATGTGTGCAAAGTTACGACTTTTTGACCGATAATCTTGTATATCTATCACAAAAACCTCGAAAATACCGAAAAAATGCAAGGAAAATGGTATTTCTCAGCGCTATATTTTGTGCTTTTCGCAGATTTGTCGTATTTTTGCCACACTAAATCATGTGCTTATGAAACGAATTCTTTTTACTATGATGCTCGCTCTGGCGACGTATGCCGGAGCATGGGCGCAGGAAAATGCAGACGAAATCCGCCGTGGTGAAGACTGGGAAGCGATTGCCGGCAGTGGCAGTGCCATTGAAGAACAGCCTGATGCCATGCCCACGTTCCCGGGTGGCATTGACGGCTGGACCAAGTACCTCTACCGCAACCTGACCTATCCTGAAAAGGAGTTGAGGAAGCGGATTGAAGGCCGTGTGCTGGTTCAGTTTGTTGTCACCGCCGAGGGTAAGGTGCGCGACGTCAAGGTGCTCCATAGCGTCAAGGTGCTCCATAGTGTCAGTCCCGGTCTTGATGCCGAGGCTATGCGTGTCGTCAAAAAGTCGCGTGGATGGAACCCGGGCATCAAGGACGGACAGCCTGTCAATACCCGTTTCACCGTTCCTATCCGCTTTGCTTTGAACGAGTAATCCTCTTTATTCTAACGCATCGGGGTGGCCCACACAAGGACCACCCCGATTGTTTTTTGACTACGAATTTCCCTAATTACGCGAATTATGTATTCCTCGTTCTCATATATAATTCGTCAAATCCGTTTAATTCGTGGCTTTATGTTTGATAGCCAGTTCGTTGTTTATTTTACCAGTGTCTTCTTGCCGCCTTCGATGACGATGCCACGGTAGTCGCGACCGACACGCTGGCCGCTGAGGTTGTAGAGGGCTGCGTTCTTGTTGCTGTCGGCAGCGATGCCTTCGATGGCGTCCGCTTCAGCGGTGATAATCACTTCCGTTGCCACAACTCCTTCGCTATTGATGATTTTGCCGTCACT
>ONXQ01000070.1:0-6102 GCA_900321835.1 uncultured Prevotellaceae bacterium
CTCAGAGGTGTTATAGATGTGGATTTCTTTCTCTACAGGTTATCAATGATTTACGGATAAACACAGGAATATACGGGTGAGCCCAAAAGTACACATTTTTTCGGACAGCCGGTGTATGGTCAGTTGATAAATATTACTGTCCGCTAAACCATAATCCGCATAGCCCAACTTCTTGACCGTCAGAAGTTGAGTGTTTTCACATTCTTGTACAAGCCTCCTCAGCGACCCACTGCTGATTCAGCACTTCATCTGCGCCGATTCTCCGAATGTGACCGGCGACACAGGTTCGGGCAATGGCCCCGGCTACGGCGGAGAAGGCGAAGTGGACCCCAGCGTCAAGGCCAGGAACGAATGGGAAACCGGGCTTTGGTGAGGCACCCCCCTATATAACTCACGTTGAATTTGCACCGCAGTTGAAAAAAATTTCGTCCGCAGACGAAATTTTTTTCAACTGCGGACGATTTTTATTTCGTCTGCGGACGAAATTCAGACAAACTACGGCCGGCAATTTCCACAGGCACTGCTCACGGCTGAAATAAAACCATCTCGTCCGGCAGAAAACAAATAAATATCTTTTTTGCACGCACTTACACAGATTTTTTGTACCTTTGCAAAACAAAACCAAACTAAAACACCATTATGGAGACAAAGAAGCAAGACATCCAAGAGGAGCAATACCAGGAATGCAGCCACTGCGGAAAGACCTTTCCCAAGAACGTGGACACCTGCCCCTTCTGCCACCGCAAGGTTTCGGCCGTAGAGAACGTGGGCAACAAACTGGCCTATGTGCGTCTGGCCCTCGTTGCCGCCATCATCGCAGCCGGCTTCCTGTTCAAGTGTGTCCACGACGCCCACCAGCAGAGCAAGGCACAGCAGACGGAGCAGACACCGGCAAAGTGACTTCAAACATACAACATACCCACATGGAAAAGAAATTCAAACGTACACTCATCACGTCGGCACTCCCCTACGCCAACGGTCCCGTACACATCGGCCACTTGGCCGGCGTCTATGTGCCGGCCGACATCTATGCCCGCTACCTCCGTCTGAAAGGCGAGGAAGTGCTCTTCGTAGGCGGCAGCGACGAACATGGCGTACCTGTGACCATCCGTGCCAAGAAGGAGGGTTGCACGCCACAGGACGTCGTCGATCGCTACCACGGCATCATCAAGAAGTCGTTCGAGCAGTTCGGCATTTCGTTCGATGTCTATAGCCGCACGACCTCAAAGACCCACCATCAGTTTGCTGCCGACTTCTTCAAGAAACTCTACGACGAGGGCAAGTTCGTCGAGATGGAGAGCGAACAATACTACGACGAAGAAGAACACCAGTTCCTCACCGACCGCAACATCCGCGGCGAGTGTCCCCGCTGCCACAATCAGGACGCCTATGGCGACCAGTGCGAAAAGTGCGGAGCCACACTGTCGCCCGAGGAACTCATCAACCCCTACAACGCCGACACCGGTCACCCGCTCGTTAAGAAGACCACCAAGCACTGGTATCTGCCGCTCGACCAATACCAGCCCTGGCTGGAGCAGTGGATTCTGCAGGAGCACAAGGAGTGGCGCCCCAACGTCTATGGACAATGTAAGTCGTGGCTCGACGGCGGACTTCGTCCACGTGCCGTGACACGCGACCTCTCGTGGGGCATTCCCGTACCCGTGGAGGGTGCCGAGGGAAAAGTGCTCTACGTCTGGTTCGACGCGCCCATCGGCTACATCTCCAACACAAAGGAACTCTGCGACGCACAGCCCGAGCGCTGGGGCACATGGCAGAAGTGGTGGCAGGACCCCGAAAGCCGCCTGATTCACTTCATCGGCAAAGACAACATCGTCTTCCACTGCATCGTCTTCCCCTCCATGCTCAAGGCGCATGGCGACTATAACCTGCCCGACAACGTGCCCTCCAACGAATTCCTCAACCTCGAAGGCAACAAGATTTCGACGTCGAAGAACTATGCCGTCTGGCTCAATGAATACCTCGAAGAACTGCCCAACCGACAGGACGAACTGCGCTACGTGCTCACAGCCAACGCGCCGGAGACGAAGGACAACGACTTCACTTGGGCGGACTTCCAGGCACGCTGCAACAACGAACTCGTCGCTGTCTATGGCAACTTCGTCAACCGTGCGCTGCAACTCACGCAGAAGTATTATGAAGGCCGTGTGCCAGCGTGCGGCGAACTCACCGACACTGACCGTCAGACGCTCAGCGAGTTCGCCGACGTCAAGGCCGCACTGGAGCGTCTGCTCGACCAGTTCAAGTTCCGCGACGCGCAGAAGGAAGCCATGAACCTCGCCCGCATCGGCAACAAGTACATCGCCGACGAAGAGCCGTGGAAAGTCATCAAGACCGACCCCGAGCGCGTGAAGACTGTGATTTACATCTCGCTCCAACTCACCGCCAACCTCGCCATAGCCTTCGAGCCGTTCCTGCCCTTCTCGTCGCAGCGCCTGCGCCAGATGCTCTGCATGGACGACTTTGCCTGGAACCAACTCGGACGCACCGACCTTCTGCCTTCGGGCAAGCAACTGGCCAAGCCGAGCCTGCTGTTCAGCAAAATCGAGGACGACGTCATCGCCTTCCAACAGCAGAAACTCGCCGACACCATCAAGGCCAACGAGGCTGCCAACTACAAGGCTGAGCCGCAGAAGCCCTACATCACCTTCGACGATTTCCAGCGTCTCGACCTGCGCGTAGGCACGATTCTCGAGTGCGAGCGTGTGCCCAAGATGAAGAAACTGCTGCGTTTCCTCATCGACGACGGCATGGAACGCCGCACCATCGTCAGCGGCATTGCCCAGTATTACGAGCCAGAGCAACTGAAAGGCCGTCAGGTCGTCTTCATCGCCAACCTGCCTCCGCGCGAATTCAAGAACGGCCTCGTCAGCCAGGGCATGATTCTCTCGGCCGAAAACTGGGACGGCATCGCCTTCGACGCCAAGCGGCTTTTCAACAACTTCACAGGGCTCGGCAACTACAGCCGCACCACCCTCGACATCCTCACGGAGCAGTTTCCCGAGGACGAATTTCTGCTGCTGACGCCGAAGGTCAAGGAAAATGCCGTCACGGCTCCCTACCTCAACCGCAAAGGCTGCCAGACGATCTTGCCCGAGAGCAAGGCGTTGGGCAGCCTTTGGCGTACCTTCTTCCAGGCAGCCACGGTCGAAGCCTGCGGCGCCGATGTGTTCCACGGCCTGAGCAACGAACTGCCCGTGGGGCTGAAGAAGCGCGGCATCCGCAGCGTCGTGACGATTCACGACGTCGCTTTCCGCACGTTTCCCGATATGTACCACTGGCACGACCGCCAGATTTATGACCTGAAGTGGCGCTATGCCTGCCGACAGGCCGACCACATCGTCGCCATCAGCCAATCGACCCGTCGCGACGTGCTGCGTTTCTACGGTGTGCCCGAGGAGCGCGTCAGCGTCGTCTATCAGCCCGTCCAGCGTCTGTTCTACACCCCGCAGGACGCACCGCGCACGGTGGCCGAAAGCGCTGTGACGAACCTTCCGCTGCAGTATATGCTCTACGTCGGCTCGGTCAACAGCCGCAAGAACCTGCTCGGCATCGTGCAGGCGATGGAGCAGTTGCCGTCCGACTTGCGACTGCCGCTCGTGGTCGTGGGCAACGGACGTGAGTACAAGCAGAAGGTCGTCGAATATGTGGCCAGGCACCATCTCGAACGGCACATCATCTGGGCCGGCAGCATCATCGACAACCGCCAGTTGCAAGCCCTCTACCAGTGTGCCGCCCTCTTCGTCTATCCCTCTTTCTACGAAGGTTTCGGCCTGCCCGTCGTCGAAGCCCTGCTGAGCGGCTGCCCCGTCGTCACGTCCAACGTGTCGTCGCTGCCCGAGGCCGGCGGCCCGTCAACCCTGCAGGCCGACCCCACCGACCCTGCCTCCATCGCCCACTGCATGGAGCGGCTGCTCGGTGACACAGCCTTCCGCCAGCGCACCATCGACGCCGGGCGCACTTATGCCCGCACCACCTTCGACCCTGCCGCGCTGGCCCGCCAACTCCACGCCACCTACGTATAGTCGCCTGTACCAAAAAAGTACCACCGCGGTGGTACGGTCGTACCAGCGCAGTGAAACAAAAATTTCAGCGCAGTGGTACGCAGCAGGGACCACAGTCGGAAAAAATTTCGTCCGCAGATGAAATAAATTTCGTCCGCAGACGAAAAAAATTTGCACCGCAGACGAAATTTATTTGCACTGCGGTGCATTTTTCGTAACTTTGCAGCATGAAACACTGGACACTCCTCATCCTGCTGTTTGCCAGCCTGTTGGCGGCATCGGCACAGCCGACCGAACGGCCGCGCGTGGGACTCGTGCTCGGCGGTGGCGGCGCACTCGGCGCTGCCCACGTCGGTGTGCTCAAGGTGCTGGAGTCGGCCGACATCCCCATCGACTGCATCGCCGGCACGAGCATCGGAGCCGTGGTCGGCGGGCTGTATGCTTCGGGATGGACGGCACAGCAACTCGATTCGCTGTTCTGCTCGCAGGAGTGGCTCGACCTGCTCACCGACCGCGACAGCCGCTACAGTGAGCAGTTGTATAACATCGACGCCGACGGAATGCTCTACATCATGGGCATCCCCATCATGCGGCTCAAAGGCAAGGACAAAGCCATCACCTTCGACCTCACCCGTCTCGGAGCGCTGCGCGGCGACAGCATCAGCGCACGGCTCGACCAGTTGACAGGCCATCGCGGCTCCATCGACTTCGACCGCCTGCCCGTTCCTTTCCGATGCGTCAGTTTCGACGTGCTCACCCTTTCGGAAGTCGTTCACCGCCAGGGCAGCCTGCCCGACGCGATGCGGGCCAGCATGAGCCTGCCCGGCGTGTTCAAGCCGATGAAGACCGACACGCAGTTGCTCATCGACGGAGGCGTGGCCGACAACCTCCCCGTCGATGTCGTTCGCGAGATGGGTGCCGACGTTGTCATAGCCGTCGATCTCTCGCGCAAGAATCTGGGGCAGGGCAATGGCGACGCCGACATCTGCCTGCGTCCCAATCTCAAGGAATTCGACATCGCCAGTTTCGGGCGCCGTCAGGTGCGCCAGATGATTCGCATCGGCTATGTCGAGACGTTGGCCCGCCTGAGCCAACTGAAGCGTGTGGCTAACCCTTGAACTTCGAAGCCACCCAGAGCACCAGCACGGCGCCTCCGACAGCCGTCAGCAGTTCGACCCACCAGTGTTCGGGCGGAACAATGTCGAAAATGTCAAGGATGAAGCCGCCGACAAAACCTCCGACGACACCCAGAATCAGGTTCCAAAGACAGCCGAAACCGCCGCCTTTCATGATTTTGCCGGCAATGAACCCGGCAAAAATGCCAATCAGTATCGAACCGAGAAGTCCCCACATAATGATTGAAGTTAAAAGTGAATGGTGAAAAGTGAAAAACGAAATGATGAAATCTTAGGAAGGGATGCAATGCCATAAAACAGCCTTTGCGCCGCCAAAGTTACACACTTTTTTTTATTTAATTGTTAAAATTTTGTTTGTTTTAACTTTTTCTTGTACCTTTGCAAGGTATAGAGTGCATTCACACCTTTTATTAACCTTATTTATTTACAACAATTATGGCTTATCAAACAACAACGACGACCAGTTATGGTCAGCGCGTGGGAAACTCATTCAAGGGCATTCTCACAGGTATTGTGCTCTTCATCGGCGGTACCGTTCTGCTGTGGTGGAACGAAGGCCGTGCCGTGAAGACGGACAAAATGCTGAACGAAGCAGAAGAAGTGACGGTCGAGATGTCGGACATCAGCAAGGTGGACGCGGCTTTCGACGGCAAACTCGTATGGGCCACCGGTATGACGGCCACAAGCGACTCGCTTGCAGACACCAAGTTCCCCGTTGGCGGCGTGGCTGTCCAACTGGAGCGCAAGGTCGAGTACTACCAGTGGGAAGAGCATGAGAAAGAAGAGAAGAAGGACAAGTTGGGTGGCGGACAGGAGACTGTGACGACCTACACCTACGAGAAGGCTTGGGTGAGCAAACCCATCAACTCAAGCAATTTCGCTGATCCTCAGTATCAAAGTTCTAACTTCACGCTGGCTCAGTTCGACGACGAAGTGCATTATGC
>ONXQ01000070.1:6142-16479 GCA_900321835.1 uncultured Prevotellaceae bacterium
TGGACCTCGACGACGAGACGCTGAGGGGATGGAACGACGAAGTGGCACGCGTGCTGAACAAGCCCGTCGCACAGGTTACAACCACCACCGACTCGCTGGGCAGCAAGTATGAGTTCGTACACCAGCAGGACAATGTGCTCTACTTCGGTAAGACACCCAACAGCCCGCAGATTGGCGACGTGCGCATCACCTTCACGAAGATTATGCCGAAGAAAATCAGTATCCTTGCAGCCGTCAAGGGCGACACCTTCGCACAGTACAAGACCGATCACGGCATGTTCTCGACCATCCGCATGGGTGAGTTCACAGCCGCAGAAATGTACCAGCAGGAGCATGACAACAACACCATGCTCACATGGATTCTGCGTCTGGTCGGCGTGCTCTGCGTGGTCGGCGGTCTGAAGGGCATCTTCGGCATCCTGGAGACACTGGCAAAGGTCGTTCCCTTCATCGCCAACATCGTCGGCTTCGGCGTGGGCCTCATCTGCACCATCGTCGGTGTCGTATGGTCGCTCATCGTCATCGCCCTCGCATGGATATTCTACCGTCCGCTCTTGGGCATTGCCATCCTCGTCATAGCCGGCGGCATCATCTGGTACTTCTCGACGAAGGGCAAGAAGAAAAATGCTGAAGCCGCTGCTGCCACGGCTGCTGCCGCCACGGCTGCACCTGCACCCGCACAGCCAACCGAGACTCCCTCTGTTTAATCCCCCTCATTGGGCATGAAGCAACTTTCATGTACGTTTATGCTCCTGCTGTCCTCCGTGACGGCAGGAGCAGAAAATCGTTAGAGACGGCTCGCTTGGGGCCGACGAGAGCGACCGGACGCCGGACACATCCCGACGGCAGAAAAAAAAAGGGATGAACCCAAAGATTAAGCACACAGAAATACTTGTTTTTTTTCAAGCACTCAAACATTCAGTCAAACTACACGCGTATGAAAAATACACTGCTTTTCTCCCTGCTGCTCTGCACGGCCCTGTCCTGCAGCGGCAACGGCACGACCAATTCCACTTCGGACTCCGACTCGCTGAACAGCGAAGGCACGCCAGACCCGGCACGCGTCACCGACGACGAGCCCGAGGAGGTCGATTACATGCTCGTCTGCGGCAGCGACGGCGTTCCGCCCGTCTATCTCTTTGCCGACGAGAAAGACCAGCAAATCATCTATTGGAGAGCGAGCGCTTCCGTGTCAGTTTCCGTTCGGAACTCATGCCCGAGGAGAACGAGGACGACTGGACGAAGGGCGTGACCACAGGCATGATCGGTGCCACGCTGCGAATGTCCGGCGCCTTCTACGACTTCTCGAGCCCGGCTGCACGCAAGCACGCGCTGGGCGAAGAAGGTTACGGTGCCAGTATGCTGCTCACGAGCGAGACATTCCTCAAGGAGCATCCCCTGCTCAGTTTCGAATACATCGGCGATTATGACGACGAGGGCCGTCCCACGCCTCTGCCTGCCGACATGGTCAGCCGTCTCGAAAAGAAATACGGACAGCAGTGCAAACGCTCCGAAATCGGCTTCCGCATCCAGGACAAGTACCTCTACGGCGTGATACAATTCAAGCCGCAGGGCACGAAAGTCCTGGCGCTCGAAGTGCTGAGCGACGGCAAGGACCTCTGGACCGAGGAGCACTGGGGCGACTGCAGAGATGGTGAGGAGGGCAGCGTGTGGAACGTTGACGACGGCGGGGAATACTTCCTCTCCGGCCTTGTCGCAGTGGTGCAGGGCGACGAGTTCCCCATCCTCTTCTTCACACGCTCCGCGCCCGAAAGCACGACACCGGGCTGGATGACCGTCAAGGACGGCAAGTTCGTGCGTGCGACGCTCGAAGCCTATTACATGTATTACCAATAAACCGACGACATCATGAGACACCTGATCGTCAGCCTGTGCCTGCTCCTTTCGTGCGGTACGCTCTGCGCCCAGAAGGGAGCCCCCGAGGCCGTGCTGAAGGACATCCGCGCACGGTATGCCGAGGCGATGTCGATGGCGCAGCATCAGCGTACGGGCGAGGGCCTGGAGGGCAAGAACTACATGACCTCCACGCTCCACTATGTCATCCCGGGCTGCGGACCCACCACCGAGACGCTCTCCATGTACTACCTGCTCGAAGAGAGCGAAGAGTCCGGCGAGCCTTGCTACACACCCTATCTCATCACGCGCAAGTACAACATCGCCGCGCGCCAGTTCTACGAGGAGTACCTCTACGACCACGCGACCGCACAGCCCTTGTTCGTCTTCCTCAAGTACGACACCTACGAGGCTGAGGGCGCCGTGGCCGAAGAGCGCTACTACTTCGCCGACGGCCAGGTCGTCTGGAAAACGATGAACGACTACGCCCAGCCCGACGAAGCCAGCGTCAGCCGCATGTGCAGCACCCTGCGCAGCGCGTTCGCCTACCTTGTCAACCACTCGTTCTGACCGCCCTTACCTTCCCACCATGTTCCGACGCCTCACCCTCTGCCTCCTGCTCTGCGCACCGACACTCTGGCTCTGTGCGCAGAATGCCTTCGACGTGACGGCCGAAGCCTGGCGGTGTCTGGAACGACAGCAGCCCGACAGCGCCGTCGCACTGGCGCAGCAGGCCGTGCAGTTGTTCGAAACGAATTTTGGAAAAGACCATCCGCAGGTGGGTGTGGGCTACAAAAATCTGGCCGAAATCAGCAGCCAGGCCGGACATACGCAGGATGCCATCCGCCACTGTCTGAAGGCCATGGACATCGAACGCGAAGCCTTCGGCGAGGATGACGACTCCTACGCCGAACTCATGCTGGCACTGGCACGCTACTACGGCGACGACCGCCAGTTCCAGAAGTCCATCGAATGGGGCGAACGGGCGCTCGCCTACTACGAAGACGCCTTTCCCCAGCACCTGCGCGACCTCGGCGCCGCGCAGAGTAACCTGGCCTGGGCCTATGCCGACGCAGGCGACTACACCCGCGCCATCAGCATGTGCAAACAGGCTGAGCAGACCTGGATTGAGGAACTCGGAGAGGGTCATGCCTACATCGCCATCCTGCAGAACAACCTGGCCGACTACTACGCACGGCTCGGCGACTTCAAGCAGGCCGTCCACTACGACCAGCGCTGCCTCGATGTCATCAGCCTCTACACCTCCACCCCCGACACGCTCTACGCCACCGCCCTCAGCAACATGGCCTCCCACTACGCTGCCGCCGGGCAGAACACACAGGCCATCGAGACGGGGCAGAAAGCCGTCCTGCTGCGTCGGCAACTGCTCGGCGAACACGACCCACACTACCTCAAGTCGGTGGGCGACCTCGCCGCCACCTATGCACGCATCAACGAACTCAACGAGGCCATCCGCATCCAGGAGTATGTGCTCTCCAAACATCAGGAGGCAGGCGACACCGTCGGGCTCCGCTACATCCGTCCCCTCGGCAATCTGGCCATGCTCAAGGGCACACAGGGACATCTCGACGAAGCCATCCGACTGACCCGCCAGGCCCTCGACGTGGCACGGCGCGACGACGTGGACAGCGAACTGCCCCTGCTGACGAGCAACCTCGCCCTCTACTACGGCACGCAGAAAGACTACGACCACGCCATCGACATCAGCCGTCAGACACTCCGCCTCTACGAGAAGAAGGGACGAAAACAAAGCGCAGAGTACGCCCGCCTGCTCTCCGACCTGTCCGTCTGGTACAACCAGAAGGGCGACACCAAGAAGGCGGTGCAGAACGCCTCGCGCGCCATCGCAATCTATGAGAAAATCTTCGGCGCCGGCGCCACGGCCACACTGACCTCACGCCACAACCTCGCTACCTACTACGCCGACCAGCAGCGCTGGACCGACGCCATGAACACCCTGCTGCCCGCCGCCGACAAGGTGACCGCCATCATGCGCGAGAACTTCACCGGCCTGTCGGCACAGCAGCGCAGCCACTACTGGGCCAAGTACAGCACCTACCTCACCAACCTCCTGCCGCGCTACATGCTGCACAGCGGCTCGACCCAGCACACAGGCCAACTCTACGACCAGTCGGCCCTGTTTGCCAAGAGTCTGCTCCTGAACACCGAACTCGAGATGACGCGCCTCATCTTCGAGAGCGGCGACTCGACCCTCGTTGACCAATACTACGAAATCCAGAACCTGAAGGCCGACCTCGAAAAGTTGCGCGCACTGCCACGCGCTGAACGCACCGCCGACGCCGACTCTCTGCAACTCGACATCAGCCGGCGCGAAGCACGCCTGGCCCTGGCGTCGAAGGCCTACGGCGACTATTGCCAAAGTCTGAACGTGACGTGGCAACAGGTGCGCGACCAACTGCACGAGGGCGAAATGGCCGTCGAATTCCTTTCTTTCCCCGACGACACCACCCTCACCTATGCGGCCCTCACGCTCAAACCTGGCTACGAACAGCCTCGGCTCACCGCCATCTGCACCGAGGCCGACCTGCTGGCTCTCAATGCGGCTGGCTACAACCTCAATCCGCAGGAGCGCAACGTCGCCCTGTGCCACACGGTGTGGCGTCCGCTGGCCGACGAGATGCAAGGCGTGCGCCGCATCTACTTCTCGCCTGCCGGCCGTCTCTACCAAATCGGCATCGAACAACTGCCGTGGGACTCGGTCAGCATCGCCAGCGACCACTACGACTTCTACCGCCTCAGTTCGACACGCGAACTCTGCCACCATTCTGACACCCCCGACACTCCTGCCGCCGAGGCCATCCGCCGCGCCATCCTCTACGGCGGACTCGCCTACGACATCCTCCTCGACGACGAACCCGCCACAAAGGAACCTCCGGTGCAGATGCAGACGGAAGAAAGCATCGACCGAGGTCTGGTCAAGAAACTCAACAAGCACCTGTTCTCCTATCTGAAGAACACGCAAGTCGAAGTCGATGCCATCAGCGACGAACTCAGCAGCCGCGACATCGACTGCACCCTGCTCACCAACGAGGAAGGCACCGAGCAGACCTTCAAGCAACTCAGCGGACAGGGCTACCAACTGCTCCACGTCGCCACCCACGGTCAGTTCGTGCCCTACGACCAAGCCGAAAAGGCACGCCAGCAACTCAACCTCCGGTTCATGCAGTCGGCCAACGACTCCGGCATCGCCCTCGTCGAGGACGTTTCACTCACCCACTCCCTGCTCGCCATGTCGGGAGCCAACACCCTGCTCAACCGCCTTTCGCGCACCCTCGATGCCGACCGTCCCGACGTGTTGAATGCAGCGCTCCAGAAGGGCGACGGCGTGCTCACCGCCAGCGAAATCAGCCGCATCGACCTGCGCGGCATGGACCTCGTCGTCCTCAGCGCCTGTCAGACCGGACTGGGCGACGTGACCAGCGAAGGCGTCATGGGGCTGCAGCGCGGATTCAAGAAGGCCGGCGTGCAGACCATACTGATGTCGCTCTGGTCGGTGGACGACCGTGCAACGGCCCAACTGATGGTGTCCTTCTACCACAACCTCATGCAGGGCCAGACCAAGCGCCAGGCCTTCCTCGCCGCCCAGAACGACCTGCGCCAGCGATACGCCAAACGTCCCAACGCCGAGCGCCTCTGGGGAGCCTTCATCCTGCTCGACGCCCTCGACTGACGTGCCACACCGTGACAGATAATCCACCTCAGCGCTCTCCTTACCAGAAAGAAGCACACCGCTGACCACACCGCAGCGTTTGAAAAGTTTTAAGTGCTTGAAATAATATTTCCAAGTGCTTAAAAGTTGTTTTCCAAGTGCTTAAAAGTTCAGAGACACTGCGAAACAGACAGAAAATGACAGTACAACCAGATATGTTAAGACGAACCCTCCTGCTGACCACCCTGTGTCTGAGCCTCTCGGCCCAGGCGCAGCAGTCGTTCCGCGACCTCCTTTCGGCTGCCAACGAGGCACGCCAGGCCGGCCACTTCCAACGGGCTTTGCCGCTCTACGAAAAGGCTGTCGCCGAAATGGAGAAGCAACGCCCCAGCCAGCACGCCAACGTGCTGAACGGAATGGCAGCGTGCCTTACCGAACTTGGTGAATACGACCGCGCTCTCGACTGCTACAACCGGCTTGAGCCTCTTTACAACAAGAACGGAAAGTCAAACCCGGTGCTCACGCTCAACCGCACCAGCCTCATGCTGCTGACAGGGCAGTACGGCCCCGTCGTCGGTTTGCTGCACGACCTCCGCTGCGACACACCGAAGGAGGAGGCTGTGCGCCTCTCCAACCTCGCCTTTGCCTACGACGGACTGGGACAGACCGCCGAGGGCATCGCCCTGCTCGACCAGATCATCGCCTCCGCTGAAGCCGGCAAATCCGGAGACAACGGGACGAGCGGAAATCCTGACAGCCCGGCCCTCTCCGACGCTTATGTCACCGCCCTCAACAACCGCGGTTTCATGCTCTGGCGTCTGGGCCGCCGCGACGAGGCACGAGGGGCCCTGCGCCAAGCCGTCAGCGCCCTGCCGGCCGACCGTGCCGACCACTGGCGTTCGCAGTCGAACCTGGCTGTCGCCGAAGGTTCGGTGCCCCTCATCGACGAGTGCCTCGCCTGGCTGCGCACAACCTACGGCACCACCCATCCCGACTATGCGCTGTGCCTGCGCAAGAAGGCCGAAATCCTGCTGCGTCAGCAGCACCCGGCCGAGGCATTGCCCCTGCTGAAAGAATACTTCAACCTGCGCCGGCAGTACATCCTGCACCATTTTCTCTGCATGAGCACACAACAGCGCCTCAACTTCTGGGCGCAGGAACGCCAACTGCTCAACCTCTGCTACGCCACCGAAGGACTTGACCCCGATTTTCTCTACGACGTCGCCGTCTTTTCAAAGTCGGTCATGCTGCAGTCGAACGCTGTTTTCCTGCGGCTGAAGAACCTCTCGGCCGACGACCAGGCCCTCTACGAACGCCTCGAAACCCTGCGCCAGCAGGCCAACGGAGCCACTGCCGACGAGCGCACAAGGCTGGAACGTGAGGCCGACGCTGCAGAGGTACAACTCATCCGCCGCATCAACCGCGACTGCAGTTACGAACACGAACTCACCGCCTGCTGCGCCGACGTGAAGAAGGCGCTGAAGCAGCGTGGCGGCGCAGCCGTTGAGTTTGTGCGCTACCAGCCTGTCGTGGGCGACACCGTGGCCCGCCACCTCGTCTATGCCGCTCTGGTGCTCCATCAGGGCCACACCCGTTTCGTGCCTCTTTTCTCACAGAACGACCTCGAACAACACACACTGCCCTCGGGAAAGACCCTCGGCCAGAGCATCCAGTCGCCGAAGAGCCGCGACAAAAACGCCCTTTTCAGCGACCCACGCCTCGCAGCGCTCGTCTGGCAGCCCATCATGCGGACGCTGCCCCAGGACTGCCACGTCTGGTTCTCGGCCGAAGGCCTGCTCAACACGCTCGGCATCGAATACATGACCGAGGCGTGGCCCCGTGCCCAGTTCAGCCGACTTTCGTCAACGCGGCAACTCATCGGGAAAAGCACGAAGAAACAAGTGCAAAGTACAAAGAACACAGCGCCGCTCGTGGTCGGAGGCATCGACTACAACGACGATTCGGAGTCGGAACCCAGCATCCTTGTGCCCGACCGCAGCGGCTCGTTCACCTTTGCCGCCGACAAGATGCTCCCCACCGCCGGCAACAAGTTTGGCTACCTGCCCGGCTCACGCGCCGAAGCCGATTCCATTTGCAAGATAGTCGGCCGCACGTCTCACTACGAAGGAGCAGCCGCCACCGAAGCCGCCATGAAACGGGCCATGCAGGAGCACACCCAAATCCATGTTTCGACCCACGGCGTCGCCTACGGCGTGACGTCCACCATGCCCTCGGTCGATATGAGCAGCACGTTGTTCACGTCGCAGAGCACCCCTCAGGACCTGTCGCTGTCGCGCTGCGGCATCGTGCTTGCCGGAGTGAACAAGACATCGGCCCAGACCGCGTCGAACAACCTGCTGGAGGACGGCATCCTCACGGCCCGTGAGGTGTGCGACCTCGACCTCAGCCACAACCAACTCACGGTGCTCTCGGCCTGCCAGACAGGTCTGGGCAACGTGGCCGCCGACGGCCTCGTGGGCCTGCCCCAGGGACTGAAGCGCGCCGGCGCCGGTGCAGTGGTTGTTTCGCTCTGGCCCGTTGACGACCGTGCCACGCAACTGTTCATGCAATACTTCTACGAACACCTGAAGTCGGGCCCGGGCGTCACGCCCGAACAGGCGCTGCGCCATGCCCGCCAGCAACTGCGCAGTGCGCAGATTCCCGAGACGCGCACCATCCGCTGGTTCGACCCCGGCACGCTGACCAACAAGGTGCGCACGGTCGAGGCCACCCGCACCTTCGACGAGCCCTACTACTACAATGCCTTCATCGTCTTTGACGGCATCCGATGAAATACAATCACAATCAAACAATACAACCATTATGAAGAAACTGACAGCAATGTGCCTCCTGCTGCTCTGCGCAGGCTGGCAAATGGCAAAAGCCGACACAGACCCCAACGACCAGGACGTGACTTCCTACCAGGTGGTGGTCTATCAGAACGACGACAACGGTGAGAAGTTCACCGAGCAGTGGTCGCAACAGTTGGACGGCCTGACGCGCAACAACACCGAACGCGGTTTTCTGGGCGACCTTTTCACCGTCACCAAAGCCACGGGGGCAGGCCTCATCACCGGCCAGGTCACCAGTCTCATCACGACGGGCGTCGCCGCCATCGGCGAACTGACGAAGAGCCGCAAGAACAAGTGGCAGAATGTGATGAAGAAGGCGAACACCTTCGAGACGACACTGATGATGCTGCAGAACCTGGAGGACTTCTACAGTGCGATGTCCACGACGAGTGCGATGGACCCCAGCGCGATGTCGTTCGACGGCATCGGCTGTCTGCAGATGCGCGGCCGCGACACTGTGCTCTACCTCTCGTGCCACCTCGACACGTCGGTCGTGGCCATGAGCCGCATCTTCCGCCACTCAAAGTTCCAGTTGCGTCTCGACACGCTTGTGTTCAACCCCGTGCTGTGCGACCTGCCGAACGACAGTGCGCTGAAATGGAGCAAGCGCCAGCATTTCGACTTCGACCAGCGCGAGAACCTGCGCCTGCGCATCGACATGGCGGTCACGTCGTCGTGGATTAACCAAGCCATTCAGGTAGTGAACGACCAGCCGCTCGGCCGTTTCAACATCGTCGTTCCGATTGAGAAGCAGGCACTCGACGCCGATGGCGTGTTCCGCTACTTCCGCGGCAGTCCTTATAACAAGGTGAAGAACTGCAGCGTGACAGGCGAATGCTTCATCGTGCCCCGCAGTTACGTCGGCGTTCGCGACGACGAGGGCAACTTCCACGACGCCTGGGGCACGGGCCAGTACAAGGTCACGATGACGCTGAAGGAGACGTGTACCATCGCGCCGAAATATTTGAAGGGAAAGAAGTGGCGCGAAGACTACCGCGAATACAAGCGCAAGACGGGCGACACCTTCTCGCTGCGCAAGGTGACACGCAGCGTCAGCCAGTATTGGGACAAGAACAAGGGCCAGTGGGTGACCACCTTCCTCGACGCACCGGCACAGTACATCGCCAACCAGGGACTCGAGGACCTCGGTGTCAACAAGGCTGCTGCAGCCACGCCGGCATCGGGCAAGAAAAAGAAATAGGTAACGAAACAGAAGCCCCGACACATGACTATGAACAAGAATCTCATCAAGATGAAAACCATCCTCACCCTGCTCCTGCTCGCCGGCTCGCTCACAGCGCTGGCGCAGGACGAGCAGAGCCCCTACGAGGGCACACCGCTGCAGGCCTACCTCGAGTTCTGCCTCTATCAGCGCGAGGCCATGACCAAGAAATCGACCGAGCAGTTGCGCGAGTGCATCGAAGAGAGCACCGAGAGCGACTTCCGCTTCAACGATGTGGCCATCCGCCTCTACGACTTCACCAACGACATCGAGGCGGTTGAGACAACGAAGGGCGTCAAGGTCGATACTTACTACACCCCCGACTACGTGGACGAACTGCTCATGCACGACACCGACTACCGCGATGCCGAACTCGAAGGCCCGGCCCTCATGCGCGACACCGAAATTGCCAACTGCATGTATGCCCACCAGGCCCTGGCCGGCGGTGCGTCGGGCACATGGCGCATCCACTGCGAAGGCAAAACGCGCCTCGTCTGTGTGCCCTCGCCCAACGGACTCGTTTCGGTGGAAATCACCTCCGAGAGCGGTGTCAACCAGCCGTTCACGCTCGAGGACAAGGCCACGACGGACTCGCCCTACACCGACTGCGCCTGGGAAATGGACGAGCAGGGCACCGTGCTGGTCAAGGTGACCAACCTGTCGAACAAGAACGTCAGTTTCGTGCTGGCCACAGAATAGCCGAAAACGCGGCACAGAC
>ONXQ01000036.1:0-2917 GCA_900321835.1 uncultured Prevotellaceae bacterium
GTCTTGGCCATCATTGGAGGTCCGCAGAGGTAATACTCAACGTCTTCGGGAGCCTCGTGCTGCTTGAGGTAGGTGTCGCCCATGACGGGTGCGATGAATCCCGCTGTGTACTTGACGCCCAACTTGTCGGCCTTCGGGTCGGGACGGTCGAGAGCAAGGTGGAAGTGGAAGTTGGGGAATTCCTTTTCCAGTGCGAGGAAGTCTTCCATGAAGAACACTTCGTCGATGCCGCGGGCACCGTAGAAGTAGTGCATTTCGCGGTCGCGGCACTGGCGCGTCTTGAGCATGTGCATGATCTGTGCACGCAGAGGAGCCATACCGGCACCACCGCCGACCCAGATCATCTCGCGCTTCGAGTCGTAAACGGGGTGGAAGTCGCCGTAAGGGCCTGACATGACACACTTGTCGCCCGGCTTGAGCGAGAAGATGTAGGTCGAGGCAATACCGCAAGGAACGTCCATGAAGCCCGGACCCTGGTCTTTGGGCTTGAACGGCGGTGTGGCGATGCGGACGGTGAGGGTGATGATGTCGCCCTCGTCGGGATAGTTGGCCATAGAGTAGGCACGGATGGTGGCTTCGGTGTTCTTCTGCTTGAGGCCAAAGATGCCGAACTTCTCCCATGTGGGAACGTAGAGTTCGCCAATGTCCTTCTTGTCCATGTCGCGGTCGTAGTCGATGTCGTATTCGGGAATACGAATCTGGGCATACGAACCGGGCTCGAAGTCCATGTGCTCGCCCGGAGGCAGGGCCACCTTGAATTCCTTGATGAACGATGCGACGTTCTTGTTCGAGATGACGGTGCACTCCCATTCCTTGACGCCCATGACGGATTCGGGCACCTTGATTGAGAGGTCGCCCTTCACCTTGCACTGGCATCCGAGGCGGTAGTGCTCCTTGATTTGCTTGCGGGTGAAATGTCCCTTCTCAGAGTCGAGAATCTCGCCGCCGCCTTCGACAACCTGGCATTTGCACTGTCCACACGAACCCTTACCACCGCAGGCGCTGCTGAGGTAGATGTTGTTGGCAGCCAGTGTGGAGAGCAGGCTGTTGCCCTGCTCGACCGAGAGTTTGTCCTTACCGTTGATGGTCAGCGTGACGTTTCCGCTGGGCGAAAGATATTTTTTCGCAACGAGCAGGATGGCCACCACCACGAGGATGACGACGAGGAAGACTCCGATGCTCGCTAATATAAAGTTCATATCCATACTTGATAATCCTTTCTTTTACATTTTAAGACCAGAGAAACACATAAATGCCATAGCCATCAGGCCGACGGTGATGAACGTGATGCCGAGACCACGCAGCGGACGGGGCACGTCGCTGTAGGCCATCTTCTCGCGAATGGCTGCGAGGCAGACGATGGCGAGCGTCCAACCGATACCACTGCCGAGGGCATAGGCAATCGAGTCAGCGACTCCGCCGATGAACTGCGTCGATTCGGGCTCAAGGTTGATGCGCTGCTGCATGAACAGCGAGGCACCCATGATGGCACAGTTGACGGCAATCAGCGGAAGGAAGATACCGAGTGCGGCATAGAGTGAGGGTGAGAAGCGTTCGACAATCATTTCCACAAGTTGCACCATACCGGCAATGACGGCAATGAAGAGGATGAAACTGAGGAAGGTGAGGTCAACGCCCGGGAGCAGTGCATCTGCAGCCAGCACCTTGGTCTGGAGCAGATAATCGACCGGCACGGTGATGAGGAGCACGAACGTAACTGCCACACCGAGGCCGAGCGACGTTTTCACCGTCTTGGATACAGCCAGATAAGAGCACATACCCAAGAAGAAGGCGAAAATCATATTGTCCACGAAGATGGAGCGGACGAACAAACTAAAGAAATGTTCCATAATGTTTCTGTTTTCTTTTTAGATATGTTACTATTATTCAATGTCCTTGTTGTAGGCACGGTGTGCCCAGATGACGCAGGCCACGAGGATGAGGGCCATGGCGGGCATGGTCATCATACCGTTGTGGAGGTACAAGCCACCGTTGTCCATCAGCCAACTGTCGGGAATGATCTGCAGACCGAAGATGGTGCCGAAACCGAGGAGTTCGCGAACGAAACCGACGATGACAAGGATGATGGCGTAGCCAAGTCCGTTGCCGATGCCGTCGAGGAACGAAGGCCACGGACCGTTCTGCATGGCAAACGCCTCAAGACGTCCCATGAGGATACAGTTCGTGATGATCAGTCCGACATAGACGCTGAGTTGGTCTTGCGAATCAGAGAGATAATTACGTTGGAGAAGGCAGTAATCACGGTTACTGACAGTCCCATCACGATGGCAGGCTTGAGTTGCGAAGTGACAGCCAGTGCGGAGCAGATACCCAGTACCTGCACGGCAATCGGGTTGTCAAGGTTCAGCGGATTGGTCAGAGCCTGACGGTTTTGTTTTGAAAATAATGCCATAATCTACTGTCCTCCTTACTTTTTATAGGTGTCCAGAATGTCCTGATAGTTGGCCAGGCTCTTCTGAATCATCTCGTTAACACCATTCGACGTGAGGGTTGCACCCGTCACACCGTTCACATAGTTCGCTTCCGACAGCGTACCTTCCTTGCCTTTCTTCACAACGGAAAGGGCGATGGTCTTGGTGTCACCGTCGGCATAGAGTTTCTTGCCGTTGAAACTGGTTTGGAACCATTCCTCTGTGATGCGGGCACCGAGTCCGGCCGTCTCGCTCTCGTGGGAGAAATAAGTGCCGAATACGGTTTCGCAGTCTTCGTTCAGTGCCACATAGCCCCAGATGCCGCCCCACAGGCCTGCACCAGTCATAGGCACGATGTACTTCGTCTCGCCGTCGATGTTGGCGATGTAGAGCGGACGTTTCTCCTTGAACTCTTTGGAGTCAACCTTGAAGCCGTCAAGACCGTCAATCACGTTCGTCGATTTCGCTTCGAAGACAGGAGCCTC
>ONXQ01000036.1:2931-21524 GCA_900321835.1 uncultured Prevotellaceae bacterium
GGCCGAAGCGACGAAGGCCAGAAGGAACGCTACGATAATCACAATCACGGTAGCATACACAATCGTATATACATTACCATTTGTATTCAGTTTTGCCATAATGCTACGTCCTCCTTATTTCTTTGCAGCGGCACGCTTGGCACGCTTGTTAATATTGGCTTGAACGACGCAGTAGTCGAACAGCGGAGCAAACACGTTCATCAGCAGGATGGCCAGCATCATGCCTTCGGGATAACCGGGGTTGAGCATACGGATAACGATGGCAACCACACCGATGAGGAAGCCATAAACATACTTGGCGCTGCTGGTACGGGGGCTGGTCACAGGGTCGGTGGCCATGAAGACGGCACCGAAGCAGAAACCGCCCACCGTGAGGTGCTCGTACCACTGGAAGTTGTCAACGACCTGGTCCTTGAACAGGAAGGCTGTCAGGGCACCGCCGACAAACACGCTCAGCATGGTTTTCCAACTGGCTACGCCCGAGCACAGCAGAATCAGTGCGCCGATGGCGATGGCGATGACGCTGGTCTCACCGATGGAGCCGGGAATCAGACCCGTCACGGTGTCGCAGAAACTGGCCTGCACAGGGTCACCTGCAGCGAGTTGTCCGAGCGGAGTGGCCTGCGAAACAGCATCGACCGAGGTCACGCCGTTGATGCAGTCCATGTAGTTCTGGTTCACCCAAACCTTGTCGCCCGACATGGTCGAGGGATAGGAGAAGAAGAGGAATGCACGGGTGACGAGGGCCACGTTGAAGATGTTCATACCTGTGCCGCCGAACACTTCCTTCGCAAAGATGACAGCAAAGGCTGTAGCCACGGCAATCATCCACAGCGGGCAGTTGATGGGCACGATGAGCGGAATGAGCATACCGCTCACGAGGAAACCTTCCTGGATTTCCTCATGCTTCCACTGTGCCACGGTGAACTCGATGCCGAGTCCGACGACGTAACTGACAACGACCTTCGGCAGCACTGCCAGCAGTCCGTACCAGAAACTGGCCCAGAACTCTGGAGTCTCGCCGATGGCCAGATAGTGCTGATAGCCCACGTTGTACATACCGAACAAGAGGCAGGGAATCAGCGCAATCACCACAAACGACATGATGCGCTTCGAGTCGATGGCATCATGGATGTGGGCACCGCGCACTTTCGCTGTCTCGTTCGGCACGAACATGAACGTCTCGAAGCCGTCGAAGACCGAGCGGAAAGCATGCAGTTTACCGTCTTCCTGAAAAGCCGGCTTTATCTTGTCAAGAAAATTTCTTAAAAACATAATTCTAACATTCTTTTAATTAAGCATTTTCCTTGCGCAGCATGTCCAGACCTTCGCGGACGATGCGCTGGAGTTCAACCTTCGAACTATCGACAAACTCGGCCACGGCAAAGTCTTCGGGCGCTACCTCGTAGATGCCCAAAGCCTCCATGCGGTCGATGTCGCCGGCGATGATAGCCTTGACGAGTTGTTCGGGATAGATGTCCATCGGGAAGACTGAATCGTACTCGCCCGACATGATCATGTGGCGCTCACCACCCTTGATGCGGGCATCCATCTTGTACTCCTTCTTCGAGCCGAAGAGCCATGACAGATAGGTGTGGCTGACGCTGAACTCCTTCAGGCGCGGCATAATCCAGCCAAAAGCCTCGTCGGCCGTGTCGCCTTCGGGAATGGCTGTCACCTCGGTCGAGTGTGCACCGAGGAAGCATTCCTCGCACACCTTCAGACCCGTGAGCGGATTGCCGTCGATGAGGCGCACCTTCACGTCCTTCTTCACGTTGTCGGCCACGATATCGCCGATGCGTGCACCGACGAGTGCCTTCACGTACTTCGGAGCCACAATCTCGCTACCGGCCACGGCCAGCGTGCGGGTCAGGTCAAGACGGCCTGTACGCAGCAGACGGCCTACGAAGATGACTTCTTCGGCACCCATCGTCCACACCACTTCGCCCTTGTTCACAGGAGCCACGTGGTTGATCTGCACGCCGACGTTGCCTGTCGGGCATTTACCCTGGAACACCGTCACCGTGGCGTTCTTCACGTCCATCGGAGCCTTCACGCCCACATAGACAGGAGCCAGTTTTGCCAGCGCGTCGATGCCCCTCTGGAAGTCCTGTTCCTGACCGCGGAGCACGAAGTCGAAGTCCTGAGCCAGCGGCATGTCCTGGATGGTCGAGACGAAGATGCCCTTCGGCTCGTCCTCGGGATTGGCCGTCACGGCATACGGGCGCTGCAGCAGGTAGCCAAACAGTCCGCTCTCGAGCAGCAAAGCCTTCACAGCCTTGCCGTCCATCTTCTGGACGTCCTGCTTGCCGAAATCGACAAACTTCTGCTCGGCGTCTGCTTCGACCTGAACGCTTAACACTTTGCGACGTTCACCTCTCTCGACGGCCTTCACGGTGCCGCTGACGGGAGACGTGAACTTCACCTCGGGATGCAACTTGTCAACAAACAAGGCATCGCCAGCCTTGACGCTGTCGCCTTCCTTCACGACCACCTTCGGTTTCATTCCCCAGAACGCATCGGGCACGAGGCCGTACACCTTCGAAGCCCTTGCGGCAGAAATGTCCTGAGCAGCCTTACCGGCAAGGTTCACCGTCAAGCCTTTCTTCAGTTTAATTACATTCGCCATAAATGTGTTGATAATGAATAATTTTGATTGAATATATTTCGTATTTCTTTCTACTTCGGCACACACGCCGAAATTTCGTCCGCAGACGAAAAAGATTTCGTCCGCAGTGCAAATTTATTTCGTCCGCAGACGAAATTTAGTTTCACCACAGTGGTACAAAAATTTCAGCGCACTGGTACAGTTGTACCAGCCCAGTGGTACTTTTGATGGTACACGACCTGGCTGCACTGAAGTTACTCCCAATCGGGAAGGCAATGGTAATGATAAAGAAAATAACACGTTTCCTTGAAATAAAGATTGCTTTGAACTCCTCTCCGGAAAGGGGAGGTGCCCCGGAGGGGCGGAGGGGTCACAAACTCAAAGAAACTTCGTCTTTTGTTTTGCTTTCCGCTCACTTAATCTTCACTTTGGCTTGGCTACGCCGAAGTTACTTGCGTTCGGCAATAAAAATGAAAACTTTTTGGATTTTCATTTTGTATTGCTCTCACTTAATCGTAACTTTGTCCCCAACCTGACATTTTTTGATTATGAAACAACGAACAACTACTGCCCTGCTGCTGTTCCTGGCCTTCTGCGCCGGTGCCGCAGCACAATCGAGCCGAAAGGGGCTGAAAGACGCCTACAAAGATTACTTCTGGATTGGCGTCGCCGTCAATCAGCGCAACATCAGCGACGAGACGCAAAAAGCGCTGATTTGCCAAGAGTTCAACAGCATTACCGCCGAAAACGACATGAAGCCGCAGCCGACCGAACCCGAGGAGGGCGTGTACCGCTGGGAGGGTGCCGACCGCATTGCCAACTTCTGCCGCCAAAACGGGATTCGCCTGCGCGGACACTGCCTCATGTGGCACAACCAGATTGGCCGCTGGATGTTCACCAACCCCGACGGGTCGCTGGTGGACAAGGAAGTGCTCTACGAACGGATGCGCCGCCACATCCACGCCATCGTCGGCCGCTACAAGGACATCGTCTATTGCTGGGACGTGGTGAACGAAGCCATCACCGACGACCCCAATGCCGCGGTGCCCTACCGTCAGTCGCCACTCTACGAGATTGCAGGCGAGGAATTTATCGAAAAGGCGTTTGAATTTGCACGCGAGGCCGACCCCGACGCCCTGCTCTTCTACAACGACTACAACGAGGCCGACCCCGTGAAGTCGGTGCGCATTGCCGAGATGGTGCGCCAGATGAAAGAAAAAGGCGTGCCTATCGACGGCATCGGAATGCAAGGCCACTACAACATCTACGAACCTTCGGCACAGGACGTCGATGCCGCCATCGAACGCTTCAGCCACGTAGTCAGCCACATCCACGTCACCGAACTGGACATCCGCGTCAACCGCGAGATGGGCGGTCAACTCAAGTTCAAGCGCGACGCCGCCGCCATCACCGACAGCATCGACCGTGTACACGCCGACCGCTACGCAGCGATGTTCCGCGTGTTCTGCAAACACAGCGACGTCATCGACTGCGTCACCTTCTGGAACCTCAGCGACCGCGACTCCTGGCTCAGCGAACAGAACTACCCCCTGCTCTTCGACCGCAATTACCAGAAAAAACGGGCCTATGATGCTGTCATCAAGGCCCGGAAGAGTTACAGGAAAAGAAGAAAATAAGGAGGCTCAATCCGTGGATTCGCCATCGGTCAGAAACCGTAGCGAATCCACCTTTTCGAGACGCGACCGCAGACGCGGCATGGCATCGCGGCGAATGCGCAGGGTCATGGTGCAGTCGGTGTCGTAGCCCTGGGCAACGATGTCTGGACTTTCCTCCTTGACAATGCGCATCACGCTGTTCATCATGGGGAACTCAAAAGCAATTTCGATGGTCTCATCGACAGTTTTCTCAATCACCGTCGCAGCCGCAATGGCCTCGGCCGCCGCCGCACGGTAGGCAACGATGAGGCCGCTCGTGCCCAGTTTGATGCCGCCGAAATAGCGGACGACAAGGATGAGGATATTCGTCAGGTTGTTTGAGTTGATTTGCCCGAGAATCGGTTTGCCCGCAGTGCCCGATGGCTCACCGTTGTCATTGGCGCGAAATTCAGTGCGCTCGGGCCCCAGCATGTAGGCGTAGCAAACGTGGCGTGCATCGTAGTATTTTTTCTGATACTCGGCCAGCAATGCCTTCACCTCCTCCACCGTCGAAACAGGAAAAGCGAAGGCAAGAAACTTGCTTCGCTTCTCTGAATATTGGCCTTCGGCTTGTTCTTTAATCGTCAGATAACTGTCCATCGAAGAATATTTTCAAGGATTTTCAAGGATAAAAAGGATTTTCTTGTCAGCGGATTTGCACAGAAAGCACGGATGAACTGCACAAATTCAAAAAACAAAGAATCCTTTACATCCTTGAAAATCCTTGAGCGTTTTAGTCCAGTTTATGAATGACGAGACCGCTGCGCAGTTTTGGTTCGAACCACGTTGCCTTCGGCGGCATGATGTTTCCGCTGTCGGCGATGTCCATGATCTGCTTCATGGTGACGGGATAGAGGGCCAGCGCCATCTTCATTTCTCCGCTATCGACACGGCGCTTCAGTTCTCCAAGTCCGCGAAGACCACCGACAAAGTCGATGCGCTTGTCACGCCGCAAATCCTTAATGCCCAGTTGCTTGTCGAGTATCAACCGTGACGAGATGCTGACGTCGAGCACATCAATGGGGTCGTCGGCGTTGTACGTGTCGTCGTGTGCCAGAAGCGAATACCAGCCGCCATCGAGATAGAGCGAAAACTCGTGGAGTTGCTGCGGACGATACTCCTCTGTGCCCTTGTATTCGATGTCGAAATCTTCGGCCAGCGCGGCGAGGAATTCTTTCGGCGTCTTGCCGTTCAAGTCCTTCACCACTCGGTTGTAGTCGAGAATCGTGAGTTGGCTGGCTGGGAAAGCAACGGCCATGAAGTAGTTATACTCTTCGTCGCCTCGGTGGTTGGGGTTCTGCTTGGCCCGCTCCTGGCCGACAAGTGCGGCCGCAGCCGAACGGTGATGGCCGTCGGCGATGTAGAGGGCCGGCATCTTGGCAAATTCGTCGGTGATGGTCTTGATGTCAGCATCGTCGCTGACCAGCCAGAGTTGGTGGCGGAAACCGTCGATAGGCGCGACGAAATCGTACTCGGGTTGGGTCGAGGCATATCGGGAAATAAGATTCATGAGAACCTCATTGTCGGGGTAGGCGAAAAAGACGGGTTCGATGTTCGCGTTGTTCACCCGCACATGCTTCATGCGGTCCTCTTCCTTGTCGGCACGTGTCAGTTCGTGCTTCTTGATGACACCATTCCGATAGTCGTCGCTGTAGGCACCGATGACAAGTCCGTACTGCGTCTTTTCCTTGTTGCCATTGGCAGGCAGGCAGGAGGTCTGCGCATAGATATAGTACATCTCTTTCTCGTCCTGCACGAGCCAGCCCTTGTCCTGGAACTTCTGGAACTGGCGGGCAGCCTCCTCATAGACGCGCGGGTCGTATTCGCTGGTGCCCGGCGCAAAATTGATTTCGGGCTTGATGATGTGGTAGAGCGACTTTTCGTTGCTGCCGGCTTCGGCACGTGCCTCTTCACTGTCAAGCACGTCGTAGGGGCGGCTCTCTACCTCCTCCACATACTGGCGCGGAGGACGGATTCCTTTGAACGGTTTAATCTTTGCCATAACAAAAAAGGTGTTAAAATCGGTTTCTGCTGCGAAGTTACACAAAAAAGTTGAAAGACGGAAGACTTGCAGGTTTTTTTTCAAAAAAAGGATCACCCTGTCCTCTTTCCCAAATGGTGAAAATTTGGACTGTGGACGAAATAAATTTGGACTGTGGACGAAATTATTTTCGTCTGCGGACGAAATTTTTTTCGTCTGCGGATGAAATTTATTTCGTCTGCGCTCCAAATTTCGGCCAACCACAGTCGAGTTTCAGACTCTGAACAAATGGACAAAAAATCAGCGCGACGGCTGTCACCAGTCAATCGCGCTGAAAAAAAAGGTTCACAACGTCTTTGATTTATACTATTTATACCACACTCTGTCCCAAACAATTAAACATTACCTCTTAAAGTTCTCCATTCCGTTCACCCCACTCTACTTACCCTGCTAAATTTGAGGGCCAAGTTGCCAAGAATTGTTCACTTAGTCATGGCCGGCAGAGCGTCAGAAATGTGAAAAGGATGTGTTGGAAAGAATGTCGCAGAAATAATAAAAAATAAAGATAGAAGGGACACGACACATTTGTCATGTCCCTACTCAAAAAAAGAATTACTCTGTTTTCTTGACCTTCAGGCTCTTGAGGATTTCCTGGAGAGCAGGAGTGTTCTCAAGTTTGTAGCCACCAATCTTCACCTGGATGCAACCGCCATCCTCGCGCAGAGGAGCAGCCAGCACGCTGTGGTCGCCAAATTCATAAGCCATGTAGGTGTAGAGGAAGGTGTAGCCACCAAACTTCTGGTCGGGCTGGCTCTTAGAATCTTCGAACACATCCTGATCGTCTTTGATAGTGTCCTCTGCCTTGAATACACTGCTGGCCCAAACTGAAACGTCCATGCTCCAACCGAAGTTAGAACCTTCTTCTGGCTTCTCAACGGCTTCAACGGTGCAACTCGTGTCACTCTGCTTCGTTACCTGCCATCCCTCGGGAATCTCCAGCGAGAAATACTCGTTTTCGAAAGTAGCAGGACCTACCAGCGGAGCGGGTTCGGCGTTTTCTACTACTTCAGGTTCTTCAGCGTCTGTAGCCACTTCCGTGCTGTCGGTTTCCGGCTGCTGCTGGGTTGCATTTCCTGTGCAAGCCATGAATGTCATGGTCAGTGCTGCACTGATAAGCAAAAATACTTTCTTCATAACTTTTACTTTTAAGGGGTTAATAAAAAAAATGAATAAGAATTTCTGCTGCAAAGATAGGCAGTTTATGTCACGCTGAAGTTATCATTTCGTTAACTTTTTTTATCATTTCGTGACATAAACTGCCTATAATAACGCTTTCGGGGCCGAATTGGCCCCGAAAACTATTTGTTCACCTGAAACTTTGTGACTCCGTCGCGAAGGAATCCGACGATTTGTCTGGCGGCTGCTATACCGGCGTTGATGTTGGCCTCGGCTGTCTGGGCACCCATCTTTTTCGGCGTTGAGAAATAGCGGCCGTCGAACTGCTGGAATGCGGCGTCTGCATCGGGCATGATGTCGGTCACGTATTTGAGGTCGGTGCGTTCCTGCATCAGTTCGATGAGTTCGTCCTCGTTGATGACTTCCTTGCGGGCCGTGTTGACCACGATACCGCCCTTCTTCATCTTCGAGACAAGCGACTTGTTGATGCTCTGCTTCGTCTCAGCCGTTGCTGGAATGTGCAGGCTGACGATGTCGCACGTCTCAAACAGTTCGTCCTGACTCTTCGCAGCCTTCACGCCGGCAGCCTCGATAACTTCGGCCGGACAATAGGCGTCGTAGGCGCAGACTTCCATACCGAATCCTTTGGCGATGCGTGCCACGTTGCGGCCCACGTTGCCGAAAGCCAGAATACCCAGGCGCTTGCCCATCAGTTCCGTGCCGGCCTTGCCGTTGTAGAAGTTACGCACGGCAAAGACGAGCAGTCCGAACACAAGTTCAGCGACTGCGTTTGAGTTCTGACCCGGTGTGTTCATCACGACCACCTTGTGTGCCGTTGCGGCTTCAAGGTCAACGTTGTCATAACCGGCACCGGCACGAACCACAATCTTCAACTGCTTGGCTGCGTCGAGAACTTCGCCATCGACTTTGTCGGAGCGAATGATGAGCGCATCTGCATCCTTCACTGCATCGAGCAGTTGTGCCTTCTCCGTGTATTTCTCCAGCAGCGCAAGTTCATAGCCTGCTGCCTCAATCTCTTTCTTGATGCCCTCCACAGCCACGGGTGCAAAGGGCTTCTCTGTAGCAATCAGTACTTTCATATTATTTCTGCATCAAAGATTTTAAGGATAAAAAGGATTCTCACACAAAAAAACCTTGCAAATCCTTCAAATCCTTGACTTGACAGTTTAGTTTTTTGCTTCAAATTCTTTCATACATTCCACCAGAGCCTGAACGCCTTCGACGCTCATGGCATTGTAGCACGATGCGCGGAAACCACCGACACTGCGGTGTCCTTTCACGCCTACCATGCCGTGGTCGGTGGCAAACTTCAGGAAGTCGGCTTCGAGGTCCTTGTACTCGTCCTTCATGACGAAGCAGATGTTCATGACCGAGCGGTCCTCTGCCTCGACGGTTCCGCGGAACAGACGGTTGCGGTCGATTTCGTCGTACAGAATCTTGGCGCGTTCGTTGGCACGCTTGTCCATAGCCTCTACGCCGCCCATTTTCTTGATCCACTTCAGATTTTGAAGGGCGCAATAAACCGGCACAACAGGCGGTGTGTTGAACATCGAGCCTTTCTCGACATGTGTGCGGTAGTCGAGCATCGTCGGGATGGGACGGCTCACCTTGCCCAGTGCGTCTTCCTTGACAATGACAAAAGTCACACCGGCCATCGACAGGTTCTTCTGTGCACCACCGTAGATGCAGTTGTACTTGCTCACATCAACCGGACGCGAGAAGATGTCGGACGACATGTCTGCAATCAGAGGTACGGGGCTGTCCAGTTCCTTGCGAATCTCCGTTCCGTAGATGGTGTTGTTCGTCGTGATGTGGAAATAGTCGGCATCAGCAGGAACCGTAAAGTCTTTGGGAATGTACGTGTAGGTCGATTCGGCCGACGAAGCGACTTCGACAACTTCGCCGAACAGTTTAGCCTCCTTGATGGCCTTCTTGGCCCAGACACCTGTGTTGAGGTAGGCGGCCTTCTTCTCAAGGAAGTTGTAGGGCACCTGGCAGAACTGGAGGCTGGCACCACCGCCGAGGAAAATCACGCTGTAGCCTTCGGGAATGTCGAGCAACTCCTTGAACAATGCGACTGCCTCGTCCATCACCGGCTGGAAATCCTTTGCACGGTGGCTGATTTCCATGAGCGAAAGTCCGCTGCCGTTGAAGTCCAAACACGCCTGTGCAGTAGCCTCAATCACCTCGCGTGGAAGAATCGACGGCCCTGCGTTGAAATTGTACTTTTTCATCGTCAATTTTATGTTTATGAGAAAATTTTTCCTAAAATCACTGCAAATTTACTTATTTTTATCGGCACAAGCAACCATCTGCCATAAAAAAGGTCGATTTCTATAAAAAAAAGAAAGGACACAGAAAAAAACTGCGTCCTTTGTGTCAATCAGATGGCGACGTCGTGCAGGATGTTGAGCAGGTCATGGTCGATGCGACGGTTCTCTTTCACCGCACGCGAGAAGGGAACATAGACGATTTCGTCGTTGTCGATGCCAATCATCACGTTGCGCAGACCTTTGCGCAGGGCTTCGATGGCAGCACTGCCCATGCGGCTGGCGATGATGCGGTCGTGTGCCGAGGGATGTCCGCCACGCTGCAGGTGGCCGAGGATGGAGATGCGCACGTCGATGTCGGGGCACGTCTTGCGCACCTGTTCGGCATACTTCATCGCGCCGCCGTATTCCTCGCTGGCGGCCACGAGGACAATGCTGCTCGACTTTGTCTTGCGAAATCCATTCTGCACATATTCGGTCAGCCGATCGTCATGGGATTCAGCCGTCGGGATGATGGCTTCCTCACAACCCGAGGCGATGGCACCGTTGAGCGCCAGGAAACCTGCGTCGTCGCCCATGACTTCGACGAAGAAGAGGCGTTCGTGGCTGGAAGCCGTGTCGCGAATCTTGTCCACACACTGCATAATGGTGTTGAGAGCCGTGTCGTAGCCGATGGTTGTGTCGGTGCCACAAAGGTTGTTGTCGATGGTGGCAGGGATGGCGATGCAGGGGATGTCGTGTTCCTGGGCAAAGATGCGCGCTCCGTGAATCGTACCGTCGCCGCCGATGACGACAAGGGCATCCACTTCCTCGCGCTGCAGGTTTTCGTAGGCTTTCTGCCGTCCTTCTTCGCTGAAGAAATCCTTGCTGGGCGACGACTTGAGAATGGTGCCGCCCTGTTGGATGATGTTGCTGACGTTCTGCGTCTGAAATTCGACGATGTCGCCGTCGATAAGTCCTTTGTAGCCACGGCGGACTGCCTTCACACGCAATCCGTTGTAGATGGCCGAGCGTGTCACGGCGCGGATGGCGCTGTTCATTCCGGGGGCATCGTTGCCCGATGTCATCAGTGCAATCGTTTTCAACATAGACTTTGCAATCTTAATTCGTTAAGACTATATTTCGTAAGGACTTGTCAGTCCTTCATTCTCAGTTTCCATACGGCGCCGTCGCGAACCATCTTCTGTCCTTTGCACAGGCTGTCTCCGTCGGCCAGATAGAGGGTGTAGAAAACTGTGGCGACGCTGTCGTTCTGCATCTTCACCTTCGGTTTGCTCCAGGCCCTCACGCGAGAGGCATGTCCTTCGAACTGCAACTGCTGGCGGATGGCATCGGCAAAGAGCGTGTAGTGGATCGAGTCAAGTGACTGACCGAAGTCGAGCCGCTGCATATAGGCATCCACATCGGGTTTCTCTGCGTACAAGTCCTCCAGTGCGTCTTGCAACGCCTTTGCCACTTGCTGCTCCACCGTCTCAGAACAGGCACTCGTCAGCAGCATCAGCACCCACAGCAGGGCAGCGTGCAGACATCTCTTACTTCTGCCGTACATACACGTTGATGGGTGTGCCCGTGAAGTTCCAGTGGTCGCGAATCTGGTTTTCCAGAAAACGCTTGTAGGGCTCCTTCACATATTGCGGCAGGTTGGCATAGAAGACGAACGACGGCACACGTGTGCCGGGAATCTGCATACAGTATTTAATTTTGATGTATTTGCCCTTGATGCTGGGTGGCGGTGTAGCCTCGATGATGGGCAGCATCACCTCATTGAGTTTGGCGGTCGATACTTTGTTGGTGCGGCTTTCATACACTTTCTGCACCTCCTCCAGCACACGGAAAATGCGTTGCTTGGTCACGGCCGAGGCAAAGATGACGGGGAAGTCGGTGAAGGGTGCCATGCGCTCGCGGATGGTGTCTTCAAAATGGCGGATGGCCTCGTTCGTCTTGTTTTCGACAAGGTCCCACTTGTTCACCACGACCACCATGCCCTTCTGGTTCTTCTGGATAATCTGGAAGATGTTGATGTCCTGTCCCTCGATGCCGCGTGTTCCGTCAACCATCAGCACGCAGACGTCGGAGTTTTCGATGGCACGAATGCTGCGCATCACGGAGTAGTATTCCAGGTCCTCGTTCACCTTGTTCTTCTTGCGGATGCCGGCTGTATCGACGAGGTAGAAGTTGAAGCCGAACTTCTCGTATTTGGTATAGATGCTGTCGCGGGTTGTGCCGGCGATGTCGGTCACCACGTTGCGGTCGTCGTTGAGGAAGGCATTGATGAGCGACGATTTGCCTGCGTTCGGGCGTCCCACCACAGCGATGCGGGGGATGTCCTCTTCGATGACTTCGGGCAGTTCCTTGCCGATGTTTTTCACCACATCGTCGAGCAGGTCGCCGGTGCCGCTGCCCGTGAGCGACGAGATGCAGTACGGGTCGCCCAGGCCCAGGCTGTAGAATTCGGCACTCTGGTAGCGCAACTCATTGCTATCGACCTTGTTGCACACGAGCATCGTAGGCACTTTCGAGCGGCGCAGAATGGCTGCCACGGCCTCGTCGAGGTCGGTCACGCCGGTCATGATGTCCACGAGGAACAGAATCACGTCACACTCCTCGATGGCAATCTTCACCTGACGCCGGATTTCTTCCTCAAACACGTCGTCGCTGTTCACGACCCAGCCGCCCGTATCGACGACTGAGAACTGGCGATTTCCCCATTCGCACTGCCCATACTGGCGGTCGCGGGTCGTGCCGGCCTCATCACTCACGATTGCATGACGGGTCTTCGTCAGGCGGTTAAAGAGCGTCGATTTGCCCACATTCGGGCGTCCCACTATTGCTACTAATGCCATATTCCTTCCTTATTGAGATTTCGTTTCTGCTGCAAAGGTACAAAAAATCTGCGTAAGTGAGTGCAAAAAAGAAAATTATTTCAGCAACGACCAAGTTGCCCGGCACTTGACAAACTTTCCACACGCCGATTTGCGAAAAACATCACGTCAATCTTTATGAAACCAGTAAAATACCAACGAAAGTACCACTGCGGTGGTACGACCGTACCAGCGCGGTGAAATTTTTGTACCACTGTGGTGGAACAAAATTTCGTCCGCAGACGAAATAAAAATGCACCGCAGTGCAAATCAATTTCGTCTGCGGTGCATTTTCGGATTTTCTTTGTCGTTCGTTTCCAGCAAGTTATTTCAACTGGTCGTACCACTCGTCCGTCACGGGTTCCAGCCACTCGTTGCTGGCTCCTTCCTGCACGTCGGTATGGTAGGTCAGATGCTGGAACCACGAGTCGCGGGCTGCACCGTGCCAGTGCTTGGCCTCGGCCGGAATGGCAACGACGGTGCCGGGCGTCATCTCGACTGCTGGCTTGCCCCACTCCTGATACCAGCCTCGGCCGGCCACGCAGATGAGCACCTGCACCTGGCGGTGATGCACGTGCCAGTTGTTGCGACAGCGAGGTTCGAAGGTGACGTTGGTGACGGGACCCATCGGTGCCAGATAACTCTGACCCGTGAAATAGGCGCCGTAGGGATTCTTATCGCCCCGCGGCCAGACGTCGAAATCGACGGGAGCGACGGCTTGGCACGCTTCGCCGAACACGCTGGCGACGGCCTGTTCGCAACGCACGGCCTCGGCCTCGCCGACACGCTCGCGCAGCAAGGCAGGAATGGCGTGCAACTGCGCATCGCTCACACCCATGTTGCGGGCACCGCTCACGTGTGCCTTGAGTTGCGGTTCGCAGCCCGGCAGCGCCGAAATGGCCGAGACGGTGACGATTTCACGCTCGGCAAACGAGAGATTGTTGCGGGCAAAGATGTCGCCGAACAGGTGTGCCTTCAGATAGTAGTCGGTCTGCGGCGCGAAAGTGTATGTGAACGGCTGTCCGCCAACCAGTTGCGTCTGCACGGCCGTACCCTGGCGGAGGGCGTCGTAATCGGCAGGCAGCGGATCGGCATCACGGCCTTCAGCGGTCGGCTGTCCATCCTTCCGGCGCTGCTCGACCACCTGTTGCAAGACACCGAGGGCATTGAGCGAACGCGGAAAACCCGTGTAGGCATAGAGTTGCGACAGGGCTTCCTTGATTTCGCTGACGGTCAGACCTGCGTCCAGACCTTTGTTCACTTCATTTCTGAGGGCCTTCATGTTGCCCCTGGCCTCGTTGGCAGCGATGCATACGAGTGCCTGTTGTTTTTCATTCAAATTCGTCATGGTTGTTTGGGCTTTGGGTTGAAAGGTTGCCAGCACTGCGGCGGCAACGATGAGGATAAGTCTTTTCATTGTTTTATCGTAGTTTTCTGAAAATGAGTTGCATGGTTGCGGGGTCGAGCGGCTGCATGGTGGGCAGTTTCAGGTCCTTCACCATGTGCAGCGTGCCTTGCTTGTAGCGCAGGAAATGGTCAGTCTTGAGATGGTTTTGGTAAGCCTCGTCCGACGCATAGATTTCGAGGATGCGGATGTGGGTCGGGGCGTCGGCACTCTGCATCGGGAACAGGCAGATGACACCGGGTTCGCGCTCGACACTGAGGCGGTCCACCTCGTCGGCAAACTTCGGCATCACACCCACCGAGTTCGTCAAGCAACACCACTAAAACAGAGGGAGGTTCACCCGTCGTCGGTGAGCCTCCCTGCTTTTTTTGTTGCCGGTGGTTATTTCTCTTCGTATTTGCGTACCAGTTCGAACTTGAACTGTTCGCCTTTCTGGTTGGTGAACGTGCCGTCAAAGCCGTCGCCCATCTCCACTTCGATACCGTCGAAAGTGCCGGTGTGGTTGCCTTTCGGCGAATATTCCTCGAGGATCCAATGGTGTCCGTAGGCAACGGGCATACCTGTGGCATCTTCACGCATCTTGGCCTCGTAGAACTTGGTGATGAGCGTGAATTGGGTCTTGGGACGGTCGTTGTAGAAGTAGTAGCCGCAGTTCTGACCGGGCGTGGTTTCTGGTTTGAAGAAGAGGGTGACGTCGTAGGTGCCAATCTTTCCCACAAACTTCTCGTAGTCGTTGTCCTGTGTCTGTGCCAGGACGGCCTGCGTGCTGCAAAGCAGGCACAGCAGGATGGAGATAAATGTCTGTTTCATAAGCATTTCTATCTATCTGGGTTATAGCCAAAGAGGTTGAGTTCGCGGTCGCTGTTGCGCCAGTCCTTATCGACCTTGACGAAGGTTTCGAGGTAGATGCTCTTGCCGAAGAAACGTTCGAGCGACTTGCGGGCTTCGGTCATTACTTTCTTCAGTGCCTTGCCTTGATGGCCGATGATGATGCCTTTCTGCGAGTCGCGTTCGACGTAGATGACGGCATTGATGTGGATGTGCTTCTCGTCTTCCTTGAAGGATTCGATGCCCACCTCGACGCTGTAGGGGATTTCCTTGTCGTAGTAGAGCAGGATTTTCTCGCGGATAATTTCGCTGACGAAGAACCGTGCGGGTTTGTCCGTCCACTGGTCTTTGTCGAAGTAGGGCGGCGACTCGGGCAGGAGTTCCTTGATGCGCTTCAGCACGGGCTGCACGTTGAACTTGGCCAGAGCGGAGATGGGGATGATCTCGGCTTTTGGCAACGTTTCGTGCCACTGCTCAACGAGGCGGACGATGTCTTTCTCGTTCGAGAGGTCAATCTTGTTGATGAGCACGAGCACGGGCACGTCCATCTGCGCCACTTTCTGCAGGAAGTCGTTGTTCTTATCGACCTTCTCCACGGGGTCGGTGACGTAGAGCAGTACGTCGGCATCCTGCAGAGCACTTTCGGAGAAGGCCAGCATGGATTCCTGCAACTTGTAGTTGGGCTTGAGCACGCCGGGCGTGTCGCTGAACACAATCTGCGCCTCGTCGTCGTTGACGATGCCCATGATGCGATGGCGTGTGGTCTGTGCCTTGAACGTGGCAATGCTGATTCGTTCGCCGACGAGAAGATTCATCAGCGTCGATTTGCCTACGTTCGGATTGCCAACGATGTTTACAAAACCTGATTTGTGCATAAAGAAGTGGAAAAAAAAGAGTCCCCTCAAACTTCTCCGAATGGGGGAGGACTCAGTTCCAGTAGTAAAAAAAGTTTCTATTGGCTGTGAATCCTCCCCAATTCGAGGGAGTCAGAGGGGGCTTTTAATTACTTGCTGAACTTGCTGCCGTCGTAGCCCCACTTCATGTAGGAGGCACCCCAGGTGAAGCCGGCGCCGAAAGCGGTGAAGATGAGGTTGTCGCCCTTCTTCAGTTTCGGTTCGTACTCCCAGAGGCAGAGCGGCAGCGTGCCGCCGGATGTGTTGGCCATGTGGTCGATGTTGATCATCACCTTTTCCTCGGGCACGTTGATGCGGCGTGCCACGGCGGTTTCGATGCGCACGTTGGCCTGGTGGGGCACAATCCACGCGATGTCTTCGTTGGTGAGGTTGTTGCGCTTGGCAATGATTTCCACGGCATCGGACATGTTGGTGACGGCGTATTTGAACACGGTGCGGCCTTCCTGGTAGAGGTAATGGCGGCGGGCCTCGATGTTCTCGACGGTAGGACGTACTGCCGAGCCGGACACTTCAAGGTGCAGGGGGTCGTAGTGGCTGTCGGTGCGCATGTAGCGGTCGAGCAGTCCGTATTCCTCGGTCGTTCCTTCGAGCAGGACACATCCGGCACCGTCGCCGAAGATCGGGCATGTGGTGCGGTCCTGATAGTTGGTGATGGACGTGAGGAAGTCGCCTCCGCAGACGATGATGCGCTTGTTGCGTCCGCTGCAGATGAAGCCTGCACCCACTTCCATTGCGTAGAGGAAACCTGCGCAGGCTGCCTCCATGTCGAAGCCGAAGGCGTTCTTCAGACCGAGATTACCGATGACGAGCGAGGCTGTCGAGGGGAAGAGGTAGTCGGGGGTTGTGGTGGCGCAGATGACGCCTTCGATGGTGTCGGGATCGATCTGTGTTTTTTCCAAAAGATTCTGAACGGCTTTGGTCATCAGGTAGGACGTACCGGCTCCCTGACGTTCCTCGTCCTTCAGGACGTGGCGTGTTTTCACACCGATGCGCTCCATGATCCATTCGTCGGTTGTATCGACGATGCGCGACATTTCGTCGTTGTCGAGGATATACTTCGGAACGTATCCGCCCACACCAGTGACGACGGCATTGATTTTTTCCATAGTCTTTTCTTGAATTGAAAATTAAAAATCGAGAATTGAAAATTGAACTTTCCCTCCTCTCACCTTGCACAGTGGCAGGGGAGTCGCTGGGACGATTCAATTTTCAATTTTCGATTTTCAATTATGAATTAGATTGCTGCTTCTTTCTCGATTGCCACCTTACCGCGATAGTAGCCACAAGAGGGGCATACGGTGTGGTAAACATAGAATTCGCCGCAGTTGGGGCAAACTGCCAGCGTCGGAGCAACTGCTACGTCGTGAGTTCTTCTCTTGCGAGTACGAGTCTTTGACTGTCTTCTTTTAGGATGTGCCATAATCGCCGTCGCCGCAGTCGTCGGCCGAATCGTCTTCCTCCCCACCCTCTCGACTGCTTCGGGCAGCCTGATGGCCGTCAAAGACCTCCATCATGGCGTTGTCGCACTTGCCAGGTTCGTGAATCCGCCTGATTGGCATGTTGAGGACGACAAATTCATAAACAGGCAACGAGATGTCCAGCAGGCCCTCTTGTTCAGGCACCGTCAGCACATCGCCGTCGTCTTCGTAGGTGTCGCCCAGACGCACCGTCAGTTCGTCGGTCGTGTCAATCCGCAATTCGACATCGGCCAGGCATCGGTCGCAGGGAACACATACGGTCCCTTCAGAGTGGACATCAAACACATAGACCGCTTGTCTGGCCTTCTTGCAGACGACGTGAGCGTGTACCGTTCCCTTCGTCACAAGGCCGTCAATCGCCTGAAAGACAGCATCGTCAACTACAAAGTCAAACGCTTTGCCTTCGAGTTGAGCATCCAGCGCATCCAGCAAGTCAATCGTCAGTGGGTTGCGTTCCATTTCTCTCTGAACTGTGCTCATTGCACACTTTGGGTTTGCAAAGTTACGACAAATTCTTGAATTGTGAAAAATGTAATGTGAAAATTTGCGCTTTTCTCCCCATTTTTCTCCGAATCTCTCCATTTTTCAGACGGCATCCTGCACTTTTGGGCGGTTCGGCACGTTTGGCGGAATAAGATGGAGAGGAAAACAGCGGTTATGCCGCCCTGGTGCAGACGGACGAAAAATGCACCGCAGTTGAAAAAAATTTCGTCTGCGGACGAAATAAATTTGTACTGCGGACGAAAAAAATTTCGTCTGCGGACGAAATTCGGTTCCTCTGCGAGGCGGAATCAGAGGGAACGGCGGGTCAGCGCGGAAGTTGGATGCAGAAGGTGGTGCCGCGACCCAGTTCGGAGGACTTGACGAAGATGCGTCCGTGGTGGTACTGCTCGACGATGCGCTTGGCGAGCGAGAGGCCGAGGCCCCATCCGCGGGCTTTCGTCGTGAATCCGGGTTTGAAGACGCTGCCGAAGTTGGACTTGGCAATGCCCTTGCCGGTGTCGTGTACCTCGATGACGACTTGCGAGGGTGTCTCGCTGAGAGTGATGTCGATGCTGCCTGTGCCCGACATGGCATCGACAGAGTGATGTCGATGCTGCCTGTGCCCGACATGGCATCGACGGCATTCTTGCAAAGGTTTTCGAGCACCCACTCGAAGAGGGAGGCGACGAGGTTGACGATGACGGGGTCGGAAGGCAGGTGGGTACGAATCTGCACCTTGTTCGACGTGCGACGCTGCATGTAATCGACTACGCGCCGGATGACTTCGCCGATGTCCTCAGGCTTGGGTTCGGGAATGGAGCCTATCTTCGAGAATCGCTCGGCAATGCGCTCGAGGCGTCGCACGTCTTTCTCCATCTCGGGCAGGAGAACGTCGTCGGGATAGTTCTCGCGC
>ONXQ01000004.1 GCA_900321835.1 uncultured Prevotellaceae bacterium
TGGCAAAGGAATACGATGCCGTCGTCCTCGCCACAGGCACCCCTACAGCCCGTGACCTCAAGGCGCCTGGTCGTGAACTGAAAGGCATCCATCTCGCCCTCGAACTTCTCTCGCAGCAAAACCGAGTACTCGCCGGTATGGAATTCTCGAAAGAAGAACGCGTCACAGCCAAGGACAAGCACGTCCTCGTCATCGGCGGTGGTGACACGGGGTCCGACTGCATCGGCACAGCCCATCGTCAAGGATGCAAGAGCGTCACACAGATTGAGATTATGCCCAAGCCGCCTTATGGTCACAATCCCGACACACCGTGGCCCAACTGGCCCGTCATCCTGAAGACGACATCGTCCCATGAGGAAGGTTGTGAACGCCGTTGGCTGCTCAACACCAACCGCTTCATCGGCGACGAAAACGGACAGGTGAAGGGCGTCGAAGTCGAAGGTGTCGTCTGGGAACCCAATCCCGACGGAGGACGTCCCCTCATGAAACTGGACGGAAAGAAGGAAATCATCAAGGCCGACATCGTCTTTCTCGCCATGGGCTTTCTCCGACCCGAGCACCCCACCTATCCAGACAATGTATTTGTGTGCGGCGATGCAGCCAACGGTGCGTCACTCGTCGTGAGAGCCATTGCATCAGGCAGAAACACAGCCGAACTTGAAATCCTTCAAAAAACGCACCGCAGTGCAAATTAATTTCAACCGCAGTGCAACTATATGCGCACCGCAGTGCATTTTTATTTCGTCCACAGTGCAATTTTTGGGGCTGTTAAAGCACGAAAAAAACAGATATCATCATATTATTTTTAACTCTTAACACAACAAAAAACTATGGCAAACGACTTAAGATTTCAGGTAGTCGGCGAGGCTTTCAAGAAGAAGCCGCTCGACGTAATTGCACCTGCAGAAAGACCTTGCGAATACTTTGGCAAGAAAGTCTTCAACCGTGAGAAAATGGTGAGAAAATGTATAAGTACCTGCCCAAGGACGTTTACAAGAAAATGGTGGACGTCATCGACAACGGCACAAGGCTCGACCGTGCCGTAGCCGACGCTGTGGCAGAGGGTGTGATGCAGTGGGCACGAGAAAACGGTGTCACCCACTACACCCACTGGTTCCAGCCCCTGACCGAAGGAACGGCCGAAAAACACGACGCCTTCATCGAACACGACGGCAAAGGCGGCATGATTGAAGAGTTCAGCGGCAAACTGCTCGTGCAGCAGGAACCCGACGCCAGCAGTTTCCCCAGCGGCGGCATACGCAGCACCTTCGAGGCGCGTGGCTACTCGGCATGGGACCCCACATCGCCCATCTTCATCATCGACGACACACTCATCATCCCCACCGTCTTCATCTCCTATAGCGGCGAGTCGCTCGACTACAAAGCACCGCTGCTGCGAGCCCTGAAAGCCGTCAACGTGGCAGCCACCGAAGTGTGCCACTACTTCGACCCCGACGTCAAGAAGGTGACCTCCAACCTCGGTTGGGAACAGGAATATTTCCTCGTCGACGAAGGCCTCTACGCAGCACGTCCCGACCTCGTGCTCACAGGCCGCACGCTCATGGGACACGACAGCGCCAAGAACCAGCAGATGGACGACCACTACTTCGGCTCCATCCCCGAACGTGTCGCTGCCTTCATGCGCGACCTGGAGATTACGGCACTCGAACTCGGCATCCCCGTCAAGACACGTCACAACGAGGTCGCACCCAACCAATTTGAAGTGGCTCCCATCTTCGAGGACACGAACCTGGCGGTCGATCACAACATGCTGCTCATGTCGCTCATGAAGCGTGTGGCACGCAAACATGGGTTCCGTGCCCTGCTGCACGAAAAGCCCTTCGCAGGCATCAACGGCAGTGGCAAACACAACAACTGGAGCCTTTCGACCGACACGGGCGTACTGCTCCATGCCCCTGGCAAGACACCCGTGCAGAACCTGCGCTTCGCCACCTTCATCGTCGAGACACTCATGGGCGTTTACAAGCACAACGGACTGCTCAAGGCCAGCATCATGTCGGCCACCAACGCACACCGACTGGGCGCCAACGAAGCACCTCCCGCCATCATCTCCTCCTTCCTCGGACGTCAGGTCAGCGAACTGCTCGACCATATCGAGAAAGCCGACAAGGACGACATCCTCGCCATGAACGGCAAACAGGGCATGAAACTCGACATCCCCGAAATTCCCGAACTGCTCATCGACAACACCGACCGCAACCGCACCTCGCCCTTTGCCTTCACAGGCAACCGCTTTGAATTCCGAGCCGTCGGCAGCGAAGCCAACTGCGCCAGCGCCATGATTACGCTCAACGCAGCCGTGGCCGAGGCACTCGTCTCCTTCAAACAACGCGTCGATGACTCAAAGGCACCGAACACAACCCCGTCTATCACGCCATCATCGACGTGCTACGCGACGACATCAAGACCTGCAAGCCCATCCGATTCGACGGCAATGGCTACAGCGACGAATGGAAGGCCGAGGCAGCCCGACGCGGACTCGACGTCGAGACCTCCTGCCCCATCATCTTCGAACGCTACCTCGACCCCGACAGCATCCAGATGTTCGAGAGCCTCAACGTCATGACGAGAAAGGAACTCGAAGCACGCAACGAAGTGAAATGGGAGATGTACACAAAGAAGATTCAGATTGAAGCACGTGTACTGGGCGACCTCTCCATGAACCACATCATCCCTGTTGCCACCAGTTATCAGAGCCTGCTGCTCGACAACGTCGAACACATGCGCAACGTATTCCCCGCTTCAGAGGCCGACGAACTCAACGCCCGAAACCTCCTGCTCATCAAGGAAATCGCACAACGCACCCGCAGCATCGAGGAACAACTCGAACAACTCGTCTCGGCACGCAAGGTGGCCAACAAGTTGGACAACGAACACGCGAAGGCCATCGCCTATCACGACACCGTAGCCCCCCTCTTCGACACCATCCGACGCCAAATCGACAAACTCGAACTCATCGTCGACGATGCCTACTGGCCCTTGCCCAAATACCGCGAACTGCTGTTCATAAGGTAAAAACGCCTATCAATAAAGAAATAAAAAAACGTTCCGAAATGAACCCTGAAAGTTTTTTGTCTAACTTTCGGGGTTCACTTCGTTTATGGGTGTTCATTTTTATTCTTAAAACCTTCATAAGCCCTTTAATGATCGGGCTTAGGCTCCATTTTTACTCCACACCATAATCGTATACAAGCGTCGTCGCCCTCGTCGGCGGCGGCAACACCTTCATGCCGGGCGAAATCTGCCTGGCGCACAACGGCGTGCTCTTCCTCGATGAATTGCCGGAGTTTTCGCGCTCGGTGCTGGAAACCCTGCGTCAGCCGCTGGAGGACCGCGTGATTACCATCTCGCGTGCCAAATACACGTTCACGCTGCCCTGCTCCTTCATGCTCGTCGCGTCGATGAACCCCTGCCCCTGCGGCTGGCACCACCACCCGACACACCAGTGTTCCTGCACCCCGGCACAGATTCAGCGCTACATGTCCAAAATCAGCGGCCCCTTGATGGACCGCATCGACATTCAGGTCGAGGTTGAAAGTGTGCCGTTCGAGGACATGGCCCGTGCACCAAAGGGTGAGCCCTCGGCTGTCATCCGCGAACGTGTCATCCGTGCCCGCAAGATTCAGGAGGAGCGTTACCGTTCCCTCCCTGCCGGCGAAGGCGGACTGGGCCGCATCCATTGCAACGCCCAGATGAACACAGCCATGCTCCAGAAGTATGCTGCCCTCGACGATGCCTCCCTCCATCGAATCCGCGATGCCATGCGCCGTCTCAACCTCTCCGCCCGTGCCTACGACCGCATCCTCAAGGTTGCCCGCACCATCGCCGACCTCGAGGCGTCAGAGACCATCCAGTCGCACCACATCGCCGAAGCCATCGGCTACCGCAACCTCGACCGCGAAGGGTGGATGGAGTGACTAAAATGGGGTAAAAAGGAGTTTAAAAAACGGTCAAAAAAACGATAAAAAACGCACCGCAGTCGAAATTTATTTCGTCCACAGTGCACCTATAGCCACACCGCAGTGCATTTTCAGTTGCACTGCGGTGCGTTTTTTTGGCATCATGGGACCCTGATGAAGGTGTCAAATTACAAAAAGGGGTGAGGTTGCCGTTACCCTTGTTTCACATATTCTCCAGGCGTAATGCCGAACTGCTGCGAGAATGAATTGGTGAAATAGGCGACGGAGGAGAAGCAGAGGGTGTCGGAGACATCACGGATGGTCATACCCTGTTCGCGCAGCAGGTGTGCGGCTTTCTTGAGGCGGAAGAGGCAAATGTACTCGTTTGGGGAGAGGGAGGTCGTCGATTTCATGCGGCGGTAGAGGGTGCTTTTGCTCATATTGAGATGCTCTGCTATCAGTTCTACCTGCAACTGTGGGTTGGTGCAGTTGTGTTCGAGGATGTCGTCGATTTGCTCCATTAAATGATTATCGGTCTTATTGGTGGCAATGTCCTTGATGAGGTCGTAGGGGGATGTGGCTTTGGTGTTGCGCATAAGTTCCTGGTTGCGAAGCAGACTGGCAACCTGCTGGCGGAGATTACGTCGCTCAATGCGGTGACGCCATACACCGAGCAAGAGGACAACAATGACGGCTGCCACAAGAACATAGATGGCAATGCCCCAAGGACTTAGCCAGAAGGGAGGACTGACGCGAATCTGCATTTCCGCCTGCATTGATTCATCCCATCGATTGGGTTGCTGACTGGCTTGCAGAACGAGTCGGTATCGGCCAGGAGAGAGGTGGCTCACATAGATGCTCTGATCGCCTCCTTGCAACGTGGTCCAATCGTCTTGCGACGCGCCTTCGAGCCGGTATCGATACCAGATGTTCTGGCGCCTGGAATAGAAGGGAAGGCCATAGTCGATTCGGATGGATGGGGCATCATAGTCGAGTTCGAGCAGAGAAGTAGCCAACGTGTCTTTTTGTCCAATTCGCACATTGGTAAAATAGGGGTGAAGCATGAGAGACTGCTGTCGCAATCGAGAGGGTTTGAAGACGGCGAGACCACGATAAGTACCCATCGAAATGGTGCCATCAGGGGCGAGATAACCCGAGAAGAAGGACATTTGGTCGGAAGGAAGTCCGTCGACGGATGCAGTGAAATGCTGCAAATTATCGTGAGCAATGTCATAGCCAAATAGTCCAACGCTCGTCGATACCCATAGGTTGCCGTCGGCATCGAAGAGCATCGTGTTTGCCGAACTTTTCAACACATCGTAGGTTAGTGGTGTAGGTTTGAAAGTTCCATTCCTCGACATTTTCCAAACGCCCTTGCAGTCGGTACCAATCCAAAGAGTGCCATCGGGTGCATTGAGCAAGGCCGTGACGCACTTATGGCTGAATCCAGCATCGCCAACCACCCAAGCGCCGTCCTTACCCCGTTCAATCCGCTGCATCGGCTCTTCGAGATAACCGACCCATACCGCACCGTCATCGCTCTCTGCCAAGGCATGCACCATTCCTTGCTTCAATCCTTTTACCTTTTCAAAGCGTTCCTTCCCTTTCTCCATCACCATCAACCCCTCTTTAGTGCCAACCATTATATCTCCAGAGCGTGTCTGATACAGACAAACGATGTTGTTGCTCACGAGTCCGCTAACTCCATCCTCGGCAACATAGCGGCGTATCAGACGCTCGGAATTGGGGTCAAAAACGTAGATACCCTGCCAAGCCATCCCTGTCCAGAGCATTCCGTCAATAGGTGCCACCGCCTGGACGTTGCCGCTCAACGGTTGTCCTTGCCAGACGAGTGGAATAGGCTGAAGAGAAGGGGTGGTTCCGTCGCTACGGGTGATACGATACAGGCCGGCATTCTCAGTCCCCACATAGACACGATCGTTCCAAGGAGCGATTTGGCGTACAATGAGCAGTCTATCCTCGTTGTTCTTGTCGGTTATTTGTTCAAATGGGACCGCATCGGAATGAATATAGAAGAGTCCGTCGAAGAAAGTACCAATCCACCACCCACCATCACTGTCTTGCAGGCGTGTCGTCACATTATACAGTTTTGCCTGGGTCAGCAATTCCTCGACTTGCTGTCTTTTTCTGCTTACCTGTTCACGTAGGCCATCGACGATTTTTGATTCTTTCATTCCACGACATGAACCCGTCTCAGGGTTGATACAGAAACACTGCGTGTCGGTCTGAGCCCAAACTTTTCCTTCTGCATCTATGTCGACAAAATATACGTAAGAAGAATCCGTGAGTCCTGCAATGTTAAATTTCCGAAACGTTTCGGTCGATGTGTCAAAACAGTATAGACCGCGCTTTGTGCCAATCCAAAGACGGTCGGCAGGGTCGGCAGTCATCGAGCGTGGAGAATAGACAAACGAACCTTCACCACCTGTCGGCATAGGAAACGTGCGAAAGTGCACACCGTCGAAGCGTGTCAATCCCGATATTGACCCTATCCAGATGAAACCCCGGCTGTCGATTGCCAGACAATTCACACCCATGCTCGGCAAACCTTCCCCCACACCAAAATGATTCACCAGCCGGTGCATCTGCTGAGCCGTCGCCCAGACTTGGCTGTAGAATAAACTGAAGAAAACCAGCAGCAATCGTATGTTCAATCTCTTCATGGCTTGATATTTATATTTACGCCACAAAAGTACGAAAAAAAAAACGAATGCCTATTGTAGAATCGTGGAAAAACATTGTAAAATCGTGTCAATTCCACCTGATGACACCTTTTTACAAGCATTTGATTGCCTGGCCTCTGCTATGTATCCATAACTTTGCAAAAAAAATAAAAACGTCAAAGTAAATGAAACATCGAGAAATCAGCCTCATCCTGTCGCTCATTCTGTTCCTGCCCTTCCCATTCAGGGCAATGGCACAGAACGCAGAGGGTTTTGTGCTACAACCCGATCCCGACTTTCACATCTACATCTCCATCGGACAATCCAACATGGAGGGACAGGGAGCCATCGCCGAAGCCGACCTCGCCGACATCAATCCGCGTTTCCTAACCCTCGCTGCCACTGACTTTCCGCAGCGTTGTCGTGCTCGAGGTGAATGGTATCCAGCCATGCCGCCCATCTGTCGCGAAGACCTCGTATACGACAATCCCTCCTACCGCGGACTCGGGCCGACCGACTACTTCGGACGTACCATGGTCGAGAACACCCCCGACAACGTGCGCATCGGCGTCATCTGTGTGGCTGTCGGCGCAGCCAAGATAGAAGGATTCTACCGCGACATCAACACGGCACAGGACTACTACAACCACCAGTGCAAGGACTATGTTCGCGAGAAATTCGCCATGTACGACTACTACGGCTACGGACATATCCTTTCGCTGGCACGTCAGGCACAGCAGGTCGGTGTCATCCGCGGCATTCTGCTTCACCAAGGCGAGAGCAACTATGGAGAAACCGATTGGCCGCTTAAGGTCAAGAGCGTCTATGACAATCTGCTTGCCGATCTTGGTCTCGATGCCGACCAAGTGCCTCTGCTCGTCGGCGAAGTAACCGAGAACGGGCCGTCGGGCAGCATGAACAGCATTATCCGCACCGTTCCCGACTATATCCCCACAGCCCATGTCATCAGTTCGGCTGGTGCAGCCAAGAAGAGTTGGGACCCTATCCACTTCGATTCCGAAGGATACCGTGAGATGGGACGCCGCTACGCTAAAAAGATGCTGGAACTCGAAGGCTACGACCTGCTCCATCTCCAACTTCTGCTTGCCGAGGCTCAAAACTGCCTCACCTATTCCTCTGCACCTGCCAACAAGCGCATAGCCTTGCAAAATGCCATCCAGCAAGCACAGGCTGGCACATCGACAGCCCAAAATCTCCAGACTGCCATCCGCGACTATATCCTTAGTGCCAAACCTGCCCCCGGCCATCCCTTCGACCTCACATGGACAGCCAATACCCAACCCGCCTCTTTCGTCGGTTCCACTGGCACTTATTCCTATACACGTTTTGGCATATCACCCGAGTTTTATGTTACGAACGCTCAAAAGCAGGGCGTTGTGATGCACCAAAACATCTCAGCGCTGCCCGACGGCACCTACAACGTCGTCGTTCACGCCAGTTCATCCTTCACCTCTGGCCGTGGTTTCAGTTCACCTATTACAACTGAAGGCGGTGACAACCGCACCTACGTCTATGCCAACAATGTGACAAAGATGGTGCCTGTCCGCGACGTCGGCAATAACCTTATCTACGAACCGCACACCTTTGTTCTCGGTGGAGTGCGAGTCGAAGGCGGCAATCTCGACATCGGCATCCGTCACGACCAGCCTGGAGCCAACTGGGACGTGCTGCAGATTCTGCACATCGCCCGCACAGCCTCTGCTGCCGACTCGCTCGTCACACTACGTTCACAACTCCATCAGGCTCAGTCGCGAGCATCCCTGTTTGCAGCCTCTGCCACCCTGCCACAGGCATTTCGCCAACGGCTCGAAGCCCAACTCGCCGATCCTGCTGCCGACTTCCAGTCGGCCATCACACGTCTGCAAGACGATTTGGAAACGGCCTCTCACATCTCGATGGCTGCACGCGCCTATCAACTCAGTTTGCAGAAAGCCGAAGCAATGGCCTGTGTGCCATTTACCGGTTCCTCCGATTTTGACGCTCAACTCAGGGCCCTCAATGCCCAATTCTCTTCTGCCACCAGTGCTGCAACCATCGACGATATTCACGCCTGTCTCCGCCAGGCCATGTACGACCACATCTCGCAGACCAGTCCTGCCGACAATCACACCTTCGACCTCACCTACTTGCTCCACAACCCCGACCTCAACCTATTCCAGACTGGAGCAAAAGCAGACGGCTGGACCACGGAACAAACCGACGGAACGATTCAGGTGCGCTCCGACGGTTCGGTGATCAGTGCCGACGGACGTCAAACCTTTTGTGAATACCGCGCCTCGGCCATCACGTCGGTCAGTGCTTTCTCAGCCTGTCAGACCATCACACTGCCGGCTGGCCGCTACCACGCCACGGCACTCGCCTTTGCCACCACCGAAGGACCCACCATCCGTCCCATCGTCACACTTCGCGCAGGCATCACCGACGGAAGCCTCGTCCGTTCCTCCACACTCAGTCCCGTCGCTGTCGACTTCGAACTGACCGAGGAACAGACGCTCCGGTTGGGTCTCTACGCCCATGCCGGCAACCGTGCCACCCGTATGGGCATCGGCTACATGCAACTGTTCAAGACACCCGACCCTACTGCTACCGATATTGTGGAAATACATCTTGACCAGGGCCGTGATGGAGACGTTTCCGCCCCTTTCGGCTCAGCCCCCGTCTTCAACCTGCAAGGCCAGCGCATCGCCGACAGCCTTGACTCACTCCGCGGCTACCGTGGCATCGTTGTCGTCAAGGGGAAAAAAATGATACTGAAATGACTTAATAAAGATAAAACGAAATAACATCATGAAGAAAAAAGACTATCACGTCCCACAAATCACACAGACAACCACCAGCATACTATACGTAGTGTGCCTCTCTGCCAAAGACAACCCAGCCGACCCCAACAAACCCTGGGACAGCAAACAGCGTCCCGACGAAGACGACACCGATGTCTGGAAACACGGACTTTGGTAATTGAGAATTGAGAATTGAACAATTGAAAACTAAATTAATAATAAAATGAAACTAAAGACAATCCTGGCAGCCATCGCCGCTGCCACAGCCCTGAACCTTCAGGCACAAGAATGGACTGACGTCACCAGTACGTACATCACTGACCCCGACTTTGAAAGTTGCACACCCGTCAACACTGGTTCACTTGCCACTGGCAGCAATACGAGAGGAGCCAGTTATCCCGACCAGGGATGGACCTGCGAAACGACGAATGCCAACGGCACGACTTGGTCGAACGCTGCCGTGATGAACTATGACAACAATGCTACGAACAAACGTCTTCCCAACAATGCCAACTTTCCAGACCTCACACGCCGCTACGTGAAGACCGATGACAACAAGAACGGATTGGCCATCATCATCGGACGCAGCACGGAAATCATCTACCGAACCAACGAAGTGACGCTGCCGGCCGGCCACTACATCCTGACTGTCATGGGACGCAACAGCAACAGCAGTTATAGTTTAACCAGTTTTCCCTCTCAACTTGGGTTTGTCGGCGACGCTGTGTCGTACAAGTCAACCAAGACCTCTTTCACTGCCTGGACATGGGTGGAAGACCGCGTGGAGTTCTCGCTGGCAGTGCCCACAACAGGTCGCATTCAGTTGGGCGGATATGCCACAGCCAACTCATCAGCAGACCACGCCTTCATGGTCTTCGACCACGTCAAACTGCAGTACATGGCCGCGACTTATTCCGAACTGCTCGCCGACCTCTTGACCGAAGCCAGTGCCATCACTGTCCCCACCGAAAATATCGGCGACGGCGCATTTGAGTTTCCTGAAGCACCTATCACCGCTTTTACCCAAGCAAAAGAGACTGCACAGGCAAAACTCGATGCCGATGCCGTCACCTCCGAGGATGTCACAGCCCTGCGTGCTGCCATCGATGCCTACAACGCTGTGAAAGACGAACTGAACCGTCCTGCTGCCGGGGCAAACTACAAACTGCAACTGGCTCACACATGGGAGAGCGGTCAATATCAACACCTCAGCCTTGGTTTCGTCACCCTGGCCAACACCCTCACCAATCAGGGCGGCTATGTGCTGTCCATCGGAACCGCCACCGAGGCCTTCACCGACAAAGCCTACCTCGCCCAGCAGTTCACGCTGACACCCAACGAAGACGTACAGAACGGCTATATCTTCAGCATGGTGGACAAAGAAGGTAACACACGCTACGTCTGCTCGGGAACGAAGGTGGGTGGCAACAACCAGCAAATCCGAACGACAACCACACAGGAAGATGCCTTGACCATCCGTATAGAGTATGCAGGAATGCAAGATGGCGACCCGACTTTCCACCTCTACAGCACGGAAGCCCCCGCCAACACATGGATCAGTTTCAACGACCGTAATTCATACTGTTGGAACACCAGCTACCCAGCCAGCATCTTCTGGCTGCATGAAAAGTCGGCAGCCGACCTTCCCGCCATTTCGCTCAACATGACTGCCGGCCGCTATGCCACACGCATCTTCCCCTTCGTCCGCACCGCTGAGGGCGAACTCATCAGCGACCTCCTTACTGGCAAGGCCAACATCTACACCTGCGCTGCCCTTGTCGAAGGCACCAACACCCTCGACCTCACACCCCTCGAAGGTGCGCTCCAGGCACACACGCCCTACATCCTTGAGGCGACAGACAATGTCGATCTCACACTGACGGGCTATGGCACCGCCTACGAGACCACGACCGAATACACCGCAGGACTGCTCACAGGCACCTATGCCTCGACGGGCTATGCTCCTGAGGGCTGCTACATCCTGCAGACACAGGACGGCCAACAGGCCTTCTACCGCGTCGATGGCTCGGCCCCAATCCCATTGGCTCCCTGGCGCGTCTGGCTCAACGGCACGGCAAGCACCGGCGATGTCAAAGCACTCCATCTCTCCGACCACAATGAGCAACCCACCGGCATCGACGTCATGCTTCCTGAAGATGCTGTTATCGGTCATGACGCAGCCGTCTACGACCCTGCCGGACGTCGTCTGACCCACCTGCAGCGCGGGCTGAACATCATCCGGACAAACGACGGACGTGTACGTAAAATCTACCGATAAAATGGTCTCAAAACTCCACCGCAGTGCAAATTTATTTCAACCGCAGACGAAATTTATTTCAACCGCAGACGAAATTTATTTCAACCGCAGACGAAATTTATTTCAACCGCAGACGAAATTTTGTAATACTTCAGTGAAAAAAATGAAGGCGTCAACCTTTGAATTCATGATAGTAAAAAACATCATAAACACCCCATAACTCATGAAACGAATATTTTTCACCTGTCTGATGCTGACACTGGCACTGACCCAGTCATATGCTCAGCAACACACCGCCGTCCTGCCTTCGGGCGCAAAGTTGGAAATCTATCTGCCAGCCAAGAGCAAGGCAAACGGGCGTTGCATCCTTGTCACCCCCGGCGGAGCCTATCAGAATCTGGCCGTCGATGGCGAAGGTCGCCAGTGGGCACCATGGCTCACCGAACGCGGCTATGTGATGGCCATGCTCTCCTACCGCATGCCACACGGAAACTATGAATGGCCCTTGCAAGACGGTCGTGAGGCGATGGCTCTGCTCAGAGAGCGGGGCGAAGCCTGGCGCATCAAGAACGGATGTATCGGCGTGATGGGCTTCTCGGCCGGCGGCCATGTGGCATCGACCTTCGCCACGAAGATGCACGGCGACGAGGCTCCTGCCTTCCAAATCCTGTTCTATCCCGTCATCACGATGGACCCCTCGTACACCCATGCCAACTCGCGGACCAACCTGTTGGGCAGCAACCCTTCACAGGAGTTGCAAGACCTGTACAGCAACGAGAAACAAGTGGCCGACGACAATCCTCCTGCCTTCATCTGCTATGCAGCCAACGACAACGTCGTGCCCATCGCCAATGCAAAGAACTACTATCAGGCACTCGTCAATCACAGCGTGCCTGCCTACATCAAGGAATATCCTACGGGCGGCCACGGGTTCGGATTCGGTAATAACTTCTCCTATCAGGCCGATATGCACCATGAACTGGAAACATGGCTCGACGGACTGAAAAACTATCTGCACGACGAGGAAAACTTTCCTCACACACAGTGGACCGATGTCACCAGTACCTACATCGTCAGCCCCGGCTTTGAGGATTGCACCGCCTACGACGGCAACGTGATGATTACGGCGGGTCCGAAAGGCAACTCCATCGACTATGCCGAGACAGGATGGCGACTGGAGCAGATGAGCGATTGGTGCTGCTCGGCGGTCATGGCCTACGGGACGACACACACGTTCTCGACGACCACATGCACACCTCCTGCTGCTGACAACGCTGGCAACGGAGGCAATGCCTTGGCCATCAGCATCGGTCGTACCTATCAGATTCGCTATGTCAGCACGACGGAAGTCACCCTGCCTGCCGGCCACTATCGTCTGAAGGCATGGTGTACCAACCAAAACACCGATGCCGACAACTATACCGAATACTACTCACTGCTGGGCTTTGTACCCAACGAAGGCAATGCCTACCTGTCGTCACTGACAGGACTGGTAGCTGGACGATGGACGCAGGACGTGGTCGAATTTACACTGGACAAGCCTACGACAGGACGTTTCCAGGTGGGCGGCAAGGGTATCAACAACTATAAGCCATCGACCGAACACGCCAAGGCCTTCATCGACAACCTGACACTGGAGGTTGAACCACCATTCGTCTCGCTGATGGACCGTGCCTACGATGTCGTGCTGCCCGAGGCCAATGTAGGCGACGCAGCCTTCCAGTATCCTGCCGAACCGATTGCCCAGTTCACCCAGGCTCTGAACTTGGCCGAAGAGGCCTACCAGCAGTTTATGGATGGCGAAGAGGTGGACCTCGACGCTGCTTCAACCTCGCTCTCCGAGGCCATCGAGGCCTACAATGCCGTGAAGGATGCCGTAAATCCGCCTGCCGAGGGCTGCCGATATAAACTCACCTCAACCTTCGACTGGGAAACATGGAATGCCCAACTGTCCGGACTGACTGGCGGCGTACTCACCCTCGGTCTCCATGCCACACAGGCTGTACCAGGCACCTATGTCCTTGCGTTGGGACCGTCGAGCGACAAGTCATACGGCGACGAGCCATACTTGGCACAGGCATTCCAGTTCACCCCCGTCGAGGGCGTGCCAGGCGGCTTCACCATGAGCATCACCGACGAGGAAGGACTGACTCGTTACGTCTGCAGCGGTAGCCAGTACAGTGGCGGCAACAGCCTGCAAGTGCGCACGACTACCGATGCTTCGAAGGCACTCACGCTGCGTATCATACCCTCGAACACGGAAGAAGGGGTGATGAGCCTGCGCAGCACGGCTTCAGGCATCAACTTGAGTTTCAAAGATTATGTGGTTTACTGCTGGAGCGAAATGACGAACCGCAGCGACGGTTTCCGCATCGAAGAAGTCACCGAACCTGCCACTGTCGGCGTTACGTTGGCAAAGGGCCAGTACACCACATGCGTATTCCCATTTGCCCTCACCGTCGGCGGACAGTCACTGAACGAAGTGTTTGCCGGACTTGCCGACAAAGTTGAGGTGTATGCCTGCTATGGGATTGATGCCGATGGAAAGACGCTGGCTCTGACTCCGACGACCGAACTGATGGCTAATACTCCGTATGTCCTCAAAGCGGTCAATGACTGCGAATTCAACATCTCGGGATATGGAACAGCGCTCGCACCGAACTACACGAGCGGATGGCTGGTGGGCAACTATGCCACCGATGCAGCCATACCTGTCGGCTGCTACAAGTTAGAAACTCTGCCCGAAGATGGTCAAGGCTTCACCCTTGTCGGCGAAGACACTGAAGACTGCCACATCGCCCCCTACGCAGCCTATCTGGAAGTGCCGGAAACAATGACCGACGCGCCCGTCGTCATACTTCTCCCTTCGACGAAAGATGACGATGATCCTGCCACAGGCATCGAGGAAGTTAAAAGTGAAGGGGTGAAAGTTAAAATGGACGCAATTTATGACCTCAACGGACGGCGCCTGTCCACACCTCTTCCCGGTTTTTGTATCGTCCGTCGGAACGACGGCACAGCAAAGGTAATCATGAAAAGTGAAAAGTAAACACCATCCAACAACCATGATGACAGACAAAAAAACATATGATGCTCCCTGCCTGGAGCCGATTGAGAGCGGACTTTTGAACATAATAGCCCTCTCGGAGAGAGAAAACGCTGCCGACCCCGACAAAGACTGGGAAGTCAAGGGCCGTTCCCGCACAAAGGACGACGAGGAGTGGGAACAACTACTTGAAACTCCTCCCCAAGACGCTTGGGAACATTCGCTGTGGTAATTGTTTTTGTTTCTCAACAATTATTGTTATCTTTGCACCACTAGCGCTTAGCGTAAAATTTCCAAGTTCGTTTAACGAAAAGTTCGCAACTAAATGGAAAAAAGGTTATTTGTCTTTTTCGTCGTTGCCGGCTGGATGCTTTCGGCTGTGCTCCGTGCTCAGGACGACGTGACGGCCGACTATGTCGCAAACCCCGGTTTCGAGTCGTGTACGGCTACGTCAGTTTCGGTGGGCGTAGGAAACAACCGAACGGCCATCGACTACACATCGACGGGCTGGACGCTGACCAGTACACTGAATGCCAGTGGAACGTGCTGGAGTACAGGAGCCGTGCTGGCCTACGGAAGCACCGCTCAGTTGAACGGAGCGACTCCGCCTGCGACCGACAAGGCAGGACAGGGTGGCAAGACCCTCGGCATTTCCGTAGGCCGCAACAACGCCGTCTATTATCGCTCTGCTCAGCCCATCACCCTGCCGGCAGGTCACTATACGCTGCGTGTCGATGCCTACAATGCCCATACAGCCACACTGTTCTACTCGATGGTGGGATTTGTGGCAGAAGGCGGTGCTGATTACATCAGCGAGCGGAAATCGTTTACCTCGAAAGCATGGGAAACGGAAGAGGTGACGTTCGTTCTCCTCAGCGATACAAAAGGCCGGCTACAAGTGGGCGGTCGGTCTGTAAGCGAGAATCTGGGTTCGGGCGACCATGCTAAGGTGTTCTTCGACCATATAACCTTACTCCGACGACCTCTGTCCGACGAGGATACTGAATTCACACAGCCTCACTGGGAAGATGCACAGTTCTTCCAAGAGAACAAACTGGATGCCCACACCACGTTCATGCCTTATTCGAACACAGCGGACCTCGTGGCTGACGGTCGTTACCGACAGCCGTGGCTGGAACCAGAACGTGCCGACTTCCTCAACCTGAACGGGACGTGGAAGTTCAACTTTGTCAGCGAAACGGCTCAACGTCCAGGACGTACGGCGTTCTTCGGCGACGAGGCCGACGTGAGCGGATGGGACGATATCGACGTGCCGTCGTGCTGGGAGATGAAGGGCTACGACCATCCTGTCTATGCCAATGTCAACTATCCATTCGTGGACAATCCGCCGTACGTCAAACTGCGCAGCGAGTTTAGCGGTCAGTTGGCTGCCAATCCCGTGGGTTCCTATCGCCGTACGTTTGTGCTGCCTGAGGGATGGAACGAGAAACGCGTAGTACTGCACTTCGACGGCATCTATGGTGCTGCCTATGTCTGGGTGAACGGTCAGTATGCCGGCTATTCGCAGGGTGCAAACACAGACACGGAATTCGACGTGAGCAAACTGGTTCGCAGGGGCGAGAACAATGTGTGTGTGCAGGTAGTGCGCTACCATGACGGTTCATATCTTGAAGGTCAGGACGCCTGGCACATGACGGGCATTCACCGCGATGTGTATCTCTATGCCACTCCGCTCACCCATGTGGCCGACCATGTCATTACCTGTCAACTCAATGCTACCGACAACTATCGCAGCGGCAGCCTCAGGGTGGAAGTGGATGTGATGAACACCACAGAAATGGCTGACGGCAAGACGCTCGAGGTGGAACTGCGCGACGAGGACGGAAGCATCGTCGCCACAACTGCACAAACGGTCAATGTGGCTGCTGGTGCCACCCAGACGCTGAGCCTCAACCTCAATGGACTGACGGGGCTGCGCCTGTGGTCGGCTGAAGATCCTCAACTCTACAACGTCGTCGTCCGTCAGAAGGACAGCGACAGACAGGAGGAGATGGTGTTCTCGACCCGCTACGGTTTCCGCCAGATTGAACAACGCGGTGCATTGGTCTATATCAATGGCCAGCGCATCTATTTCAAAGGTGTGAACACACAGGACACTCACCCTGTGACTGGCCGCACGATGACCACTGCCACGATGCTGCAAGATGTGCAGATGATGAAGCAGGCCAACGTGAACACCGTCCGTACAAGCCACTATCCGCGTCAGCCCAAGATGATGGCCATGTTCGACTACTATGGCATTTATGTCATGGACGAGGCCGACATCGAGAGCCATAAAAACTGGTCCGACCACTCGCCCAATGGCACGCTGGCCAGCGATGCCACCTATACGGGCCAGTACGTCGACCGTAATGTACGTATGGTACGACGCGACCGTAACTGCCCCAGCGTTATTTTCTGGTCGCTGGGCAACGAAGGCGGCATCGGCAGCAATTTCCAGGCTGCCCGCGATGCCATCCGTGCATTGGATTCGCGTCTCATTCACTACGAAGGCCATGCCTCGAACCAGTCGTTCAACAATGTCTCCGACATGCATTCGAACATGTATCCCTCACCCAGCAATGTGCAAAACCAGGTGAAGGGCTCGGTGCCTTACTTCGTCTGCGAATACGTCCACAGCAAAGGTGCTGGACTGGGCAACATGAAGGAGTATTGGGACATCATCGAAGGTTCGAACGCCGGACTCGGTGCCTGCATCTGGGACTGGGTAGATCAGGCCATCTTCGACCCTGCCGACCTTGACGGAGTTGATCCTGACGACAAAACTACATGGCCGCGTCAGAATGGGTTCTACAAGTTCAAGGCAGGCTACGACTTCCCCGGTCCCGACCAGGTCGATATGAGTGGCAGTCTGAACGACGGCGTCATTACTGCTGCTCGCGAATGGTCGTCCGAACTCAACGTGGCCAAGCATGTGCATCAGTTCGTCGCATTTTCGATGGAGAACGGTTCTACACCTGTACTCACGCTGAAGAACAAGTATAACTTCCTCGACCTCGACCACTTCACGCTGCATTGCAAGGTACTGTGCGACGGACGTGTGGCAGAGGAGCAGGACATCGACATTCCCTCCACACAGCCCGGTCAGAGCGTCAGCATCCCGCTCTCACTCCAGACATCGCTAACCGCCGACGCAGAATGGTTGCTCAATGTCGAGGTACGCCTGAAGGAATCGACCACCTGGGCCGATGCCGGATACACGATGGCTTGGAAGCAGTTTACACTCAAGCAGCGACCAGCCTCCCTGCCCGAAGTAGCCGATGAGCCTTCTGCCCCACTCATGATGACTGAAACAACCGACGGCTACACCATCACTGGCCAGAATGTGAGCATGTCGGTGGCCAAGAATGGTTGGGTGAACTATTTGAAACTGCACGGACGTGACCTCATCACAGCCGACGGTGCACCCATCTATAGCAACTTCCGATTCATTTCACACGACCGCAACGCTGACACCGACAGCGGATTGGGGACGACGACTGTGACCTGTTCACTCAGTGACGACCACCAGACGGCCACCATCACACTCGCAGCACCAGGAACAAAGTGCGCCACCACACTCACCTATACGTTATACGCTGCTGGCGTCGTTGACCTGAACGCCGTGTTTGCACCTCAGAAAACAGACCTGCGCCGCATCGGTCTGAAGATGAAGATGCCTGGTGGACGTGACCAGGTGGAATACTATGCACAGGGGCCTTGGGAGTCGTTCGTCGATCGTCAGAGCGGCAACATACTCGGACGCTACTCGACCACCGTTGATGCCATGTTCGAGCCCTACAGCCATCCGCAGACCTGCGGCACACGTATGTCGCTGCGCCAGTTGAAACTCTGGAACGATGTCAATGTGGCCACCGAAGGCACACTCATCATCTCGGCGCTGGGACAGGTGGATTTCTCGCTCATGCATTACAACGAGGAAAGTTTTACCACAGGTCATCTCCATCCGTGGGAACTCAACCGCGAAAGTTCAATCTACGCTCGTTTCGATGCTTATCAGCGCGGCATCGGCGACAGTACCTTCGGTGTCGGCGCACTGCCACAGTACAAGTGTCCTTCGAGTGGCACCCTCTCCTTCACCCTCCGCTTCGAACTCGAGGGTGCCACCGACAGAGAGGCCAGTCGCAGTGTGCTGGGACAAGTGCTGTCTGAAGCCTCCGACGTGATCGTTCCTACCGAAAATGTCGGAACAGGCGATTTTCAGTTCGACCCTGCCCCCATTGCCGCTTTTCAACAGGCTGTCATTGATGCACAGACCGTCTATGACAATCCTGAAGCCACAGACTCAGCCATCGAATCACAGACTGAAACCCTCCGTCAGGCCCTCACCGACTACATCGCTCGGAAGGACATCCTCAACACGCCTACGGCACCGCGCTACACGATTCAATTCCACTATGCCGGTCATGCCAACGACGGATGGACCGTCACCATGCACAAGGGCACCAATCCCTCACAGGGCAACTACGGCGCCAAATACTACACAGCCGAGCCCAATCCCGACTATACCCAGGCGTTCCAGTTCACACCCCTCGACGGCACCAACCGCTACGCCCTCTCCTTCGTTACCGACGCAGGACAGACACGCTGGCTCTGCAACGGACTTGTATGGGAAGAAGGTACAGCCTCTTATCTGCCACGCCGCATTCGCACCTCCGACACCGAGAGCAAAGCATTACCCTTTCAGATTCAGTACGTCCGTACCGATGCCGACGGCACACCCCTCTTCTTCCTCATCAACACCTCCGTGGGCGAAAGTGTGGGACAGAACAACAACGACGACATGTACACCACCAACCCCGCACTCTTCTCCTTCACACCGGCCCTGCCCGCCAGCGTCAGCATCAGCCTCAACGCCGGCGAATATGCCACACGCATCTTTCCCTTTCCACCCGAACGTCTGGAAGGCGTGACCTACTACGCTGTCACAGCCGCCAATGCAGAAACCCAACAACTCACCCTATCGCCAGTCGAAGGACAACTTCAGGCCAACACACCCTACCTGCTCTATGCCTCAGAACAAACCGTCGAGACACAACTCAGCGGCTACGGAACAGCACAGCAGCCCACCTACACCTCCGCCCTGCTTACTGGCAACTACGCCCCCAACGCCATCGTCCCCGAAGGTCATTATATTCTTCAGACCATAGACGGCCAACAAGCATTCCACATCGCCAGCAACACACTCTCTCCTGTCCCACTTACACCCTACAATGCCTATCTCACAGCATCAGAGGCCGCCACAGAAGGCATCACCACACTCTTCCTTCCATCCGAAACACCCACCTCTCTCCGTGAAGTGAACCCAGAAACAACCAGGGCAGCCTCCATCTACGACCTCACCGGACGCCGCATCGCGGGCAGCCTCAAGACAGGAATACAACTTGTCAGGTATAAAGACGGCACCACCCGTAAAGTTGTGGTTCGATAAGTTCCATCTATAGAGGCAGACTGCCTCGATGGGGCATCGAAGTCGCATTTGCTACCACCCTACTCGTGACCTCGGCTGCCAAAAAAACAAAGGATTTTCACCGCCGGCACAGTTCGCTGAAAATTCCAAGTGCTTAAAAATAAAATTCCAAGTGCTTAAAAATTTTTTCTAAGCACTTGGAATTTTATTTGTGGCGGAGATGCGGCTGGTCAAAGGTCAATGTCAGCCGGCGTCCGACTGCGACTACGAACGTAACGGCATGTGTGCCCCCTGCGCTTTGGTCCGCAACGACACCATCCACCTGTTCTACCAAACCTATGGCAACCGTGAGCGACGATGGCATCCGCTGGCAACGTCTGTCCGACCAGCCCTTCCTCCGCAACGGCAATCCCGACGACTGGAACGCCTGTGAGTCAGGTCATCCCCATCTCTTCACAGACACCGACGGCCGCACCTACCTCTTCTACCAAGGCAACAACGACCAGGGCCACACCTGGCTGCTCACCCACCAGGAAATCTTCTGGCAGGTTGACCGACCTATAATACTTTCCCACCCTCAACCTAACGGAAGTATGTAATGGGTAACAGAACAACACTTGCATTTTTAGCCCCCAAAATTATGTTTAGCGGACACCAATAATTTCGAAAAAGGCGAAAAAACATTTTGTTTTAGGGAATTTCGATTTTGTCGGATATTTTCGGAATAGAAAGTTTTTATATCCCGAAAAAGGCAGAAAGGGCGAAAAGAACGAAAATGTTGTTTTGAGTTGTTCGAGTTGTCTTCAAAAAAAACTACGGATGTTTTGTTATAAAAGACAACTAAAACAACTTTGGACAACTTGTTTATCAAGAATTGGAGAATTGGAGAAATTAGGCACTTCGTCCATCATTTAACGTGAGTTCGGCGTAAGGACTTTAGGAGTCAATCAAGTCCTTATGCCGAACTCACGTTAAAGAAGAACAAGGGCGTGGCTTTGGGCGCGAGAATTACTTATTCTTCATTTTTCACTCTTCATTCTTCACTCTTCATTCTTCATTCTTCACTCTTCATTCTTCATTCTTCACTCTTCATTCTTCATACCCCACTCTGTGGATGAAAAAAATTTCGTCTGCGGACGAAATGAAAATGGACTGCGGACGAAAATTATTTCGTCTGCGGACGAAATTTTGTTCGACTGTGCCCCGGGGGTGGGGATGATGTGTGTGGGTTATTTCAGCACTTTGTCGAGTTCGGCCTGGAGTTGTTCTGGCTGTTCGGTGCGCGAGAGGACGTGGTGCTGACGGTCGAGGATGATGTAGGTGGGTAGGCGTGTGACGGAGAACTGGCGGGCGAGGGGTGTGTCCCAGGAGTGTCCGTCGTAGAGGTGGCGGATGGCGGAGGAGTCGTCTTCCTGTGTGAAACTGTTCCAGTTGGCAGGTGTGGCATCGACCGAGATGGTGACGGTGTTGAGTTTCTGCCGTGGATAGCGCTTGACGGTCTTGCGCAGTTCGCCCATGTGGGTCCATGCCGAGGGCTGCCAGGTGGCCCAGAAGTAGAGGAGGGTGTGGCTGGCGGTGAGGAGGCTGTCGGGCAGGTCGGCCACCTGTCCGGTCTTCATGGTCTGGCGGTCGGTGAGTGCCTTTCGGGTGGCAAGCAGGGTGGCGTTTGTGGGGTTGTTCTGCTGGAGCAGGTTGCAGAGTTCGATGGCGCGTGCGGGGTCGTCTTCGAGGTCCTGGATGAAGTGGCGCTCAAAGAGGTAGAGTGCGACGGGCGAGTCGGCATTGTGGCGGATGTAGCGTTCGGCGATGTCGCGTGTCTCGACGGGGTTGGCGTCGTGTGTGTCTTCGCGGAACTGGTTCAGGAGTTCGTTTTCTTTGGTTCCTTTGACCTTGTATCCGCGCAGGTCGCTGGCGGTGGCTTCGTAGTCGAGCGATGAGCGTGCGGAGGCGAAGAAGACTTGCTCGACGGCATTGGGGAAGACGATGATGTAGGGGGCCGGTTCGCGCTGGTGGCCGGCGTAGGCGAAGCGGCCCTCGTTGACGTGGATGGTGTCGATGCGCGGGTCGTTGCCGTAGAGGTTGTAGATGAGCAGGTCGGTCTGCTCCATGCCGCTGATTTCGCCGTGCAGGCGGAATTCGTCGGTGCCTGTGCCGCAGGCTGTGAAAAGTTGAAGCACAAGGTACAAGGTGCAAAGTACGGCGAAGGGTGCCTTGCCCTTTGTACCTTGTACCTTGTACCTTGTACTTTCTCCTTTGTCCTTTGTCCTTTGTACCTTGTACTTAATCATGGTTTGACGATTTGTCCTACCAGGTCTTTATATTTCACAAATTCGAGGTCGTTGAGGGCTCGGAGGGCCAGGTTGCGGTCGGTCTGAACCGTGGCGGAGAGTCCGTCGCGGATGAGTCCCTGGTCGCCCATGCGAGCGCCGAGCAGGGCGGTCAGGTAGTGGGTCATGGCGTCGGGCGCGGCGACCTGCTTGAGCGAGCGGCGTGCGGAGGTGTAGTCCTGTGCCAGAATCTGTGCGAGGGCGGTTGAGTTGGTAGCCGTTCCGTCCAGTTTGGCAGCGGCCTGGTTGTACTTGCCCTGTGCGATGTAGAGGTTGCCCAGCGCCTCGTCGATGTTCTGCGAACCGCTGCCCTTTGCCATGTAGAGTTCGGCAGCCTTCACGTCGCCGCGTTGCAGGGCGATGAGGCCGAGGTTGGCGTTGGGTTCGGGTGCCGAAGGATTCTTGGCCAGCGCCTCCTTCAGCAGCGATTCTGCATCGTCGTAGGCTCCCTGGCTCATGGCAAAGACGCCGAGGTTGTTGTAGGCGCGATAGTCGTTGGGGTAGAGTTCGGTGATGCGCTCAAGGATGTTCGTCTTCGTACCGCCGTCGTCGGCGAGCAGGTTGGCGGCGTAGAGCATTTCCTCGACGCTCAACTGTTGCGGAGCCGAACGCAGGGTCTCCATGATCTGGTCGTCGCTGCGTCCGATGACGTCGTAGTTGATGGTCATGCGGGCACGGCGCAGTTCGGGCAGCACGGCGTCGGCAAGTTCGCTATAGACGGTGGCAATGTTCTGGATTTCGCGTTCGCGCTGCTCGGGGTCGTCGTACATCGAGAGTACGCGCAGGATGAGTTCCTTGTCCTGCAGGTTCGACTGGCTGACGAGTTCCTGGAATCCTTCCCAGTCCTCGGCCGTGTACTTCGTATCGACAGGCCCGTCGAGGCGGTTCTTCTTCAACTGCTCTTTCACGTAGTTTTCACCCGTCTGTCCGCGACGCTCAGCCAGTTTTTCGTTGAAGTCGTAACGGCCGTCGGGCGAGGCATAGGCGCTGACCTCGACGTTGTTGAGCACGAGGCTCTGCTCGTCGCTCTTGATGTTGCGCAGGGTCTTGATGAAGTCCTGCACGTTCTGGCTGTTCAGTTCGCTGCCGCGCAGGTTGGACTGGGCGATGAGGAACTTGATGGTAGCGGCCTGTTTCTGCGAAATCACACGGCGGAACTGGTCGGCTCCGATGGCCAGACTGGCCGAACGTACCGTTTGGCTCACCAGTGCCGGCGAGCAGATGGTGCCGTAGCCGATTTTCACGTCGGGCAGACGCAGGGCCTTGCTGCCCTTCTGTCCGTTGAAACGCATGATGAGGTCGCAATTCTCCATGCCTTCGACAAAGGGGAAGGTCGTGCGCAGCGTGGCACGTCCGCCGTTCTTGTAACTGATGATTTGGTGGTTAGCCTCGACTTTCTCGCCCTGGAACGTGGCCGAGGCTCCGGCCTGCTCGCCGCCCTGCCAGCGCAGCACTGGAGTGCAGGTGACAACGGCTTTCTTGTTCATGAACTTGGCAGGCAGGTTCACACTGATGGTCGTCGGAACCTCGCCTGCGACGTACTCCAGCGGAGTGGGCGTTACGGTGAAGTTGTCGGCGGTGAACTTTCCCATCGACGAGCAGCCGCACAGCAGGATTGCCGAGGCTGCAGTGATTGTAAGGATTGACTTTTTCATACTTTTCATTGATGTTTATTGTTGATAGTTTTGAGTCGTATATTTCCGGCTGAGACGCCGCACTGGATACCACACCGAGACGAAGCCCACGACGACCACCGTCGCAAACACCACCAGCAGGTCCCATGCTTCGACGCTCACGGGATAGACGTCGATGATGTAACTGCCTGCACTGCGCCCAAACTTGATGACGCCAAACTCCTGCTGGATGAGGCAGAGCGTCACGCCGATGGCTATGCCGAGCAGGGCGCCGACGAGTGCAATCATCCGTCCTTCGAGCATGAAGATGCTGGCAATCTGTGTGTCGGATGCGCCGAGGTTGCGCAGGGTGATGGCGTCGTCGCGCTTGTCGATGATGAGCATCGAGAGCGAGCCGATGATGTTGAAGCAGGCAATGAGCAGGATGAAGGTGAGGAAGATGTAGGAGATGAGTTTCTCGACCTTCATGATGCGGAACGTGTCCTCCTGCTGTTCGTAGCGGTCGAGCACGCGGTAGCCTTCGCCGAGCGTGGCAATCAGGTCGGCTTTCACCTTGTCGGCGTCGGCGTCGGGGCGGAGTTGGAGTTCGATTTGTGTGACTTCGCCCTGGCGTTCAAACAGGCGGCGGGCCAGTGCGATGTTGGTGATGACGTAGTGTGCGTCGTACTTGCCTTGCTTGACGTTGAAGGCGAGTTGGGGTGAGTAGAATTCTTCGTGGTTGAACGAGGCTGTGGGGTTGTTCAGGTCGATGCGTTCGCCTTTGCGGGGTGCATAGACTTGGATGGGCGGGAAATCGACGCTGGTGCCCAGTGCCGAGAGCAGTCCGATGCCTGCCACGCCGTAGTCGATGACGTCGGCATGGAGTTCGAACACTCCTTCGCCAAAGCGTATGCGGTCGATGTCGATGAGGTGTTCAAACTCGTCGTCCACGCCCTTCACCACACCCATCACCTGTCGGTTGGCCAGTGTGAGCAGGGCGTTGTCCTCGATGGCTTCCGACCACACGGCGATGCGTTTGTCGCTGCGCACCTTCATCAGTTCGGGTTCGTCGGCAGCCATGTATTTTCCTTCGGCGGGCACGATTTTGAGTTGCGGGTCGAAGGCGGTGAAGAGGCCTGCCACCATGTCCTGAAATCCGTTGAAGACGGACATGATGCACACCATGGCTGCGGTGGCGACGGCGATGCCGAAGACGCTCACGCCGCTGATGATGTTGATGGCGTGGTGCGACTTCTTGGAGAGCAGGTAGCGTCGGGCGATGTAGAAGGGGAAGTTCATTCCTTGAGCAGTCGGTCGATGTTTTCGATGTAGTCGAGCGAGTCGTCGATGAAGAAGCGGAGTTCGGGGATGATGCGCAGTTGGTGGCGCTCCAGGGTTCCGAGTTTGTAGCGAATCTGCGCGGCCTGGTCGTTGATGTTCTGCAGCAGTTCCTCGGCGCGTTGCGAGGGGAAGATGCTCAGGTAGGCTTTGGCGATGCTCAGGTCGGGGCTCACTCTGACGGCACTCACACTGACGAGCACTCCGCGCGTCTTGCGCGTTTCTTCCTGGAAGATGTTGCTCAGGTCTTTCTGTATGAGGCGTGCTACTTTATTCTGTCTTGTTGTTTCCATTGATTTTCTTTGTTTTATTTTTTTCTGATGAGGGTTAATCCGTCGCGCAGGGGGAGGATGACTTTCTCCACCTGTGTGTCCTGTGCGACGAGGTCGTTGAAGGCGATGATGCCTTGTGTCTGCGCGTCGTGCTGGTGTTGGGGGTCAACGACGTGGCCGTCCCACAGCGTGTTGTCGGCGACGATGTAGCCGCCGGCGGTGAGGTGGGGCAGCACGAGGCGGTAGTAGTCGGCATAGTGGCGCTTGTCGGCGTCGATGTAGATGAGGTCGTACTGCTGGCGCAGCCGGGGCACGATGTCGAGGGCGTCGCCGATGTGCAGGTGGATGCGTCCGGCCCAGGGCGACTCGTCGAGCCACGGCCTTGTGAAGTCCTCCTGTTCGTCGTTCACCTCGATGGTGTCCAGTTCGCAGCCGTCGGGCATTCCCTCGGCCAGGCACAGGGCCGAGTAGCCGCTGAAGGTGCCGAGTTCGAGGATGCGCTGCGGGCGAATCATGCGTGTGAGCATGACGAGCAGCCGCCCTTGCAGGTGTCCGCTGGCCATGCGTGGATAGAGCAGGTGGAGTTGTGTGGCACGCCACAGGCGGTGCAGCCGTTCGGGCTCAGGGTCGATGTGCCGCAGGATGTAGTCGTCAATGAGCGTGTCGTTCATCACTGATTGATTAAATCATTGCTTCGATCGCCAGACGATACGAATCAAGCCCGAAGCCGCAGATTACGCCTTTGCAGGCGGCAGCCAGCATCGAGTGGTGGCGGAACTCCTCGCGTTGGTGGACGTTCGAGATGTGAACCTCGACCACGGGCGTCTCGATGCCTCGGATGGCGTCGGCGAGTGCGATGCTCGTGTGGGTGTAGGCGCCGGCGTTGAAGACGATGCCGTCCACCTCTCCGAATCCTGCTTCGTGCAGGCGGTCGATGAGCGCACCTTCGCTGTTCGACTGGAAGTACGTCAGTTCGGCCCGTCCTTCCATGTGTTGGCGCAGTTCGTCGAGAAAGTCATCGAAACTACGGTGGCCATAGACGGTCGGTTCGCGGCGTCCCAGCAGGTTGAGGTTCGGTCCGTTCAAAATCAGGATTTTCTTCATCTATTTTCCTTGTTTAGTGTAGGAACACACTCCTTCAAGTTGCAAAGGTACAAAAAATCTGTGTAAGTAAGCGCAAAAAAGAAAAATGTTTCTGCGAATTTCTACGATTTCTGCGTGGCGGCTTACTTGACATGAAAAAGAAACACTTCGGAAAATCGTCCGTAGATGAAATAAATTTCGTCTGCGGACGAAATAAAAATGAACTGTGGACGAAATCTGTTTCAACTGCGGACGAAATTTGTTTCGTCTGCGGCCCTTTGTCTCCACGTATCTCACGTATCCCAAGTATTTCTTCATCCGGGAATAAAATAAAAGCAATGCCCAAAGGAGGGTCAACTGCTACATCATTGCCAAAAAATGCGGGTTCGGCGTAAAATAACGTAAAACTCACGTTAAAAACGAGGTGTGAACTGCAGGTCAATCCAGCCCTTCGACTGCTTCGTCGGCGTGAGGCTGAACAGGCCGTACTTGGCGCCGATCCACTTGCCCACACGGGCCTGGAAGGGCGAGGGGATGGAGACGAAACGGCGGCCGTCGGTGCTGTACGACAGGTGGCAGCGTGCCTGTTTGTCGCACCTGATGGCAAACGAGATGCGGCACTCGTGGTTGGGCTGCGCGCCGGCCTCGTAGCGGCGGGCTGGCAGGGTGGCAATCGTTTCCGCCGTCTCTTCGCCACCCTGGTCGGCATCGTGGCAGACAATTCTTTTCAGGACGAAGTCCTTTCCGTCGAACTCGACCGACAGGCGGCAATAGTCGCGCCCCATCACGACCATGCCCGACTGCTGGCCGGCGGCCTTCGCTGTGACGACGGTGTGGAGCGTGTCGGTGAAGGTTTCACCCTCAAACTTCTTCAGGTAGAGATTGGGTACTGACCACAGGTTGCGCCATTCGCTGTCCGTCCAGTGGCCATACACACGCACGCCGTCGTTCGTTGCCATGCCGAAGGTGTCCTGCGGGTTGGCGTGCCACTGGTAGCGCAGCGACGGATGGGCGGCGACGACGGGTGTGCCGACGGCCTTTCCCTTGTGGAGCGACATCATCGGCCAACCCTCCTGCCAGTTGACGTCCAGACGGTGGAGCACCCGTCCGTAGGGTCCGCGGTCCTGGAAGGCGATGAAGGCGTCGGCCACCAAGCCTCCCTGGTGAATCCCGTCGTGGTTGAACACCACTCGGCTCTCGTAAGGTCCTGTCACCGAGCGGCTTCGCAGGGCCAGTTGCCAGCCCTGTTCCACGCCGCCGGCCGGGGCGAGGATGTAGTAGTAGCCTTCGTGCTTGTAGAATTTAGGGCCTTCGACCGTGTGGTTGCCTTCGGTTTGTCCGTCATAGACGAGCACCGGCTGTCCCACGGCTCGGGTGCCGTCGGCCGAAAGTTCACGCACGCTGAGCACGCTGTTGAACCCGCAGCGGCTGGCTGCCCAGGCATTCACCAGATAGCAGCGTCCGTCGTCGTCCCACAGCGGACAGGGGTCGATGAGGCCGCGACCTTCGACCACGAGCACCGGCTCGGTCCATCGGCCGCGCGGATGGTCGGTGCTGACCATCCACACGCCGTAGTCGGGGTCGCCCCAGTAGATGTAGTAGCGGCCGTCGTGCCGGCGGATGCTCGGTGCCCACACTCCGCAGCCGTGCTGCACGTGGTCGTAGCGGTCGGCAGGCAAGAGGCGGTCGAGGGCATGACCGACGAGTTCCCAGTGGTCGAGGTCGGTGCTGTGCAGGATGGGCAGGCCCGGCGTACACTGGAAACTGCTGGCTGTCAGCCAGTAGTCGCCGTCGGTGCCTTCACACACGTCGGGGTCGCTGTAGTCGGCCATCACCACCTGTGCCCTGCCCGTCGTCGGGCCGGCCGCCGTCATCACCACTGCCATCCACAGGCAGCCCACCCACTTCAGGGTCGGAAATCGTCGTTTTTCCATATCTCTTTCGTGTTTGATTTGTTCATTTTCACGCTGTTGTGCCGCAAAGATACGTAAAAACCTGCGTATTTCCATGCGTGCTGTACCAAAAAAATTTCACTGCGTTGGTACAGTTGTACCAGTGCGGTGAAACTTTTGTTCCAGTGCGGTGAAACTGCCGTACCACTGCGCCGGTACGAGAGGCACGTCGCATGGGGTTGGTAGCCACGCCACACGGAGCGATGACATCTTTTTGGGTCCCAACCTCCAATTATTTGGCAGAAAGCATTGTTATATTGAATATTACTTGTAACTTTACGGCGAAAATAGAAAATAACACCAATCGTGAAAAATTAATATTTTTTTTGCAGATTCTCTAATTCTCAAATTCTTGATATAACCGAACATGGAAAAGCGGAAAATTCAGTTCAGTCTCGTCTATCGGGACATGTTCCAGTCGAGCGGAAAATTCCAGCCTCGAAAGGACCAGTTGGAACGCATCGCACCCGTCATCATCAAGATGGGCTGCTTTGCACGTGTCGAAACCAACGGCGGCGCCTTCGAACAGGTCAACCTGCTGTATGGCGAAAATCCTAACAAGGCCGTCCGTGCCTTCACACGCCCCTTCAACGAGGCCGGCATCAAGACACACATGCTCGACCGCGGCCTGAACGCACTGCGTATGTTCCCCGTGCCGGCCGACGTGCGACGGCTGATGTATAAGGTGAAGCACGCACAGGGTGTCGATATCACCCGCATCTTCTGCGGACTGAACGACGTGCGCAACATCATCCCCTCCATCCACTATGCGCTCGAAGGCGGAATGACGCCGCAGGCCACGCTCTGCATCACCACCAGTCCCATCCACACGGCGGAATACTATGCCGACATCGCCGAACAACTCATCGCTGCCGGTGCCCCCGAAATCTGCCTCAAGGACATGGCAGGCATCGGTCAGCCGGCCATGCTCGGCAAACTGGTCGGCATGATTAAGGCCAAGCATCCGGAAATCATCATCCAGTACCACGGCCACAGCGGTCCCGGACTCTCGATGGCCAGCATCCTCGAAGTGTGCAAAAACGGCGCCGACATCATCGACACCGCCATCGAGCCCCTCTCGTGGGGCAAAGTCCATCCCGACGTCATCTCCGTGCAGAGTATGCTGAAGAACTACGGCTTCGACGTGCCTGAAATCAACATGGACGCCTACATGGAGGCACGCAAACTGACGCAGGAGTTCATCGACGACTTCCTCGGCTACTTCATGAACCCCAGCAACAAACTCATGTCGTCGCTGCTCCTCGGCTGCGGACTGCCCGGAGGCATGATGGGCAGCATGATGGCCGACCTGAAAGGCGTGATGAACGCCATCAACAACAACCGCAAGAACAAGGGCGAGGAGGAACTGAGCGAGGATGCCATCCTCGTGCGCCTGTTCAACGAAGTCGCCTACGTATGGCCGCGCGTCGGCTACCCCCCACTCGTCACGCCGTTCTCACAATACGTCAAGAACATCGCCCTCATGAACCTGCTCACCGAGTCGATGGGCAAACCGCGCTACACGATGATGGACCAGTCCATCTGGGGTATGATTCTCGGCAAGAGCGGCAAACTGCCCGGCACCGTGGCACCCGAAATCGTCGAACTCGCCAAAGAGAAAGGCTTTGAGTTCACCGACGCCGACCCGCAGTCATACTATCCCGACGACCTGCCACGCTTCATCAAGGAGATGGAGGAGAACGGATGGGAACGCGGCCAGGACGACGAAGAACTCTTCGAGTTTGCCATGCACGAAAGCCAGTACCGCGACTACAAGAGCGGCATCGCCAAGCAGCGCTTCCTCAACGACCTGCAAGCCGCGAAGGAGAAGGAAATGCAGAAGCAAGGCCTCTCACTGGCCGACATCGCCGCCTACAAGCACGCCGAAGCCGACGCCATCGTCGCTCCCGACAGCGGTACGGTGATGTGGCAGATAGGTGGCGACGGCGAATGCGTCAAGGGCATCGAACCGATGGTCGGCAAGGAGTACAAGCAGGGCGACCGCTTCTGCTACCTCCTCAACCGCTACGGCGGCATCGACGAAGTCCCCGCAGCCCTCGGCGGCCGACTCGTCGAAGTCTGCGCCCACCAGGGCAGCAAAGTCGCCAAAGGCGACACCCTCGCCTTCATCCGTCGTCCGTAGCGACTGCACCATCCCTCCACAAAAAACACTGAAACGCTCGGAAACACACGCCAACCCCGTGTGTTTCCGTTTTTTATTCCGTCATATATTACGGAATAGACCACAAAAACATCAATTCCCCAAAAAACACGTTGCCGATTTTTTGCCAAACAAGAGAAAATGCGTTTCTTTGCATAAAAGTCATTAAAAAAACAAAAGAAATAATTGTAGTTACGATAAAAAACACGTAAATTTGCCTCGTCATCCAAATCCTCTGTTGTCGGGAGGAGCGGGACTTATATATAACTGGCGTTTACTACGCTTGGATTGACTCTTTCAAACTTCGCACCTTTGAAATCCTCGTCATGAAAGGCAATAGTCCCAGGTCCACGTCACATATATCATATTCGGCGTGGGCGTTCGCATTGCTTGTCTTTACGAGGAAGGTAGTGCGAAGACCTGAAAGAGTGGGACAAGCGAATGTAAGATGAGCCCACGTCTTTTGTATATAGGCACAACCTTTCTTATTCACCTAATCAACCATCTTAAACCGCTGTTCCCCTGGGCTCTGAACAGCAGGAAGGAGTATTGCCTATGCCACTTTTCAGAGTCACCGTCAAGAACGTCGTCAACTCCAATGGTGTCTATCTGACTCCCGGAATGAGCGTCAATGTCAACACCTCGTCGTTCGCCAACCCCGTCACCACCAACGGCGGCCAACTCGTCGCCGAAGCCTTCATGCGCGTCTATGGTGTCGACCTTCGCCGCGCCAACGCCCTGACTACGTCGAGGCTGGATGTGGAAATGATAGGATAATTTTTATTTTTCAACAAACTGGTATATATGGACTATTCAGACATGGGGACTGGAGTGCTCCAGAAAATAGCTCAAAAAGGAGACAGACAAGCCTGTGCAGAACTGTCAAATAGATATAGGACTGGTACAGCAGTTTTACCAAAAGATGAAAAATTAGCAGACTTTTGGTATCAGTGTTCTATAGGAAAGGCTTCTCCGCCTCCTCCTCAAAAATCAACAATCATAGATGGCAAAATGACTTCCAAGAAAACCACCAGTTTTTCTAAACAAGATGTTATGAATGCCGCCTACAAATTAGGAAGGCTTGTTAATGGCGGTGTTGTTGGTTATTATGTGGGAGGTAAGGCCTCTCAAATGATGAGTACAACACTTCCTGATCAGATTGTTGAAGTTGTCGAAAAACATAAAAAGATTCAATTAACGGCAAATCTCGCTCAAAGTTTTATACCAGGAGCAGGACTTGTGGCAATGGCGGCAGTAGTTGCCTCTCTTTGGAAAATGTATTATGATATAAATAAAGTTCTTAATATTAAAATCAATGAGAATGCAGGAAAAAGTATAACATCTGCTATACTTACGAACTTTACTTCTTTTGGTGCAAATGCATTAGCGACAGGGGTTTCAGAGGCAGCTAAGGCGATACCATTGGTTGGCTGGATTGCCAGTGCTGCCATTAGTACTGTTTCCACGACCGCTATTATATATGGTTCCGCCTACGTTTATCTTACAGCCCTTACAAAGATGTATGAAATGGATGGCAAGTTCAACCTTTCTTCACTGGAATCCATAGTTGGGGCTTAGATTCTATTCTTTAAAAAAATATATTTCCATTATTGAAAAACTTATTATTAACATCTTATCAATAATTGTAAAATGAAAAAGTGTTATTTTTCGCCATGTATAGACCAAATGCAGATGGCATATCTCAAAATTCTGTGTGCAAGTAAGTCTCCTGAACAAAAGGCAAGAGAAGAAAAAGAAAGACAAAAACACATGATTGTTCATGCTATTATTAAGGCTTTGTTTCATTAAAACTAAATATTGTCATGGAAGGAAATGAAATTTCGTCTTTGTTAAAGACATCTATCAAGCTAGTCAAACTGCTTGATAAAGGAGCAGACACGATGCTTCCCCAACAAATTGTAGATGTAGTTAAACTACACAGTAAACTTGCCCTTGGTTCAGCATGGATTCCTGTCCCAGGAGCCGACGTTGCTGCTGGTGCTGCTTCCATCTGGAGTATGTATGTACGTATTAACAACAAAATTGGGCTATCCGCAAAAGATAATGCTCTGAAAACGATAGCATCAGGCGTTGCTACTAACTTGGCATCATATGCTGCCACTGCAGGTGTTGCCAGTGCCTTAAAGTTTATTCCCGGCATTGGTACGATAACTGGAGCGGTGTTAATGAGTGCAACCATTTATGCAATGACGCTAGCCTCAGGTTATGTTTACTTGAAAGCTCTGACTTACATGGCCGAAAAGAACGGAAAAAATCTTGACATGTCAGGATTGTCGGATGCTGTCAAGCGAGTGTTAAAAGAGAAGAGTGTCATTAAAGAGTTTATTGATACGGCTAAGAAAAACTATAAAAAATAACTTTTAATTCAGATTAATTATATAAATTATGAGTTTTTCAAAAGTAGAAACCTGTCCCAAATGCGGGAACGTGGTCGATGGTAAAATCAAGCGTTCAACCATCAGTAAAGGAGTCAGAGGTGTTATAAAGAAAGGCGGTATGAAAGCCACCTTAGCCGCCGCAGGTACTGTCGTTCCTGGATTTGGCACGGTCCCTGGATTCTTGGTCGGTGCTGCTATTGATGCA
>ONXQ01000091.1 GCA_900321835.1 uncultured Prevotellaceae bacterium
CACAAAACTAAAAAACTTCGTCTTTTGTTTTGCGTTCCGCTCACTTAATCGTAACTTTGCAGTTTGAACGAATCAACACAACAATGAAAAGAACCCTCGCCGCCCTTGCGGCCCTCTTACTGCTCCTGCCCATGCAGGCACAGGACAAACCGAAGGAAGACCACACCTTCAGTGTGTCGAAAAACCTGGACATCTTCAACACCCTCTACCGCAAACTCGACCTCTTCTACGTCGATACGCTGGATGCCGAAAAACTCATCGTTACCGGCATCGACGCCATGCTCGAGTCGCTCGACCCCTACACCGAATACTACGCCGACGAGGACCTCGACGACCTGAAAATGATGACGACGGGCAAGTACGGCGGCATCGGCTCCATCATCCGTATGCGCAAGGACTCGGCCATCATCATCGCTGAGCCCTACGAGGGGATGCCTGCCGCCGAAGTCGGACTCAAAGTGGGCGACGTGCTGAAACAGATTGACGGCAAAGACCTCAAAGGAAAGGTCGTGAGCGAAGTGAGCGACCTGCTGCGCGGCGAACCCGGCACGACCTTCGTGCTGCGCGTACAGCGTCCGGGTGAAAAGAAGACACGCGACTTCCGCATCACACGCCGCAGCATCAAGGTCGAGCCTATCCCCTACTACGGCCTCCAGCGCGGCGACGTCGGCTACATCGCCCTCACCCAGTTCACCGAGCATTGCTCGACCGACGTGCGGCGTGCCGTCATCTCGCTCAAGGAACAGGGTGCCCAGAAACTCGTCATCGACCTGCGCGGCAACGGTGGCGGACTACTCGGCGAGGCGGTCAGCATCGTCAACCTCTTCGTGCCGAAAGGCCAGACCATCGTCGAGACCAAAGGCAAGGTGCGCATGGCCAACAGTGCCTACACCACCACGGCCGAGCCCCTCGACACCCTCACGCCGCTCTGCATCCTCGTCAACAGCAGCACCGCCTCGGCCGCAGAGATCGTCGCCGGTTCGCTGCAAGACCTCGACCGCGCCGTCGTCATCGGCACACGCACCTACGGAAAGGGCCTCGTGCAGTCGCCGCAGGAACTGCCCTACAACGGACAACTCAAACTCACCACCTCGAAATACTACATCCCCAGCGGGCGATGCATACAGGCCATCAACTACCGTGACCGCCGCGAACTCGGCAAGGACGGACGTGTGCCCGACAGCCTCACCCATGTGTTCCACACCCGGGGCGGTCGCGAAGTGCGCGACGGCGGAGGCATCAAACCCGACATCGAGGTTCGCCACGACACGATGGCGAACATCGTCTATTACCTCTCCAACGACGACGTGCTGACCGACTGGGGCACACAGTATGCCCAGGCACACCCCACCCTTCCGCCCGTCGGTACCTTCGCCGTCACGGATGCCGACTTTGAGCAGTTGAAGAGCATGGCCCGTGCGGCCGACTTCAAGTACGACCGCCTGTCGGAAAAGCGCCTCGACGACCTCAAGAAGATGATGGAGTTTGAAGGCTACTACGACGACGCCACCGACGAGTTCAAGGCGCTCGAGCAGAAACTTACGCACAACATGGACCGCGACTTCGACCGCCGCCGCGACGACATCAAGGAACTGATGGAGCAGGAGGTCATCAAGCGATACTACTACCAGCGCGGCTCCGTGCAGCAGGCACTGCGCCGCGACGACGACTTCGAACGTGCCTGCCAGTTGCTGTCCGACCCCGCTGAATATCAACACATTCTCCATCCCTGACGCTATGAACAAAGCACAACGTTTCAACCGCAACATGGGCCTCGGTATGCTTGCTCTCGGCATCGTCGTCCTCGCCCTTGTCTTCGGCCTTCTCTACGTCGCCTTCCAAAATCAGGCCCACCAGCAGGACACCCGCAACCAAGCCGTCGAAGGCGACAGCATCACCCTCTTAATCGACATCAATGAACATCTGCATCGTTTGCGGCGCACGCCCCAACTTCATGAAGGTGGCGCCCCTTGTCAAAGCCATTGAAAAAGCAAAAAGCCAGGGCGACGACGTCGCCTACAGCCTTGTCTATGCCGGCAGTCCTGACGACCCGACGCTCGAACCCAGCCTCTTTGCCGACCTCGGCATCGAGCGCCCCGGCATCTTTCTCGACGCCGAAGCCGACAGCCTCAACGTCCTCGCCGGCAACGTCATGTCGAAGTTCGACCAGTATCTCGACGAACACCCCACCGACGTGGTCATCGTCGTCGATGACCTCGCATCGACCATGTCGGCCGCCATCGCTGCGAAGAAGAAAGGCGTGACCCTCGCCCACCTCGTGGCCGGCACACGCTCGTTCGACATCTCGATGCCGAAGGAAATCAACCGCCTCGTCATCGACGGCCTCTCCGACCTGCTCTTCACCGCCGGCGCCGGCAGCGACAGCAACATCAACCGCGAGGGTGCCAACATCTCGCGGACGTACATGGTGGGCAACATCCTCATGGACACACTGCGCGCCAACCACGAGCGATTCCGCCGCCCAGCCGTGCTCGACGCGCTCGGTGCTGCCGACGGCTCCTACCTCGTCTTCACCCTCAACCGCAAGGCGCTGCTCCAGAACCGCCAGAACCTGGCCGACATGCTCCGCGCCCTCTGCACCGCTGCCGCAGGCACACCCATCGTCGCCCCGCTGCGCGGTGCAGCCGCCGATGCCGTGCGCGACCTCCTGCCCGACGGCACGGCCCACTTCCACATCGTCCAGCCTCTGCCCTACCTCGAGTTCGGCTGGCTCACGGCCCATGCCCTGGGCATCATCACCGACTCGGGCAACGTGGCCGAGGAGGCCACCTTCAACAGTGTTCCCTGCATCACGCTCAACAACTACACCGAGCACATCGAAACCGTCCTGCAGGGCACCAACGTGCTCGTGGGCGAAAGTCCGCAAGGGCTTGCCGACTACACAGCCCAGATGGTGACCCGCCAATGGAAACCGGCCGCCCTGCCACAGCGCTGGGACGGACGCTCGGCCGAACGCATCCTGCACATCCTGCTCGACAAGTAAAACTCCGCACCGCAGCCGGCCGTGCGTACCAGCGCAGTGGTACGACCGTTCCGGCACAGTGGTACAAAAGTTTCACCGCGCTGGTACAACCGTACCAACGCAGTGGTACCAAAATTGGTACGGCACTCCTCACCCGTTCAAACCCCTTTCATCCCTCATCCGACAATGAAAACCATCCTCCTTGTCCTCCTGGCCGCCACCTGTGCGCTGCCCCTCCATGCCCAGAAGTGGAAGTACGACTTCATCGTGCCGCGCGACGGAAACTACGTGGCGGCCATCCGCGCTGCCAACAACCGTGCCGACAAGCGCAAACGCTTCCGCATCTTCATCCACTCCAGCAACTACCGCATCGGTTCGACCACCGTCACCCTCACCGCGCCCAACACCAGCATCATCGGCGAGGAATGGCAGAACACGCAAATCGAGGCTTGCATGGAGGTCGAAGGGCTGGACAAGACCGGCACACTCATCCTGCAGCGTGCCGACTCGACCTATATCCAGGACGTCGAACTGTGGTCGAACTTCAAGAACGACGCTCGCCTCTTTGCCAACCGCGCCGTCGCCCTCAGCGAGAAGAACTGCCGCGGCAACGTGCTCATGCAGGTCAGCCTGCTCGGCACGCAGGACACCTATTACACCAACTCGGGCGGCACCACCTATGTCGAGGACAGCCGCATCACCGGCACCGTTGACTTCATCTGCGGCGGAGGCACAGTCTTTTTCAACCACTGCGACATCCGACTCGCCTCGCGCGGCGACTCGACCAAGCACGACATCATCTGCGCCCCGGCCACCGAGGACGGACGCAAGTACGGCTACGTCTTCAACGACTGCTACATCGACGGACCCCGCCACCAGCACCAGAACTACTGGCTGGGACGCCCGTGGCAGAACCGTCCGCGGGCAGCCTTCCTGAACTGCCAGATGAACATCGAGCCGAAGGCCGAGGGATGGACCAACATGCACGGCACGCAGCCAGCCTATTTTGCAGAATATCAGAGTCTGAACCGCGTGTTCGAGCCCATCGACCTGTCGAAGCGCCGTCGCCTCTTCAAGGACAAGCAGGGCACGGAGCGTCCCGTCGGCTACCAGACGGCGATGACGCCCGAAGTGGCTGAACAGTACACCGTCGATCGCGTCTTTCCCGACTGGAATCCGCAGCAGAAGGCCGAGCAGGTCGTTCCGCCCGTGCTCACCATCAAGGGCAGGGAAATCACCTGGGCCGACATTCCCGAAGCCGGGTGTTATGCCATCTGCCGCAACCGCATGGTCGTCGCCTTCACCACAGAGCCGCACTACACCGTGCCGGCCGGAACGCGCGAAGGAACCCTCTTCTCCGTCCGCTGCGCCAATCAGATGGGTGGCCTCGGGCTGCGCTCCGAAGAGGTTTGCTACCCGCAGCGCTGACGCCACAGACGGCCTTTGCCCACCCACAAGCAGAACAGCAGAAGGGGGAGGAACACACACGTTCCTCCCCCTTCTGCCGTTCCAGAGCGACGTCCGTCCATCGGCCTTCAGAATCCGTTCGCTTTCTTCTCCCTGATGCCCGTGGCTTCGATGACGTTGATGATGTAGTCGCCCAACTTTTCACACTCGGCGATGATGTCCATGTAATAGACCCCCATCTGGTAGTCGTACAGACGGTTGTTGATGTCGAGGATGTTCTGGTTCTTCAGTTGGTTGCGGTAGTTATTGATTTCGTGCTCAAGGTTGTACGACTTGTTGAGATCGACATAGCGCTGTTCGCCGTACTTCACCACGACATTCATCTGCTCAATGGCGTCTTCGCAGAGCGACATCATGTTCTGGATATGCTCTTTCTGCTTTTCGGTAAATTCCTCCTGTGTGTGCTGACGCTTGCGGTTCATCGAGCGTGCCAGGTTGTAGCAGGCGTCGCCGATGCTCTCGAGTTCGCTCACCATGCGGAGCATGTGCTGAATTTCGGTCTTTGACTCGAGCGAGAGGCGTCCTTCGCTGACCTGGTTGAGGTAGTTCGCAATTTCGACCTCCATCTTGTCGGTGATGCTCTCGTACTTTTCGATGCGCGAGAAGAGTTTGTTGAAATCCTCGCCACGCTCGGTGTGCAGCAGCGTCTGGACAAATCCGTACATCTTCTGGCACCGTTCGCCGAACACCTGGATTTCCTTTTTCGCATTGAGAATCGAGAGTTCGGGCGTCTGCATCAGGCCGGCCGTGATGAAGGAGAGGCGCGACTCCTCGTCCTCGACGGCGGGTTTGGGCTTGATGATGCGGCTGACAATCTTCTCGATGACGGGGACGAACCATATCATGATGAGCGTGTTGGACACGTTGAAGGCCGAATGGAAAGCGGCCAGGACGACGGAGCCGTGTTCTTTGGCATATTCGACGTCGGTGTTGATGATGCCAGCATCACACCCGACGATGTTGCACACCATCGTGAAGAAGGGATGGAGCACGCAGATTACCCAGAACACACCGACGACGTTGATGAACATGTGGGAGAAGGCGGTGCGGCGGGCGGAGACGTTGGCGCCGAGCGCTGCGATGTTCGACGTGATGGTCGTGCCGATGTTCTCGCCGAGCACGAGGATGATGCCCAGTTCGATGGGCAGCACGCCGGTCGAGCACAGCGTCATCGTGATGGCCATGATGGCAGCCGACGACTGGACGCAGAGCGTGAGCACGGTGCCGATGAGCAGGAAGACGACAATGGTCCACACACTCTGCGGGTCGAACGACCGGAAGAAGTCGAGCATGGCAGGGTTCTTGTCCAGTTCCATCGCCATGCCCGTCTTGCGCAGGGTGACCAGAGCGAGGAACAGGAAGGCCGTGCCGAAGAGGAACTCACCCATGTTCTTGTACTTCTTCATGTACGAGAGGATGATGCCGGCGAAGGCAGCGGCGTAGGCAAAGATGGCTATGTCGAACGTGAAGCCGAGCGACGGGCGCCGAGAATGATGGAGATGGCCTGTGCCAGGGTGAGCAGGCCGGCGTTGACAAACGACACCGTCATGAGCGTCGTCGCCGTGGACGACTGGATGCTGGCCGTGACGAACATACCTGTGATGGCACCCATGAAGCGGTTGGCCGTCATCTTCTGCAACACGTTACGCAGTTGCGGACCCGCCATCTTCTGCAGGCCCTCACTCAGGGTCTTCATACCGAACATCAGCAGCGCAAGCGAGCCCAACAGCGTGAAAATCGTGAATACGTTCATGGTCTCATGTTATTTTCGAGGGTGAAACATTCTGCCGCCGGCACAGTCCGTATATAGGCCTGAGCGCTCGGAAATTTTCGTCTGAGCGCTCGGAAGATTTCGTCTGAGCGCTCAGACGTTTTTTTCCAAGCGCAGGGAATCACACCCAAATTGGGGTGCAAAACACCATTTTCTTCGTTCAAAACCCATTTTTTTCGGACAATCATGCCGCTCTTTCTACAAAAATTCGTAAATTGCAACGTCTAATCATCAAAATCCAACCACATGACAACACAAAACGAATCGAAAGATGTGACGAAGCCATTACAAATTTTTTGCAAAAATAATAAAAAATCGTCGCAATTCGAATTTGGAACGACACTTTTTCAAATTTATCAGCATTTTCTTCCCGATTTGGTCAAAAAACCGCTTTGTGCGGCTGTGAACAACCAACTGCAGGGACTCACCTTCCGCGTGTTCGGCTCGAAGCAAGTCGAGTTTCTCGACTGCACCAGCGCCTCGGGCCGAAAAGTCTATATGCGCTCGCTCGAGTTCGTCCTCTACAAAGCCGTGGAAGACCTCTACCCCGGCACCACACTCACCATCGAGGCACCCGTGTCGAAAGGCTACTACTTCCTGCTCGACGGCATCGAGACCACCCTCGACGTCGTGCAGCGGCTGCGCCAGCGAATGCGCGAAATCATTGCCGAAGGCCACCGATTCCACCGACTCGAAGCACCGACAGCCGAGGTCGCCGAACTCTTCCGCTCACACGGGCAGAAGGACAAGGCCATCCTGATTGAGAGCCAGGGCAACCTCTACTGCCACTACTACCGACTCTGCGACACCTACGACTACTACTACGGACCGCTCGTGCCCTCGACCGACTATCTCGACGACTTCGACCTCGTGCGCTACTACAACGGAATGCTCCTGCGCATACCGCGCGAAGAAGGACGAATCCCCGAAATCATCAAGCAGGAGAAGATGCTGCGCGCCTTCGCCGAAGACCACCAACTGCAGCACCGGCTCGGCATGACCACCGTCGGCCACCTCAACGTGCTCACCCAGCAACAACTCTCCGGCGGCGCCATCAAGGTGGCCGAAGCCTTGCAGGAAAAGAAAGTGTCGCAAATCGCAGAACAGATTGCCGCACGGCCCGGCGTGCGCGTCATCCTCATCTCAGGCCCCTCGTCGAGCGGCAAGACGACGTTCAGCAAGCGCCTGCTCATCCAACTCATGACCTGCGGCCTCATTCCCCACCTCATCTCGCTCGACGACTACTTCGTCGATCGCGAAAAGACACCGCGCGACGAAAAGGGCGACTACGACTACGAACACATCGAGTCGCTCAACCTTCCCCTCTTCCACCAACACCTCCACCAACTTCTCGCCGGCGAAGAAATCGAGTTGCCGCGCTACGACTTCCCCACCGGCAAGTCGATGCCCAGCGGCAAACGCCTGCGACTGTCGGAAGGCACCGTGCTCATCATGGAAGGCATACACGCCCTCAACCCCCTGCTCTCCGAAGGCGTACCCGAAGAAGCCAAGTTCCGCATCTACGTCTCCGCCCTCACCAGCATCAAACTCGACGGCCACAACTACATCCCGACCACCATCAACCGCCTCATCCGCCGCATCGTCCGCGACAACAAGTACCGCGGCACCTCTGCACGCCAGACCCTCGAGCGCTGGCACAGCGTCCGCCTGGGCGAAGAGCGCTGGATTTTCCCCTATCAGGAAAACGCCGACGTCATGTTCAACTCGGCCCTCATCTACGAACTGGCCGTGCTGCGCAACTACGCCCTGCCCCTGCTCGAGAGCGTGCCCGAAAACTGCGAGGCCTACCTCCTCTCCACCCAACTCACCCACTTCCTCCGCTACTTCCTGCCCATCAGCGACAAGGAACTGCCGCCCACCTCGCTCCTGCGCGAGTTTCTCGGCGGCTCGTCGTTCCACTATTGACAACGGGCCGACACAAAAAGGAACGGCTCGGCGACTGCAATGGTCACCGAGCCGTTCCTTGTTTCAGAAACTCTCCTACTTCGCCTGATAACTCTCCGGCATCTCGACCGCATTGCCGTCGCGTTCGGCACGGAAGTGGGGCGACATGATTTCGACGCCGGCTTCGAAGAAGTGGTCGAGAATGGCTTTGTGGAGTTCGCTGTAGCAGGCGCTGAGTTGCAGCGACTGGAGCGTGTAGGCATTGATTTCGTAGCGCACGTAGAAGTCTTCCAGGGCACGGACACGCACAAAGGGCGCAGGCTTCTTCTGCAACTTCGTGCAACTCTGTGCGGCCTCAATCAGAAGGTTCTCCACCGTTTCGCGCGGCACACCGTAGCCGATGGTCACCTCCGTGTGGATGATGACGCCCTTGCGCTGCTCGACGGCACTGCTGTAGTTCACGGCCTCGCTCGACATGATGGCCGAGTTGGGCACGGTGACGATTTCGTTTTTCATCGTGCGCAGACGAGTCACAAAGGCAGTCTTCTCCACCACTTCGCCCTCTATACCGTTGATTTTCACGAAGTCGCCTATCTTGAACGGCCGCATATAGGTGATGACGATGCCCGAGACGATGTTGCCCACGATGGCTGTCGAGCCGAGCGAAAAGACAAGGCCGACGAACACGCTCACACCCTTGAACACTTCCGAGTCGCTATTGGGCAACAGCGGCCAGATCATCACGACGGCAAAGCACCAGATGAGCGACCTGAGAATGTGGAAAGTGGGGATGGCCCAGTCCTGATAGAAGCCTTCGAAACGGATGCGGCCCTCGGCTATCTCATTGGCAACATAGTGGATGGCGCGGATGAGGTAGCGGAAGCAGAGGATGATGATGATGATCTTGATGAGATTGGGAATGTAGTTCACAATGCCCCGCCCGATGTCCTTGAGCGGATCCCAGACGTAGCCGATGAGTTTGTAGGTCAGTTCCTGGGTCTCAGGGAAGATGCTGAAGAGCAGCGGAATGCTGATGAAGAGTTGCAGCACTACCACCATCCAAAAGGCGATGCGGGCCAGCAGCAGCAGGATGCGTGCGGCATTGCGCGTGTTCAGCAGTTCGTAGCCTTTGAAGACGAAGGGCTTGATCCACGTGCGCATGGCCCAGACAATGCGCTTGAACAGCCGACGGAACAGCATGAGGGTGAGGCGGATGGCGACAACCTGCAGGACGATGATGAGCAGGGCGAGCAGAATGCCCGTCACTTTGGCGCGCAGCCCGTATTCCTCCTGCAGTTCCGCCACTTTTGCCTGGATGGTGCCGAGGTACTGTGCGGCCAGTTCGCTGCGCGACTTTCCCTGCCACATGCCGTCGAGGTCGGAGATGCTGAGCAGGACGGCGTCGCCCGACATGATGTCGGACGAGAGTTCGCTCTCGAACACGTACATCGAGTCGATGCTGAAGGTGAGGCTCTTGCCCAGTTTCTCAATCTTATCGACAGCCTCCTTTGCACGCCGTTCGGGCGTGGCACCGCCTCGCGAGGCATAGAGCAGCAGGAGCGTGTCGCCATCGACGGCAACGGGCACGCCGGGCGTGACCTCGCGCAGTGAGTCGATGCGGGCCTGACGTCGCACCAGCCGCAGGGAGTCCTCGCGGGCCGACAGAGCGGTCTGGTCGAGTTTGTCCTGCATGACAATCTCGGTCAGCCGCATCTCCTGTATCTGGCGGTTCAGGGCGTTGATGACAGAGTCGCGGGGGTCAACCTGCTGCTCTTCGACAGCCTCGACGTCTGCCTCAGCCTCCTGCGCCTGCAGGGGCAGGTACAGAAGGCTGAACAGCAGCAGAAGCAGTAGGGAAAGGGGCTGTTTCATACCGTTTTCCTTTTATCCCTCAATCAGGCACTGGCCGGTCATATCGTCCGGCTGCGGCAGTCCCATGATGTGGAGGATGGTGGGCGCCACGTCGGCGAGGCGTCCGCTGTGGATGCGTGCCGAGTTGTTGTCGGTGACGTAGATGACGGGCACAGGGTTGAGCGAGTGGGCCGTGTTGGGCGTGCCGTCGGGGTTGATGGCATTGTCGGCATTGCCGTGGTCGGCGATGATGAGCACCTCGTAGTCGTTCTGCTTGGCAGTCTCAACCACGTCGCGCACACAGCAGTCGATGGCATGGACAGCCTTTGCGATGGCATGATAGACACCGGTGTGGCCCACCATGTCGCCGTTGGCAAAGTTGACGACGATGAAGTCGTACTGCTGGGTGCCGATGGCGGCGCAGAGTTTGTCCTTCACCTCGTAGGCCGACATCTCGGGCTTGAGGTCGTAGGTGGCCACCTTCGGCGAGGCGACCAGGATGCGGTCCTCACCCTCGTAAGGCTTCTCGCGGCCACCGTTGAAGAAGAAGGTCACGTGGGCATACTTCTCGGTCTCGGCCGTGTGCAGTTGGCGTTTGCCCTGGCTCGAGAGATATTCGCCCAGCGTGTTGTCAACGTTCTCCTTCGGGAAGAGGATGTGAACTCCCTGGAACGAGGCGTCGTAGGGCGTCATGCAGAAATACTGCAGGCCGGGAATCGTCTTCATCCCCTGCTCCGTCATGTCCTGCTGCGTGAGCACGATGGTCAGTTCCTTCGCACGGTCGTTCCGGTAGTTGAAGAAGATGACCACGTCGCCCTCCTTGATGCGTCCGTCGCAGTTGGCATTGACGAGCGGCTCCATGAATTCGTCCGTGTTCTTATGCTCCTCCGAGTCAGTGTCGTAGCACGACTGCACACCCTCGACCATGTCCTGGCAGGCACGTCCCTTGCCATCGACCAGTTGGTCGTAGGCCACCTTCACGCGCTCCCAGCGCTTGTCGCGGTCCATCGCATAGAAACGGCCGATGATGCTCGCAATCTGGCCGACACCCACCTCGTCGCAGTGCTTCTGCAAGTCGGCGATGAAGCCCTTGCCCGACTTCGGGTCAGTGTCGCGGCCGTCCATGAAGCAGTGGACAAACGTGTTCTGCACGCCATACTCCTTCGCAATGTCAATCAACTTGAACAAGTGGTCGAGCGACGAATGCACACCGCCCGTCGAAGTCAGACCCATCAGGTGAACGCTCTTGCCCGTCTCCTTCGCATAGCCGTAGGCACGCTGAATTTCAGGGTTCTGCATGATGCTGCCGTCGCTGCACGCACGGTTAATCTTCACCAGGTCCTGATACACGATGCGGCCGGCACCGATGTTCAGGTGACCCACCTCCGAGTTGCCCATCTGGCCGTCGGGCAGACCCACGTCCTCGCCGCTTGCATCCAAGTGAGCATGAGGACTCACCGCGTTCAAATAGTCGAGATAAGGCGTCGGAGTGCGGAAAATCACGTCACCCTCGCCCTTGTTGCCGATTCCCCATCCGTCGAGAATCATCAGAATTGCTTTTTTTGCCATAATAAAAAATAGATTGATGTTGGATAGTCGATAAGATTCAATCTGCAAAGTTACGAAAAATCTGAGTAAGTGAGTGCATGGGCAGCCGTTTTTTTCGCACACACCCCCGCAAGCCCCATTTTCAGCAAGGTCACGAAAAAAAGCACTACAGACGAAAAAAATTTCGTCCGCAGTCGAAATAAATTTCGTCCACAGATGAAAAAAATTTCGTCCGCAGACGAAATTCATCTCGTCCACAGTCCATTTTTATTTCGTCCGCAGACGAAATAAAAATAAAAAAAAGTCAATTTTATTTTGATATTCGCTCACTTATTCGTACCTTTGCACCCGCATTTGAGAAAGAATGCAATCGGGATGTAGCGCAGTTGGTTAGCGTACACGTCTGGGGGGCGTGTGGTCGTCAGTTCGAGTCTGATCATCCCGACCATAGAAAAGAAGAGATAAGAGGTTAAGTTTCAGAATGTTACTTAACCCCTTTCTTTTTTTCTTGGCAATGATATAGAAGATGGCCCATCCGCCTTACTTCATTAGCAGAACTTGGCAAGAGAAGGCTCTGAAGTTCTTGAAGGACGAGCCTCTTTATGAGGATTTACCTCTTAATTGACTGATTATTCATCTATTAAGTTACAAATAAGTTCTCACGCCTACAACTTTTCAAGCATTTTTCTTTTATCGAAATCACGTTAAATTAACGTGAGTTCGGCATAAGCAAAGCCTTTTGGAGTCAATCCAGTCCCGAAGGGACGAAAGAGTTTAGGCAGGGGTGAAGCGTAGCGGAACCCCTGCAAACCATGCCCCCTATCGAGAACACCGACGGGGTGACAGATAAAAAGATTTGCCTCTTTTTTTGCGTCTGGAGACGTGTGGTCATCAGTTCGAGTCTGATTATCCCGTCACAAGACAAAGTAAGCGAAAGGGTTGAGTAACGTATTGCTACTCAACCCCTTTCATTTCTTGTATTTCGCCTTGACAATTTCGTATGAGTTTCGGGTCAAATCGCGCAGCAGCGCGTCAGGAACAGATTCTGCATCGACCCCCATCCAATATTTCGGAGAAAGGTTGAAAGGTTTGCCGATGCATGAATGGCGGGCTTTCAGTTCGTCAATACGCTCAGGCTGACACTTGAGCGTGATGACGCTGAAGTGGTCACAGTCGAAAAATGAAAACATGTGACCATGCACATAGAAAACCAGAACGCCACTGGCATAATGAAAGGACGTGAAAGGCAGTTTCTCCTCAACGTCGTCACCCAGCGAAAGGCAAAATTCGCGATACTCCTCAATGTTCATTTCTTCAATCTCTTCCCCCTCTTCGTTCTACGCTGCTCTCGGTTCTTCTCTTCAGAAGCAAACGCTTCGACGGCTGCGTCAGTCAGTTCCTCGCTCCACACATGATCCCCGGGTACGACACTCGACCACGGGCAAAGTTTCTCATAATCACAGTCCAAAACAACGGTATAGGAAGGTCCACACCTGTCGAACACCGACATATAGAGTTTTCGGCCTTGATACAGAAGTTCACGTGCATCATGGTCGCTGATTCCAGGTTTAAGAGCATCATAAATCTCCTGATTGATTTCAAGAAGCGTATCACCCATCTCCCACACTTCAGCCGTATAGAGATTACGTTCCTCATCAAAACATGCCTTCCAGCCATTCCCTTCTCTGAATTCCATCATTTAAATCATTTAGAAAATAACGAAATAAATATTCAATCATTCAACCCCATTCACCCCATCAGCCCCATTCTCCCCATCCCCCCGCATCCAGGGGGCACAAAAAAAGGAGCCCCTCCGCCAGTTTCCTGACACGAGGGACTCCCTGAAGACGGCGGCGACCTACTCTCCCGCATTGCGGTGCAGTACCAT
>ONXQ01000039.1 GCA_900321835.1 uncultured Prevotellaceae bacterium
ACAGACGAAATTCGGGCCGTCGGCCGACGGTCGCAGTGCCGTCCGCCCACGTGGCCGTCCTGTGGCGATTTCGGGCCGCTCATGTGATAAAAAAAAGTTTCAATCCGTCTTTTTGAACCGAAAAAGTTTGGATGATTCGGGGGAAAACCGTAAATTTGCACCCGAAAAGGTAAAAGGAGGGTTCCGACGCTCACTCTGCGTGCGTTGGGATTCTTTTCTTTTTGACGCCTTTTTCAAAAATACCTGATATACAAAACGTTATAAACAAAATCATTATGGCATACATGTCACAAGAAGGCTATGACAAACTCAGAGCCGAAATCAAACAACTGGAAGAGGTGGAGCGCCCCGAGGTGATCCGCCAGATTCAGGAAGCCCGCGAGAAGGGCGACCTGTCGGAAAACGCTGAATACGACGCGGCCAAGGAGGCTCAGGGCAAACTCGAGACGAAGATTGCCCAACTGAAGGCCGAACTGGCCAACGCCAAAATCCTGGACCTGTCGAAGGTGCAGACCGACGTCGTGCAGATTCTGTCGAAAGTCGAGATGAAGAATGTCAAGACGGGCATGAAGATGACCTACACCCTCGTGAGCGAAGGAGAGGCCAACCTGAAGGAAGGCAAAATATCCGTCGGCACACCCATCGCCCAGGGCCTGCTCGGCAAACGTGTCGGCGACGTGGCCACCATCAACATCCCGCAGGGACAAATCCAACTCCAGATTGTGAACATCAGCATATAAACAACGGAAAGAAATATAAGTATTATGGACATTTTCTCTAAAATCGCAGCAGGAGAAATTCCAAGTTACAAGTGCGCCGAGAACGACGAGTTCTACGCCTTCCTCGACATCAACCCCCTGGCCAAGGGACACACCCTGTGCATCCCACGCCGCGAAGTGGACTACATCTTCGACATGGACGACGACGAAATCGCCCGTTTCCAGGTGTTCGCCAAGCACGTAGCCGTGGCACTCCGCCGCGCCTGCCCCTGCGTCAAGGTCGGACAAGCCGTCCTCGGACTCGAAGTGCCACACGCACACATCCACCTCGTGCCCATGCAGTCGGAACGCGACATGCAGTTCAGCAACCCCAAACTCCAACTGCCCCAGGAGGAAATGCAGGCCATCGCACAGAAAATCTACGAAGAATACCAGAAACTATGACGCTCAACATCATAAAAGTTGGCGGAGGAATCGTTGAGAAAGAGGAAAGTCTGAACCTGCTTCTCAACGATTTCTCTCTTTTGCAAGGACCCAAACTCCTTGTGCACGGCGGCGGACGACTCGCCACCACGCTGGCCACCCAACTGGGCATCGAAACCCACATGATTGAAGGCCGGCGCGTCACCGACGCCGACATGCTCCGTGTCGTCACTATGGTCTATGGCGGACTGGTCAACAAACGCATCGTCGCCCAACTCCAGGCTCGCGGCATCAACGCCCTCGGACTCACCGGTGCCGACTGCAACACCATCCGCAGCCACCGCCGTCCCCCTGTCGAGACAGTGAAAAAACAGGACAATTCCCCATCCCCCGGAAATCCTCTCCCCACGGCCATCGACTACGGCTTTGTCGGCGACATCGACTGCTGCGACGGCGACATGCTCGCCACGCTCATCCGCCAGGGCATCACACCCGTCGTCGCACCCCTCACCCACGACGGCCACGGACAACTGCTCAACACCAACGCCGACACCATCGCGTCGGCCGTTGCCAAGAGCCTCGCACCCCACTTCGACGTGACCCTCACCTTCTGCTTCGAAAAGAAAGGCGTGCTCCGCGATGCCAGCGACGAAGACAGCGTCATACCGCACATCACAGCCGCCGACTTCGCCCTGCTCCGCCAGCAAGGCATCGTCGCCGACGGCATGGTGCCGAAACTCGAAAACGCGCTCAGCGCCTGCCAGGCAGGCGTCAAGCGCGTCGTCATCACCCGTGCCGACCTGCTCGGTCAGCCCGACAGCGGTACGGTCGTAACTTACCAGTGAAACTCGTCCGGCACCGGGTCGTACCCGCTGCCGCCCCACGGATGACACCGCAGGATGCGGCGCACCGCCAGGTACAGGCCTCGCAGTGCGCCGTGTCGTTTGATGGCCTCCACAGCATACTGCGAGCAAGTGGGCGTGAAACGGCACGACGGCGGAGTGAGCGGCGAGATGCACCGCTGATAAAAGTAAATCGGAAGGAGCAGCAGCCACTTCAGCCCTGCACCCAAAAGGTTGAAAAACTTGTTCATGACACAGCCACCGCTTCCTCAACGCGGCGCAGAATCTTCAGCACGCTGCCCGTCACACGGCTGCTCTCGCACGGCTCGTCACTGATGCAGATGAAAGCCATCTCCATCCGCTTGCCCGACGCTTCGAGCCGCTCCCACAGCGACTGTTTGTGGCGGCGGTAAGCCTCACGCACCTGACGCTTCATCCGGTTGCGGTCCACCGCCAGGCGAAGCCGCTTCTTCGGTACGCTGATGAGCACCGACACCGGCACCGCGTCGGACTCCGTCCTGTCCGAAAGCCTGTAAATAACGCGAAGCGGAAATGCTGCCATTGTTGCATTTCCGCCTGCGAAAAGTTGGTCTATCAGTTTCTGGCTGCACAGACGTTCTGCTTTCGTGAAGGTTTCAGCCATGTGCTATGCTTTCTTTGCTGTTGTCTTGGCTTTCGTGGTCTTCGTCGCAGCCGGTTTCTTGGCGGCGGGCTTTTTCTTGGCCGGCGCAGTCTTTTTCTTGGCGGGCGCAGTCTCTTTCGGGGCAATCTCCTCTTTGCTGTGGTGCTTGATGAAGTCCTCGATGATGGCGGGTACGCTTCGCAGTTCGGGCGTCGGCTTCATGTCGACGCGCAGACCCGCCTCTTCGGCGGCCTCGATGGTCTTCTGTCCCAGACAGGCTATGGCGACTTTTCCCTGGTCGAAGTTCGGAAAATTCTTCACGAGGGAGTGTATTCCTTCGGGCGAGAAGAACACGAGCATGTTGTAGTCAAACGGTTCGTCGGGCGTGAAGTCGTTGCTGACGGTGTAGTACATGACGGCTTCGTCGTGCTTGAGCCCTGCGGCGTCGAGCATGTTCTTCATCTCGTCGTTGTGTGCTGAGGACTGGGGCACGAAGTAGTTCTCCGTCTTGTGTTTCTCCATGATGGGGATGAGGTCGGAGACTTTGCCGGAGAGGGGGAAGAAGACTTTCCGCTTGCGGTATTGTACGTACTTCTGGATGTAGAGTGCCACTTGTTCCGACTTGCAGAAGTATTTCATGTCTTCCTTGATGACGACGCGCAGTTCCTTGACCAGGTCGAAGAAGTGGTCGATGGCGTGGCGCGAGGTGAAGACGATGGCGGTGTGTCCGGGGATGGACACTTTCTGCTGGCGGAAGTCCTTGGCCGACATCTTTTCGATTTTGATGAAGGGCCGGAAAACCATGTCTATGCCATACTTCTCGGCAATGTCGAAGTAGGGTGATTTTGCTGTCTGAGGCTTAGGTTGAGAGATGAGAATCTTCGGTGCCATCACGTAGTCCGTTTAATAGTTTGTTCTGAACTTAAAAACTCGTGTTATTGTGTCGTGATTGTTTGTGCAAAATGTCCTGCGATGAGGAGTGGCAGGACTTCGGCGGTGCAAAAGTACAAAAAAATCAGCACTTTGCCATACATTTTTGTCGGAAAGTTAGTGTTTAACTTGAAAAGCAGCAACATTTCGTATGAAATGAGCAGGGTCAATAGACAATTTGACACTGTGGAGGGTGGGATGCCGGTGAACAGGTGGATGATGGCCACGGGGAGCATCAGTCCGAGGAAGAGGGCGGTGAGGAAGTAGTAGGACTCCATCCACTTGCGGCTGTGGCTGCGGTCGAAGAATACCCAGTTGACGAGTCCGTAAACGAGGGTCTTGAAGAGTATCCACAGGAGGGGTGCGGCGGCGAGCAGGGGGTAGAGCCAGCGCAGGTCGGGTAGGGTGTGGACCATCGGGAGGTTTTCGGCGACGGGGCTGAAGGCGATGAGGCTCAGGCTGAGGCTGCCGATGAGGGCGGTGACGACGAGGGTGGTGACTTCGTTGGCCGTGGTCTGCTGTGGGACGTTGGAGAATCGGCGGCTGGTGGAGAAGTAGTCCTTGACGCGGTAGGCGATGTAGTCCATGTGGCTGCCGAGCACGAGGCAGAGCACGACGAGCATGGCTGCGATGCCGAGCACGACCCACTGGTCCGACGCCTGGGTCCCGGTGCGCAGCAGCCCGGCGACGTCGCCGTCGGGCAGTTGCTGGCCTCGGGTGTATTCGGCTGTGGCCTGCAGGGGCGACAGCGGTGTGTGGGTCAGGATGGAGTCGTAGTCGGGGCGCATGTGGTCAGAGGCCGAAGGCTTGGCGGATGGTATCGACGTAGTCGAGTTTTTCCCAGGTGAAGAGTTCGACGTCGATGTCGCGGTCGCCGGCGTAGTGGTTCTTGAAGTGTTTGGTGACGGTGCGTGGCTGTCGGCCCATGTGTCCGTAGGCGGCTGTCTCGCTGTAGATGGGGTTGCGCAGTTTGAGGCGGTTCTCGATGGCGCGTGGGCGGAGGGTGAAGATTTGGCCAATTTTCTCAGCGATTTGGCCGTCGCTCAGGGCCACGTGTGAGCGTCCGTAGGTGTTGACGTAGATGCTCACGGGGTCGGCCACGCCGATGGCGTAACTGATTTGCACGAGCATTTCGTCGGCCACGCCGGCTGCCACCATGTTCTTGGCGATGTGGCGTGCGGCGTAGGCGGCCGAGCGGTCCACCTTCGAGGGGTCTTTGCCCGAGAAGGCGCCGCCGCCGTGTGCGCCTTTGCCTCCGTAGGTGTCAACGATGATTTTGCGGCCGGTGAGTCCTGTGTCGCCGTGGGGTCCGCCGATGACGAACTTGCCGGTGGGGTTGACGTAGTATTTGATGTTGGTGTCGAAGAGTTGGCGTACGTCGTCGCTGTGGATTTCGCGCAGCACGCGGGGCATGAGCACGGTGATGACGTCCTGGCGGATTTGTGCGAGCATCTGCTCGTCGGCCTTCTCCTGCGAGAGTTCGAGGGTGGGCTGGATGAAGTCGTCGTGCTGGGTGGAGACGACGATGGTGTCGATGCGCACGGGTCGTCCGTCGTCGCCGTATTCGATGGTCACCTGGCTCTTGGAGTCGGGGCGGAGGTAGGTCATCACCTTGCCTTCACGGCGTATGTCGGCGAGCACTTCGAGGATTTTGTGGCTCAGTGCCAGGGAGAGCGGCATGTAGTTGTCGGTTTCGTTGGTGGCATAGCCGAACATCATGCCCTGGTCGCCGGCACCCTGGTCTTCGGGGCGTTCGCGTTCGACGCCGCGGTTGATGTCGCCGCTCTGTTCGTGGATGGCGCTGAAGACGCCGCAGGAGTCGGCGTCGAATTTCAGTTCGGCCTTCGTGTATCCGATGCGGCGGATGGTGTCGCGTGCCACTTCCTGCAGGTCAACGTAGGCTTCGCTTTTGACTTCGCCTGCCACGACTACCTGTCCGGTCGTGACGAGGGTTTCACAGGCCACTTTCGAGTCGCGGTCGTAGGCGAGGAGGTTGTCGAGCACGGCGTCGCTGATCTGGTCGGCCACCTTGTCGGGATGGCCTTCGCTGACGGATTCAGATGTGAATAAGTATCCCATAGTTTTTTTGTGTGTAATGAAATGGAAAATGTCAAATGTCAAAGCGCAGTGAGGCTACTTGACATTTGACATTTGACATCTTCCGATGTGTTCATTTTAGCATTTTTTTCCGTGGTTGCAAGCAGCCCAAATCTGTCCACGTTCTGATTTCGGCTGCAAAGTTACGGCTTTTTGTTCAGACGGCAAAGGGAAAACACCTATTTTTTTTGTCTGACAGGGTCTGTGCCGCGGTTTTGCGAGAAATCGTCCGCAGTTGAAAAAAATTTCGTCCGCAGACGAAATTTTTTTCGTCCACAGTCCATTTTCATTTCGTCTGCGGACGAAATTCGGGCCGACTGCGGACCGAAAACACCGGCCCTGCACAGCGCTGGCAGACAGCGCCTTGCAGGGCCGGCAGTGGGATGACGGTCAGAATGTCGGAACGGTGCAGCGTCAGGCCTTGACGAGCGTGCCGATGGGTTCGCCGTTGATGACACGGCGCAGGTTGCCCACCTGGTCCATGTTGAAGACGTAGATGGGCAGGCCGTTGTCGCGGCACATGACGATGGCCGAGAGGTCCATGACCTTGAGGTTGCGCGCGAGCACTTCGTCGTAGGTGATTTCGTCGAACTTCGTCGCCGTCGGGTCCTTCTCCGGGTCGGCGGTATAGACACCATCGACGCGGGTTCCCTTGAGCATCACGTCGGCCTCAATCTCGATGCCGCGCAGCGACGAACCCGTGTCGGTCGTGAAGTACGGGCTGCCCGTGCCGCACGACATGATGACCACCTCGCCCTGTTCCATCGACTCGATGGCGCGCCACTTCGTGTAGAACTCGCCGATGGGCTCCATGCGGATGGCCGTCAGCACACGGTTCTTGCAGCCGATGGCGGTCAGTGCGCTCGACAGGGCGAGCGAGTTGATGACCGTGGCCAACATGCCCATCTGGTCGCCCTTCACGCGGTCGAAACCCTTGCCGGCGCCCTGCAGGCCGCGGAAGATGTTGCCGCCGCCGATGACGATGCCGATCTGGACACCCTGTTCGCTGATTTCCTTCACCTGGCGCGCATAGTCGCCGAGGCGTTCAGGGTCGATGCCGTGTCCCTGCTGACCCTGCAGGCTCTCTCCGCTCAGTTTGAGCAGAATGCGTTTGAATCTTGCCATAATGTGTATCGTTTAGAGGTTGATTGTCAACTCCACCGGGCAGTGGTCGCTGCCGAAGACCTCGGTGTGGATCTTCGCGTCGGCCAGACAGGGCTGAAGGCGGTCGGAGGCGACGAAATAGTCGATGCGCCATCCGGCATTCTTCTCTCGGGCACGAAAGCGGTAGGACCACCACGAATAGACGTCTGCCGTGTCGGGGTAGAAGTGGCGCCACGTGTCGGTGAATCCGGCGGCGAGCAATTCCGTGAACTTCTGCCTTTCCTGGTCGGTGAAACCGGCGTTCATGCGGTTCGACTTCGGATTCTTCAGGTCGATTTCCTCGTGTGCCACGTTCATGTCGCCGCAGACGATGACGGGTTTCTGTGCGTCCAGTTTCTGCAGGAACGCGCGGAAGTCGTCCTCCCACTGCATCCGGTAGTCGAGCCGTCGGAGGCCGTCCTGCGAATTGGGCGTATAGACGGTGACGAGGAAGAAGTCCGGCATCTCGAGCGTGATGAGGCGGCCCTCGTGGTCGTGGGCGTCGATGCCCATTCCGTAGTGCACCGCGAGCGGTTCGCGGCGTGTGAAGATGGCCGTGCCCGAGTAGCCCTTCTTGTCGGCATAGTTCCAGTAGGAGCGGTAGCCCTCAAAGGCGATGTCGAGTTGGCCCTCCTGCATCTTCGTTTCCTGAAGGCAGAAGAAGTCGGCGTCGAGTGCGCGGAACGTGTCGGCAAAGCCTTTTCCGACCACAGCCCTGAGGCCGTTGACGTTCCAAGAAACAAGTTTTTGCATAAAAAAGAAAAACCACCGGCGGAGCAGCGTCCGCCAGTGGGGGTGATGTTTGTGACTGCTGTTATTTCACGTACGCTGCCCATTGGGTCTTGCGCATGTCGCCTTCGCGGAGGAAGGTGTCGTGCATGGCCAGGGCGGCGGAGAGTTTGTGGCACGACTGTCCCTTGTCTGCAATCTTGAGGTAGTCCCACAAGAGTTGCTTGTAGTCGGGATGTGCGCAGTTCTCGATGATGGTTTTGGCGCGCTCGATGGGCGACTTGCCGCGCAGGTCGGCCACACCCTGTTCGGTGACGATGACGTTGACGTCGTGCTCCGTGTGGTCCACGTGGCTGCAGAAGGGTACGATGGCACTGATCATGCCGCCCTTTGCCACGCTCGAGCAGGTGAAGATGGAGAGGAAGGCGTTGCGCTCAAAGTCGCCGCTTCCGCCGATGCCGTTCATCATCTTCGTGCCGCAAATCTGGGTCGAGTTGGCGTGTCCGTAGATATCGACCTCGATGGCGGTGTTGATGGCAATCACGCCCAGGCGACGGATGACTTCGGGGCTGTTCGAGATTTCGGACTGACGCAGCACAAGTTTGTCCTTGAAGAAGTCGATGTCGTCGTAGATGCCCTGCAGATATTCGTTGGTCACGCTGAGCGAGCAGGTCGATGCACTCTTCACACGTCCGGCGCGCATCAGATCGACGACGGCGTCCTGCAGCACTTCGGTATAGACGTTGAAGGCGGGGATTTCGGGGTTCTGACCGAGGGCGCCGAGGATGGCGTTGGCGGTCGAGCCTACGCCGCTCTGGAAGGGCAGGAACGACGGCGGAATGATGCCGCGCTTCACTTCCGAGAGCAGGAATTCGGCCACGCGCTCACCGATCTTGTCGGTCACGGGGTCGGCGTCCTTGAAGGAGCGGGCCTCGTCGGGGATGTTGCACTCGACGACGCCTACAATCTTCGACGGGTCGAGTTGCAGATAGGGCGTACCGATGCGGTCGCTGGGGTGAACGATGGCGATGGGCTCGCGCTGTGGCGGGTCCTTTGGCTCATAGACGTCGTGGATGCCGATCGACTTCGGAGAGTGGAAGGCGTTGAGTTCGAGGATGATGCCCTTCTGGGCCAGGCGTGCTGCCGTGGGGGCAATACCGCCGGCGGCGGTGAGATAGACTTTGCCGTCGGGCTCGATGGCGCAGACCTCGAGGATGGCCCAATCGACCTTTCCGAGGAAGCCGTAGCGCAGTTCCTGTGCCATCTGGCTGAGGTGGATGTCGTTGTAGGCAATTTCGCCCGAGTTTACCTTCTTGCGGAAACTGGAGTTCGTGGTGTAGGGCGCACGGTAGCGGATGGCATTCTCCTCGGAGAGGCAGCCGTCGCACGATGCACCGGTGGAGGCGCCTGTGAACAGCCCGATTTGGAACGGGCGTCCGGCCTCATGCTCTGCGTGAGCAATCTTGGCAAGTTCGGCCGTCGTGGCCTTCGGAGTTCCTGCGGGCGTAAATCCGCTGAGGGCGATGTTGTCGCCGTGATGGATGAGAGCCGCTGCTTCGGCGGCTGTGATGCGTGTGAATGACATGTGATGTATAAAAGTTTAAGATTGAATGGTTTTCAGTTGCAAAGTTAGTAATTGTTTTCCATAAATCCGCACAAACAAGTCTTTTTTGTGCGATTTTTCAGACATTCTTGGAGCGAAACACCCAAAACACCCTGTTGCGCAGCCGCTTATGGAGCGGATTTCCATACGATGCAGAGGGTTGGGAATTCCACTGCGGTGGTACAAGAATTTCACTGCGTTGGTACGAAAGTTTCACTGCGCTGGTACAACTGTACCAACGCGGCGGGAATTTTTTGGTACAACTGCTGCCAGCCGCCTCTGGCACACATCTGCCACCGTCGCTCCGTGCCTGCCAACTTGTCAATGTCTGTCAGCGCCCGACTGACAGGATGTGTCGTTTTTCTTCGCGCGCGAACATTATTTCTTAATAGACAGGGCCGAAGGGGCTGGCGTGGCACACTGGCACGGAATTTGCACCACGTTTCTGCGGAAAATCATTCACACAACATTCATTAAAACTCTTAACATCATGAACATTCAACCATTAGGCGACCGCGTGCTCATCCTTCCTGCACCGGCCGAAGAAAAGACAGTCGGCGGCATCATCATCCCCGACACAGCCAAGGAAAAACCCCTGCAGGGCGAAATCGTCGCTGCCGGTAAGGGCACGAAAGACGAGGAAATGGTGCTCAAGGTAGGCGACCACGTCCTCTACGGCAAGTATGCCGGCACCGAACTCGAGTACGAAGGCACGAAATACCTGATTATGCGCCAGAGCGACGTGCTCGCCGTCCTCGGCTAAGAGAACTGAACATCTGCGGCCGTCCCGGACTTTACGGATATTCCGGACATTCCGGATAATACGGCCCCATAAACAACCCAAAAAAATTCCAAACAACTATGGCAAAAGAACTGAAATTCAATATCGAAGCCCGCGAACAACTGAAGCAGGGCGTCGACCAACTGGCAAACGCCGTCAAAGTGACCCTCGGACCGAAGGGCCGCAACGTCATCATCGAAAAGAAATTCGGTGCTCCCCAAATCACAAAGGACGGCGTCACCGTCGCTAAGGAAATAGAACTCCCCGACGCATTCCAGAACACAGGCGCACAACTCGTCAAGAGCGTCGCATCGAAGACAGGCGACGACGCCGGCGACGGCACAACCACAGCCACCGTCCTCGCACAGAGCATCTGCACCACAGGTCTGAAGAACGTGGCCGCAGGAGCCAACCCGATGGACCTCAAACGAGGCATCGACAAGGCCGTCGCAAAAGTCGTTGAACACATCAAAGGCCAAAGCGAAACCGTCGGCGACAACTACGAGAAAATCGAACAAGTAGCCACCGTCAGTGCCAACAACGACCATGAAATCGGCAAACTCATCGCCGACGCCATGCGCAAAGTGTCGAAGGACGGCGTCATCACCATCGAAGAAGCCAAAGGACGCGAAACCACCATCGGCGTCGTCGAGGGTATGCAGTTCGACCGTGGCTACCTCTCTCCCTATTTCGTCACCGACACCGAGAAGATGGAGTGCGTCATGGAGAACCCCCTCATCCTCATCTACGACAAGAAAATCTCCAACCTCAAGGAATTCCTCCCCATCCTCGAACCCGCTGTGCAGACAGGCCGTCCGCTGCTCGTCATCGCCGAAGACATCGACTCTGAAGCACTCACCACGCTCGTCGTCAACCGTCTGCGCTCGCAACTGAAGATTTGCGCCGTCAAGGCACCTGGCTTCGGCGACCGCCGCAAGGCCATGCTCGAAGACATTGCCATCCTCACCGGAGGCGTCGTCATCAGCGAAGAAAAAGGACTCAAACTCGAACAGGCAACCGTCGAAATGCTCGGAAGCGCCGAGAAAGTCACCATCTCGAAAGACAACACCACCATCGTCGGCGGAAAGGGTCAGAAGGAACTCATCCAGGACCGTGTGAACCAAATCAAGAACGAAATCGCCAACACGACCTCAAGTTACGACAAGGAAAAACTTCAGGAACGTCTCGCCAAACTCTCCGGCGGTGTGGCCGTCCTCTACGTAGGCGCTGCCAGCGAAGTGGAAATGAAGGAGAAGAAAGACCGCGTCGATGACGCCCTCTGCGCCACACGCGCCGCCATCGAAGAAGGAATCGTTCCGGGCGGCGGCGTAGCCTACCTCCGCGCCCTCGAAAGCCTTGAAGGACTCGAAGGCGACAACGCCGACGAAACCACCGGTATCAAGATCATCGAGCGCGCCATTGAAGAGCCGCTGCGACAGATTGTCGAGAACGCCGGCCTCGAAGGTTCGGTTGTCGTGCAGAAGGTGCGCGAAGGAAAAGGCGACTATGGCTACAACGCCCGCAAGGACTGTTATGAAAACCTCCGCGAGAGCGGCATCATCGACCCGGCCAAAGTGACCCGCGTCGCCCTCGAGAACGCAGCCTCGATTGCCGGCATGTTCCTCACCACCGAATGTGTAGTGTGCGACAAGAAGGAAGACAAGCCTGAAATGCCGATGGGCGGAGCCCCTGGCATGGGAGGCATGATGTAAACGAAAGCCCCCTCTGACACAGTTGGAGGGGGATTTTTTTTCTGTGTTTATGAAAATCGAAGACATTCAACAGGAAATCATAGAGGAGTTCCAGGACTACGACGATTGGATGGACCGCTACCAGTTGCTCATCGATATCGGACAGGAACAGGAGCCCCTCGACGAGCGCTACAAGACGGAGAGCAACCTGATCGACGGTTGCCAGAGCCGTGTGTGGCTGCAGGCCGACCTCGACGGCGAAGGCCGCATTCATTTCCAGGCCGAGAGCGACGCGCTCATTGTCAAGGGCATCGTTGCCTTGCTCATACGTGTGCTCGACCGCCAGACTCCTGAAGACATTCTTGCGGCGGACCTCCATTTCATCGAGGACATAGGTCTGCGCGAGCACCTCAGCCCTACGCGCTCGAACGGTCTGCTGGCCATGCTGAAGCAGATGAAACTCTACGCCCTGGCCTTCAAAAGCAAACAAGATGCCTGACCTCAAACGGATTTTCCGCCAATACCACCAGTACCTGAAGTTGGAGAAAGGTTTCTCCGACAACACCTGCGATGCGTATGAGCGGGATGTGCAGAAGTGGCTCGACTACGCTGCGGACGAGGGGACGGACTGGCTCAGTCCGCCGCTCGAGGCGTTCCACCACTTTTCGGCGCAAATCCGAGACCTGGGCATCCATGCCACATCGCTGGCCCGCATCCTGGCCGGCGTTCATAGTTTCTACCTGTTCCTCGTCATGGCCGACGTGATTGAGGGCGACCCGATGGAGTTGCTTGAGTTTCCGAAGAAACCGCAGCACCTGCCCGACGTGCTTACGGTGGATGAGGTGGACCGCATCGAAGCGGCCATCGACCTTTCGAAGCCGGAGGGGCACCGCAACAAAGCCCTCATCGAGGTGCTCTTCAGTTGCGGCCTGCGTGTGTCGGAGTTGTGTGGTCTGAAGATGCAGGATTTGTATCTCGACGAGGGCTTCATCCGTGTCGAGGGAAAGGGGTCGAAGCAGCGGCTGGTGCCCATTGCCGAGAGCGCCGTCAAGGAGTTGCGCCTGTGGTTCATCGAACGCGACGCGATGGACATCCGCCACGGATTTGAGGATTATGTGTTCATTTCCCGGTTCCGGAAGAACATGTCGCGCATCACGGTGTTCCACATCATCAAGGAACTGGTTGCGCTGGCCGGCATCGAGAAGACCGTTTCGCCCCACACGCTGCGCCACTCCTTTGCCACCTGCTTGCTGGAGGGCGGAGCCAACCTGCGTGCCATTCAGGCCATGCTGGGGCACGAGAGCATCGGGACCACACAAATCTATCTGCACACAGACACGAGTCGTCTGCGTGCAGAGATACTGGAGCACCATCCGCGCGAGATTTACCTTTCGCGGCGCAAGGGGTAGTTGCCCCGGAGCGATTCAAAGTTTTCGGGATTCTGTTTCAGCCTTTCAGAGTCGGTTCGCGGGTCGTAAAGACGCAGCGGACCGGCTTTTTCTGTGCCGTAACTGGAGTCGGGCGGCAGCGTGGGCAGAGTGATTTCGACGTTGAAGGGCCGATGGAGAAAACGTGCCACGGCCTCGAGCGACATACGTGTTGCGTTGGCCTTGCCGTCGGCGCTGTAGCCGGCGATGTGGGGCGTGGCGATGAGGGCGCGGTCGAGGAGCAGGGGGTTGACGGCGGGTTCGCCTTCCCAGGTGTCGATGACGGCGCCGCCGACCAGGTTGCGGTCCATCGCACGCAGCAGGGCCTGCTCATCGACCACGCCGCCGCGTGCAGCGTTGATGATGAGGGGCTGGCGGGTCAGACGGCTGAAAAAGCGGTCGTCGGCCATGTGGAGCGTAGGGTAGTGGCCGTCGCGGACGAGCGGTGTGTGGAACGTGATGAGGTCGCAGTCGCTCCAGTCCATTTGGTCGAACGCGGGCGTGCCGAGCCGGGGCGGGTCGCACAGTTGGACGTGCAGGCCCGAGCGGCGCAGGTCGTCGGCCACGCGGCTGCCCACGTGTCCCACGCCCACCACGCCTGCTTTCATTCCTTCCCGCAAGCGTCCGAGGGCCAGGAGCGAGTTGTGGACATACTGGACGACGCTCGTGGCGTTGCAGCCCGGGCAGTTGGTCCATTCGATGCCGCGGCGGCGCAGGTAGTCGGTGTCCAAGTGGTCGAAACCGATGGTGGCCGTGACGACGAGTCGGACGCGGCTGTCGCGCAGCAGACGTTCGTCCACGCGCGTGCGTGTGCGTACTATCAATATATCTGCGTCGCGCACGTCGTCGGCCGAGATGGCGCTGCCGGTCAGGAAGACGGCCTCATCGACGAGCGACGTGATGGGTCCGCGGATGTAGGGGATTTTGTTGTCGATGATTGCTTTCACGGGTGCAAAGTTACGGTTTCTGAACGAGAAAACGAAACGACGGGCGTACCAATTTTTGTACCACTGCGTTGGTACGGTCGTACCAGCGTGCTGAAACTTTTGTACCACCGCAGTGGAAC
>ONXQ01000158.1 GCA_900321835.1 uncultured Prevotellaceae bacterium
TCCGCTCACTTAATCGTAACTTTGTGCCCAAAAGAATCAAAAACGGAGTGAAATGAAGCGACTTTTGTGGCTCAGTCTGGTGGCGATGGCAGCGCTTTGTGCCGAGGCACAGCGTGTGGACAACCTGCTTCAGCAGTTCGACGTGAAGCGCGACGTGGTGAGTGCCAATGCCTTTTTCAGTCAACTGAAGGAGGAGGAATTCATCGACGAGGCCGTTGTCTTTTCGCCCAAGACCCCGGCCGACTCTCTTCAGCAGCAGGTGTGGTACTGGGCTGCCGAATGGCTCTACCACCAGCAGCAGTATGAACGCAGTGTGACCTATGGCCAGAAGGCCTTGCCGCTTTTCGACGTCAGGCTCAATCCCGACGGACGTGCTGACTGTCTCAATATCCTGGCGCTGGCCTATCTGCGCCTGACCGACTTCGACACTGCTGCCGGCTATGCCCAGCAGTGCTGCAAACTCGACCAACAGAGCGGCGATCCCGACCGCATCAGTTCGAGCCTGAACACGCTGGCGGGCATCTACATGGCCGGACATCAGCCGAAGGAGGCGGAGCAGTATATTCTCAAAGGGATTGAGCAGGCACAACTGGCCGACAACCCCGGGCGCATGGCCGTGCTGCAGGGCATGGCCTCCGAAGTCTATCATTCTTTGGGGCGTAACGAAGAGGCACTGAAATACATCGACGAAGCCATTCGGCTCGAACACCAGAACGGCCGCAGCGACCGTCTGCCGGTGCGCCAGGCCCAGCGTGCCTCGGTGCTCATCGGTCTGAACCGCTACGACGAGGCCGAGCAAACCCTTTCGGAGGCGATTCCGCTGCTTCGCCAAAACGGCAACGTCCATTCGCTCGGCATCGCCCTCAACAAGATGGGGTCCGTGATGCTGTGCAAGCAGCGGAAGGCCGAGGCTGTGCCCTTCTTCAGCGAGGCTGCCGACATCTTCAAGCGGCAGGGCGACCCCTACAACGAGGTGCAGTCGCGCCGTGGCCTCTACGATGCGCTGTGGGAGAGCAACCCAGACGAGGCACACCGCCACCACCAGCGTTTCGACCTCCTGAAGGACTCGATCTACGACCACACCTCGGCCGAGATGCTTTCGCGCTACAATGCCCAGTTCGGCAACGACTGGCTCCTGCTCGAGAACCGCAGCGAGCGTCAGGCCAAGCAGCGCGCCATTCTCGTCGGTGCGACGGCCAGTTTGCTGCTTCTGCTGCTCGTCGGCGGCGTGTGGTGGGTGATGCGCCGTCGCCATCAGCGCCAAAGCCGCATCAACGCAAGCCTCAGTGCCGATATCGAGCAGTTGAGAGAGAAATACCAGCAGTTGCACATCAGTTACGACAAGGCCATGCTTGTCCAGAGTGCACAGTCGGCCGAAGTCACCCTGACGTCTGCCGACCGCGACTTTCTGGAAGAGGCAGTCAGCGTTGTCAACGAACTCATCACCCTCGGCCAGATTGATGCCGCCACCGTGGCCCAGCGCCTGTGCATGAGCCCCTTCCAGTTGCGCCAGCGCATCACGAGTCTGACGGGCGAGACGCCGCAGTCGTTCATCCAGACCCTTCGGATGCGCCGTGCCCGTCACCTTCTTGCGGCCCACACCGAACTGAACGTCACCGAGGTGGCCATGCTTTGTGCCTACAACGACACGCCCAACTTCACCCGGGCCTTCAAGCGGGCCTTTGGGCTGACACCCTCGCAGTACGTGGAGCAGAAGCGTGGCGAATAGCCGCAGAAACAAAAGGGTGTGAATGACGTGATTTTCGTCCGCAGTTGAAATTTATTTCGTCTGCGGACGAAATTTTTTTCGTCTGTGGATGAAATTTATTTCGTCTGCGGACGATTTTTTAGGCATATTGTGGCCGAGAGTCGAGCGTCAAGGGTCAAGTGTCTTGTCTCTCAACCCTCGATTCTTGCCCAATTATCCATGCTTTTGCTTCACGAAATGATAAGATAACTTTATGAAATGATAACGTGTAGATGGTGTTTATAGCGTAAATTTGCAACTGGTAAAACAGATTTCATTTTTACGTAATAGATACTTTTATGACACCCGCAGAAAGCCCAATCGAAAAGACTGACTATCAGCAGATGGCGATGGACTATGCCGAGCAGTTTCTCGACCGCCTGATGCATGTCGAGACAACAGCGGGCAGGAGAATGAAGAATGAGGAATTAAGAATGAAAAATAAAAACAATAAGAAAGATGGAGAAAAAAATGATGATTAACCGCTGCTTGGCAGCATTGCTCTGCCTGTCGGCCGTCCTGACTGTCAGGGCAAATGTGAATGTGCAGACGAGAGCGCTCGATGATGAGTCGCCGCTCAGTGTCACCGTCACCGATGCGGGCACGCTCCCCACACTCATCACCGACGAGCAGAAGACGACGACCGCTTCGCTCGTAGTGAACGGACCACTCAACGGTGTTGACCTCAAGTTCCTGCGGTCGATGGTGACCGGCGGTGCGCTCCGCGATGTGGACATGAGCGGAGCGAGCATCGTGACCGACCCCGACACATCGTTCGTCTCCTACTACGGCACTCCGTACTATGCCAAGGCCGGTGTCTTTCCGGCCGTGTTCTATCAGACCAGCATCCAGCGCGTGGTGATGCCCACGAGTGTCACTTCGGTCGCCCTGCGTGCCTTGTCAGACTGTGGGCAACTCACCAAAGTAGTCATGCCCGATGGCCTCACCGACATAGGTGCTTTTGCCTTTGCCTGTTGCACACAACTGCTTGATATCAGCATCCCCGACGGCGTGACAGCCATCAAGGAGCGCACGTTCTACCATTGCGACAAACTTGAGTCCATCACTCTGCCATCCTCCCTGCAGACCATCGGCGACGAAGCCTTCTACTACTGTCGATTGTATATGCTCTCATTACCCAACGGCCTCGTCAGTATCGGCAACTATGCCTTCCAGTACTCATCGTTGCAATTTCTGTATTTTCCTTCGAGCCTCCGCAGCATCGGCAACTACGCCTTTGCCAACTGCGGCAGCCTCTACAACAATCTCCAAGGTATCGTGCTTCCTCAAGGCCTGACCACGCTGGGCAACAACGTGTTCTATTATTGTCGGAGTTTGCGCTCTGTCAAACTGCCGAACAGCATTACGTCGATGGGCAGTGGGCTGTTCTTCGGCTGTGAGAAGTTGAACCAAGTGAAATTGCCTGCCGACCTCGCCGTCATGGGAACGGGAATGTTCCAGGGTTGCACATCGCTCACTTCGCTCACAATCCCCACCAGCATCACCACGCTGCCTTCGTCCACCTTCTATGGCTGCACGTCGCTCACGTCGGTCGGGCTGCACGACGGCATCACGACGATTGGCGGACAGGCGTTCGATGGCTGCACTGCGCTTACCGAACTGGCTCTGCCTGCCCATTTGCAAAAAGTGGAAGTCAGCGCGTTCCGCGGCAGCGGCATCCGTTCGTTAGTGTTGCCCGAGACCGTCAACAGTTTGGCGAGCAACATCTTCGCAGAGTGTCCCAACCTGGAGAGTGTGACCCTGCCCAGCGGCCTTACCCGACTGCCCAACCAACTGTTTGACAAATGTCCGAAACTCACGACGGTGAACATACCAGCCGGTGTGACTTCGCTGCCCGACTATCTGTTCCGTAACTGCACGTCGCTGGCACACGTGACGCTGCCAGCAAGTCTGACCTCCATCGGCAGCGACTGCTTCTATGGCTGTTCGTCGCTGCAGAACCTCGACCTGCCTGCCACACTTACTTCGCTCGGCAGCAGTGTCTTCTCTGGCTGCAAATCCTTCACTGCCATCACGCTGCCCGAAGGCCTCACGACGCTGCCCTATGCTACGTTCCAAAACTGTACTCGCCTGGCCGAAGTGCAGTTGCCGAGCACGTTGACGCGCATCAATTCTTCAGCATTCTACGGCTGCACGTCGCTCGCAACGCTCACGCTGCCCGACGCTCTCACCACGCTCGACGGACAAGGTATCTTCCGCGACTGCACCGCCCTCAGATCCATTTCCCTGCCTGATGCCGTGACCACTGTTGGCCCCGCTCTCTTCAATGGCTGCACGTCGCTGACCGACGTTCACATCTCTACCAGCCTCACCGCGCTGTCGCAGAGTATGTTCAGTGGCTGCACGTCGCTCGGACAAGTGACGATTCCCGACGGTGTGAGGTCGCTCGGCCAGGGCTGTTTCTACGGCTGCACCTCGCTCACGTCGGTCAATATCCCTGCCGGAGTGACCGCCCTACCCAGCCAGTGCTTCCAGAATTGCACCTCGCTCCCGACGGTGAC
>ONXQ01000053.1 GCA_900321835.1 uncultured Prevotellaceae bacterium
CTTTCCTGACCCCGTTCACCCACGATTTCAGTCGCGGCCAGTCGCGCGGCATCCACAAGTCGCCGTCGGTGACGATGCTGAGGAAGTAGAAGCCTGCCTCGTCCTTGTATGCGGACATAATATTGGTTAAAGCAGGGGCTAAGGGGTGATGAATCACTAAAGAAACTTGTATTTTTTATCCCGAAAGAATGCGAAAAGGTCGAAAAATACGAAAAAAATATTTGAAATAATTTCTGAATAATTTCTGGGAATTTCTTTCAGAAGGAAAAGGCGTTGTTATTTCACGCAGAAATCTCAGAAATACGCAGAAAAGGATGAGGCATTAGTTGTCAAGAGTTGTCGTTGTTGTCTTTTTAATAATAAAACGTCGGTTGTTTTTCAAAGACAACTCAGACAACTTAAAACAACTTATTTATTCTTTTCCGCGTATTTCAGCGATTTCTGCGTGAGAAAAAAACGGGCGAAAGTTGAATAATTTCTGAATAATTTCTGGGAATTTCTTTCAGAAGGAAAAGGCGTTGTTGTTTCACGCAGAAATCTCAGAAATACGCAGAAAAGGATGAGGAATTAGTTGTCAAGAGTTGTCCTTGTTGTCTTTTTAATCATAAAACGTCGGTTGTTTTTCAAAGACAACTCAGACAACTTAAAACAATTCTGAGATTTCTGCGTGAGAAAAAAAACGGGCGAAAGTTGAGTAATTTCTGAATAATTTCTGGGAATTTCTTTCAGAAGGAACAAAACGTGTAAATAATTTTCGCGCCTTGACGTGTGCAGTGTCTGGCTCGTGCGTGATGGCTGTTGGCAAACCGCATTGTGACAAGGCTATGCCGCGGCCAAATTTCGTCCGCAGACGAAAATTATTTCGTCCGCAGACGAAATTTATTTCATCCACAGTGTGGGGAATGATGAATGAATGCTTGTCCTTCTGAAAGAAATTATCCAGAAATTATTCCACGAATGAAGGTTTTTTATCAAGAATTAAAGAATTAGAGAGTTAAAGTCAGAGATGAAGTGCCTAAATTCTCAAATTCTCCAATTCTTGATAAAAAAGTTGTCCCAAGTTGTCTTCGTTGTCTTTTTAATAATAACGTCCGTAGTTTCTGAAGACAACTCAGACAACTGAAAACAACATTTTCGTTCTTTTTCGCCCTTTTTCGCTCTTTTTCGCATTCTTTCGTGATAAAAGATAAGGACACCTTCATCTTTCTGATTTCTGTGTGACAACTAAAATCACCATTTTTATCGAAAAAAAAGTTTTTTTGTGTGTATATGTAAAAAAATGTTGTAACTTTGCAGGTGCAGTCCTGCTGGAGGCACTTCGCACCCGTGTGGATGGCCGGACGGCAGGATGTGACATTACGGAAAATAGGCGTTTACCTCAGGCGCTTGTTCTTGATTATTTGAAACTTCGCAACTTTCTTATTCCGTCAAGGACAGGGCAAAGGTGGATGTCCCACTATGTGCTATGCACCGTGCAGCAGAACCAGTTTGTGTGGTTTTTCTGTTGTGCTGGTGATATCATATAGGCGTGGGGGCTTCTGCTATGCTCGTTCGGACGGAATAGGGCGTAGCGAAGGCCTCAAATAGTCGGAACGTGTATGTGCTGACGGACATCTCACGCCTTTTTTGTCGTCGGCACATCCTCTTTCCAAGCAAGTTTCTTAAAGTCCCAACCCCCAATTCTCTGTCTGCGGTATGATAGACATTGGTAAAGTCATTGAAGCGGAACTCCGCCAGCAGGAGCGCAGCGTGGTATGGCTGGCGCGCCAGTTGGGGGTCAACCGTGCCTACGTCTATAGCATCTTCCAGAAGCACAGCCTCGACACCGACCTGCTGATGCGGGTGAGCCGTGCGCTGGGACGCAACTTCTTTGCGCTCTACCACGAGGAATTGGAGAGTATGTTATGATTTTCGGACGGAAGTGTCAGAATTATCTGACACGTCTTGTTTCTCCATGTGGCGAATTATACCGAACTTTGTAGCCGCTAAAAAGATTGTGACAAAACTACTACTTAATGTGACAAAACTACTACTTAATGTTGTTTTGGTTACAACATTCGTTTAATTTACTTATTATTTATTACAATGAAAAAAAACTACAAGAGTCCACACCTTGTGGAGACACCGGGGGCCATGCATGAGCCAATTCTGGCCGGAGGCAGCATCGAGGATATGCAGTATGGCCAGAAGAATGTGTTTGGCGACGACGAAGACGACGTCAAGGAGAGAGAAAACGACGGTTACGGTTCGGAGGCCATCCAGCACTCGCTCTGGTAAACAGAGATTACGAATCAAGCTTAAAGTAATGACTTATTAAACAGCAACAAAATGAAGAAGTATTTGACACTCATGGCTGCCGGACTGCTCCTCGCAGCATGTAACAGCGACGATATTCTCGAAGACACCCCGACCCCGGCGCCCCAACCGTCGGAAAGCACCATCCAGGTGCCCGTACGCATCACGGCCGATGGTGGCGGCAGCACAGCCAGCAAGGCACGCAAGGTGGCCGGAACGGACACGGGCAGCGAACTGACCTTTGTCTGGGAATCGACCGACGGCATCGACGTCTTCGCCGGCGCACAGGGCATGACACGCACCGTGTTCTCCTCGCCTGCAACGGGCGTCGGCACACGCTCGGCTGAATTCAGCGGCACACTCAACTACAACGCTGCCGACAACGGCGACCTCGCCCTCACAGACGACACGCCCCTCTACAGTTACATCACCAACGGCAACGTCACCTACAACGCTTCCGACCGCACCGTCACGATGGATCTCTCGGAGCAGACGGGTATGCTCAACGACGCCCTGGCTCACACGCTCTTCTGGGCCGAATCGACCTACAACGGCGGTGATATTCACTTCACCTACCAGAACCAGATGACCGTCATGAAGTTCAACATTACCAACATCGGTGGCCTTTCGGGCACCGGCACCGTCACCTTCATGGCCGAAGAGGGAATGCCCAACAGCGTGACCTGCAGTGCCAAGACCGGTGCTGTCACGCCCGGCACAGGCAAGCAGGTGAAGGCCACCGCCGTCACGTTCGCCAACGGCGAAGCCACCGTCTATCTGGCCATCGTGCCCAATGCCGCCCAGGCCATCACGAAGGCTGAGGTGCGCATCGACCTCAACGACCACGTTTATTACCAGAAGTTCAAGAACCAGAGCATTCCTGCCGGCACCCTCGAGGGTGGCTATCTGTATCCGCAGAACGTGAAGAAGGCACAGGAACTGAAGGTGGGCGACGTGCTCTACAAAGACGGCACGTGGAGCACACCTGCCGAGGCCATCAGCCACCCGAAGAGCGAGGTGCTCGGCATCGTGGGTGATGTTCATCCCACCGACGAGGACATCGAGCAGGGCTATCGCCACGGCTACGCCATCTATTACGAAGATCTGCCCGACGGCAAGGACTACGACTGGGCCAGCCAACATCTGCACAATGGCGTTGCCCCCTACGCAAGTTATGTCAAAACAAGGTTTGGCATTGACTACCCGACTACGCAGATTAAGCCCAGGAATGCCGGACAGGACGTCATCGTCGCAGCCCTGCTGGCTGAGCCCTCAGGCCTGAAACTTTCGCAGATGCTCTATCCGCTGCGCACCTCGGTCGGCAGCAACATTGCTTATCCTGCCGCCTACTATGCTTACGACGAATGGGGAGACAAGACTGAGGAAGAAAGGAACAGCGGTACACACTCGTTCCTGCCCACCGCCGGCGAGTGGTACAGAGTGCTGCTCAACATGGGTATTCTCGATGTCTCGCAGACATTCACCAATGAGACTGGTGCTTTAAGTATCGGCGTTGAGACGTTTAACTGGGCTAATCAAAACTATGTGGCGCAGATGAACACCATCCTCACCATCACCTGCTCCGACGGTGCCTACGCCATGAACCTCAATACCACCAGCAGCAAGGAATACTACTGGGCTGTGTCGGAGGAAGACGCCTCAGAATCCTGGGCTTGCTATCTGAAGGAAGGCAAAGTGAAGTTCAACGCCCAGCAGAAGACCGACAAGAAGATGATTCGTCCGTTCGTCGCCTTCTAAATCCAGGAACTCCACTGACGACTTGCGCCAGCGACACGCCTCCGGTTCGCCCGAAGGCTGTCGCTGGCGCAAATTGTTTGTGGTCACACAAAAGTTGTAAGTGCTTGAAAATAGGTGAGGCGTGCGCGATGAGATAATTTTTTCTGTTCTTTCATTAAACCTTTGCACGGCCTTGTTGTCATATAGGTGGAAAGAGGGTTTTTTGTACCTTGCTCATGAATAACGAACCAATAACACCGACTATAATAACATGAAACGAACTGTGCTTTCGTCAGCCCTGCTGGCGTGCGCACTCATGGTCAGTGCGCAAACCGATGCAATCAAGATTGACCTAACGCAGCGTGGGGCCTTTGTCTCGCCGAACCTCTACGGCATTTTCTTCGAGGAAATCAGCCATGCCGGCGACGGCGGCCTCTACGCCGAACTGGTGCAGAACCGCGGATTCGAGGAGCATGTGCTGCCCTCGTCGATGACCTACGACAACGGTCGCGCCGTGGCGGTCGATAGTCCCAACTACGAGCATGGCAACCATCGCCACTGGTCCGTGCCCTGGAACCTGGAGCAGAAGAAGATGCAGGGATGGAAAATCGAAGGATGGCAGTGCAACTTGCTCTACGACATCGTTGCGCCGCAGAATCCCCTTCATCCCAACACACCCCATGCCCTGCAACTGCGCATCAGCGACTTGCAGACGGGCGGACGGGCCGTGCTCACCAACACCGGCTACTGGGGCATGGGGCTCAAGACGGGCGAAAAGTACGACCTGCGCCTCTATGTGCAGAGCACTGACTATAAGGGCACGCTCACTGCCCGCCTCACGGATGCTGAGAACGGTCGCGACCTCGGCAGCGTCAGTTTCAAGGCGAAGAAATGGAAGAAGTGGACCGAACTGACGGCTGTGCTCACCGCCGCAGGCACCACCGCGAAGGGCGCGCTGGCGCTGGAGTTCGATGCCGCCGGCACTGTGCTGGTCGATTACGTCAGCCTTTTCCCGCAGAACACCTTCAAGGGCCGTAAGAACGGACAGCGTCCCGATATTGCCCAGATGCTGGTCGATTTGCACCCGCGCTTCATGCGCTGGCCGGGCGGTTGCATCGTCGAAGGTGCAACGTATGAGAACCGCGTGAAATGGAAGGAAACGCTCGGCGACCCCATGACGCGCCGTGGTGAATGGGACACTTGGGGCTACCGCGCCACCTGGGGCATGGGCTACCACGAGTTCCTGCAGTTCTGCGAAGACCTCGGCATGGATGCCATGTTTGTCAACAACGCCGGCATGTCGTGCTCGGTGCGCAACGGCGACTTCATCGCCGACACCACACAACTTGAGCCTGTGGTGCAGGATTTCCGCGACGCCATCGACTATGCCCTCGGCGACCCCGCCACGAACCAGTGGGCGAAGATGCGTGCCGACGCCGGACACCCGGCACCCTTCCCGCTCCGCTACGTCGAAATCGGCAACGAAAACGTCGGACCTGAATACGTGAAGCACTTCAACTACATCTTCCGCCGTCTCAAGGCCGAATATCCACGCATCACCTTCATCAACACACTGGGCCACACCGACCGTCTGCTCGCACAGATGCCGGGACGCTACATGGTCGATCCTCACTGGTATCGCGACCCCAACTTCTTCTTCAACAACAACCACCTGTTCGACGAGGCACCCCGCGACCACGACATCTATGTGGGCGAATATGCCTGCAACGCCGGTGTGGGACAGGGCAACCTGCTGGCCGCACTGAGCGAAGCCGCCTTCATCCTCGGCATGGAGCGCAACAGCGACGTCGTCAAGATGTCGTCCTACGCACCGCTGTTTGAGAACGTGAACCAGCCGAACTGGACCTGCAACCTCATCCATTTCAACAGCACACAAGTCTTTGGCCGTGCGTCCTACTATGTGCAGCAGATGGCGGCTCTGAACCGTCCGACCTACAACGTCGGCGTCAGCGAAACGACGACGAGCGCCGAGGCGGCTCCTTTTGCAGCCGGAACGTTTGGCCTCGGCACCTACGCCACACAATCCACCTACCGCAACATCGTCCTGACCACCGCCGACGGCCAGCAGCAGCGCCAACTCTCGCCGTCGGACTTCAAACTGCTGCGCGGCACCTGGAACACGGAAGACGGCCAACTCACCCAGACGTCTGACGAACAGCACACGATGGCACTGCTGCCCGATTTCCAGTCGGACACCTACACGCTGTCGCTCCAAGCCCGTAAGATTGATGGTCGTGAGGGTTTCTTCATCTACTACGGCATGGACCCCGAGGGTCGCAACGGCTATACGGCCAATATCGCAGGCTGGGGCAACAGCCAGACCGTCATGCAACTCATGCGCCGCGGACGCTCCACCGACATCCTCAGTCGCCGCCGCCCGCACAGCGTCGATGCAGGGCGCTGGTACGACCTGCGCCTCGAAGTCACACCGATGCTTGTGACCCTCTACATCGACGGAGAAAAAGTGACGGAAACGCGCCCCACTGCACCCACTCGCCAGTTCTGCCAGGCTGGTTACGACGAGCGGAATGGCGAAGTAGTCATCAAGGTCGTCAATGCCACCGAACAGCCTTACACCCGCACGTTCAACCTCATCGGCGCCAAAGACATCGAACCGCAGGCCACGGCCATCACCCTCGCGGGCAAGGCTGACGAAGAGAACACCTTCGACCAGCCCAAACGCATCGCACCTGTCGAGAGTTATTTCATGGCCAGCGATTCATGCTTCTCCTACGACTTCGCTCCGATGTCGTTCACCATCCTGCGCATCAAGGCCAAATCGCCCCTGCAGCGCCGTCGCGGCTTCGGTTTCGACGCGAAGCATCCTGATGTGCACGACCCCGTGATGGCAAAGGGTGAGGATGGTCGCTACTACCTCTTCATGACGGGTTTCGGCGTGGGCGTCATCTCCAGTGCTGACTTGAAGGAGTGGAAACAGGAACCCAGCGTGCTCAATCCCGCACCGCAGTGGGCCTGTGAGGCAGTCCGTGGCTATGGCGGACACACCTGGGCTCCCGACATCAGTTATCACAACGGCCAGTGGTACCTCTACTACAGTTGTTCGACTTTTGGAAAGAACGGCTCTGCCATCGGACTTGCGACCAACAAAACCCTTGACCCCACTTCGCCTCAGTTCGGTTGGAAAGACCAGGGCATGGTGATTCGCAGTCAGCGCGGCAAGGACGACTTCAATGCCATCGACCCCAACCTGGTGGTTGATGAAAAAGGGCAGCCCTGGCTTACGTTCGGTTCGTTCTGGGACGGCATCCAACTTGTGAAACTGTCGAAAAAGGACTTCAAGACGCCGAAAGGTCGTCCCGTCACCATTTCGCGCCGTGTGGGGCGCAAATTGACCCACGACGAACTGAACGACGTGGCCTCGTGGACCGTCGAGAACGGCCGAGACACGATTGAGGCAGGTCCGAACGCCGTCGAGGCTCCCTTCATCCTGCGCCACGGCGACTACTACTATCTGTTTGTCAGTTTCGACTTCTGCTGTCGCGGCGAACGCTCGACCTACAAGACCGTCTATGGACGTGCGAAGAACGTTGAAGGTCCCTACCTCGACCGCAAAGGTCAGGACATGGCCCACGGCGGCGGCACCTTGCTCTACGGCCCGGACGAGAAATATTTCGGCGTAGGGCACAACGCAGCCTACGACATGGACGGACGCACCTGGTTCCTCAGTCACGCCTACGAGAAAGAGCAGAACGGCCGTGCCAAACTCTTCCTGCGGCCCATCACGTTCGACAGCGAAGGCTGGATCGTGACAGAGTAAGGTCTTCCCCACAATTCTCCGTTTGATAGAAAAGGCAGATGCACATCCCGAAGGACGTGCATCTGCCTTTTCTTTTGGAGGTGAGTGAACAAGGTTTTTTCTTCTCGTTCACGCGCAGATGATTATTTCGCCACCTTGCGTCCGTTGATGATGTAGATGCCATGCCGCAATTCTGTGGAGGCAGGAGAAACGCGGCGCCCTTGCAGGTCATAAGCCTCACTTCTCCCTTGTCCCTTCTCCCAAGACGAGGAGGAAACTCCTTCTTGAGAAGGGGTGGGGAGGCTGATGCCCGTTGCGTCGTCGGGCAGGGGAAGGAAGTTGAGGGTGCGTGCTGCCGAACGCGGAAGGGCAAGCCATGCACGGTGGCCTTCGATGTCGAAGGGAACACCGCCTTCTGCTCCCCAATACCACCCAAACACCTTCTGCTGATACGTGCCGCTGGCGCCGTAGGTCAGTTTGTAGAATAGGTAGCCGGAAGAGGCAGCAGGCGCTGAGGTCAGTGTGGCTTCGTCGCTGCCGCAGAGCAGGTTTTCGCCGTAATAGTCGTCCACCAGCGCCGCATTGACTTCCTCGGTGAGGGTGAAGGTTGCCGTGCGTTTTTCCTGCGCTTCGAGCATGACCGGCAGGCCGGCCGGCACGATGTTGTCGGCATCGTCGCCGTCGGCCACGACGCTGTAGGTCAGTCGTCCGCCTGTGATGCCTGTCACGACACTGGCCTTCAGCCCATGTGGCAGGATGTAGTCGGTTTGTGAATCATAGAACGTCGCATAGCCGTTGGCCGACACTTTCACGTTGGTCTTCTGCGGAATCTTCGTAAAGGAGCCCGTCACGGTGACATCGTGCCCCGGCATCACGTCGGGCAGTCCCTGCCAGCCGTCGAAGGTATAGCCGGCGCGTGACGGTGCGGGTTCGGGCGTGATGGGGGTGCCTTGTTCGATTTCAAAGGTCTTATAGACAAGGCCGTCGAGCAGGTAGGTGAGGGTGTAGATGTAGTTGGACACGGTGAAGGTCTGGCTGCCGAGGCGCTGCACCTGGCCGTCGGTGGCGACGGCGTCGAGGTCGATGCGGTAGGTGGCGCCTACGTCCATGCCTTCGAAGGCGTGTTCAACCTTGTAGGGACCCAGATTGGAAGCCGTGATTTTTTGTTCAAACTTGTCACATTCAGCGTAGGTGCCGCTGGCCTTGTTGAGTTTCGAGAGCGTGAGGACGAGACTGCCCTTGAGTGCAGCCGAACCTGCGTTGTGGACGGTTGCCTTGCACACGGTGGTGGGAAAGGCGCTGACGTCGAGTGTTTCGAGAGAGAGGTTGCAGATGTCCTGCACCTTGAACGTCTTGGCGTAGAGATCTCCCCATTCGCCCCAGCCTTTCATGCACAGTTCGCTGACGCTGAAGTAGCAGTTGGTGCCTACACTGCCTGCAGGCACGGTGAATTCAAAGTCGTACGATTCGCCGGCCTTCAGTCTCATCAGGTCGCTCCAGTCGTCGTACTTCGTTTCCCATGAGTTCATGTCGAGAATCTGGAAGTTGAAGCGGCTGTAGAGGCCGGCGTCTGCGCCCATGTTGGTGATGCTCAGTTTGACGGTGGTGACGATGGCCGGTGTGATGTCGATGCGGGTGACTTCGTATTTCGGTGTGCCGGTTGTGCCCGACGTGGGGCGTTGCAGGCCGATGACAGCGTCCTGGTCGCGTCCGTAGCCATTGGCCGAAGCCATGCTGAAGAAACCGTCCTGATAGCCGCCCCATCCCCAGTTGAAGTGCCACAGGCCTGCTGCGTTGTAGCCGTCGAGGATGAAGGCATGACCGCCGCTTGCCTTTTGTCCGCTGTAGAGGACGGGACGCCCCTCAATGAGTTCGCGGTACATGATGTCCTCCCATTCTTCTTTCTCAAACTCTGAACGGGCGAGGCACGACCACGTATTGGGATTGTAGTTGAAACACTCGACCATGTTCTTCGCACCCGTCCAGGTCGAGGCCAACGACACTTCAAGTCCGTAGTCCATTTCGGCCGCCTGTCCGCAGTAGCGCATGAGGGTCGAGACGGCCTGCACCTGCTGTGCTGTCGAGGTGTAGGAGTAGGTCGTCGTCATGAAGTTAAAGTTGAAATAGACCGGCGGCAACGCTTCCGACATGTCCAGCGTCATGCCTTCCTTTGTGTAGCCGGGCACCTCCTTCGTGTAGTTCTGCGGCCAGTGGTGGTAGTACATGATTTGTGCCATCGCCGTGGCGACGCAGCCAGTGAGGCAGTGCTTGCCGCTGATGGTCGGGCAGGTGGTGTTGTAATACTGTCCTTCGGCCGTAGCCTTGCCCTGGTTCCACTGGGTCTTGACGAGAGGCCCGACGGGTGTGCGCTTCGTTTCGGTTCTCACCTGCGGCCCTTGCAGCGCAGCGATGTCGGCCTCGGTCGCTTCCATCCACCAGGCGAAGGCAGGGTTGAGACGGTCGGGGTCGAAACTGCCGCCGTCGGGCGAGTAGCCGAGGATGGCATGGTCAGTGCGTTCGTCGCCCGAGACGATGATGAATCCGCGGCCATCGGCCGTGTTGAACACGTGCATGAGGTCGCGCGTCTGTCCTTTGACCGAGCGGCGCGGCGTGATCATTTCGTCGGAAACGTCGCGTCCTTCGGGGCGCAGGAACTCGCGGGCACGCTGCAGGGCCTCGCTGCGCGAAACGGGTTGTGCCGATGCGGCGGCAACGGTGAAAAGCAGCAGGAGAAGCGTGAGGATTCTGGAACGAACAGTCATGGTCGATGTGTGTATTATATGTTTAGTCATGAAGCAGAAAGCAAAGTTAAGGAAAGTATGCCAAAAAAACAAGAGCCGCTGCCGATTTATGTTTTTCATACACCAAATTCGCGCAAGTGTTAAGATTTTGCGGATGCCTCAGATTCAGGTGTTCATTTTTTGTCGGGAATTTGGGCCGAAATAGAATTTTCAGACCGCCGATGTGGCGGGTTTGGGGCCGAAAAGGAGGGTACAGGGCCCGGCGAAACGTTAAATTTTTGACAAAAACGGAGCCGAACGGCCTTTTTTTCGCACCATAACGACGAGAGCAGCGCAGGGAAAACGTGTGCCGACCGCAGACAAAAAAGATTTCGTCCGCAGTCGAAATTTTTTTCAACTGCGGACGAAATCTTTTACAACCGCACTTTCCGCATGGATGGAGTGCGCTTTTAGTTTTGGGATGCCATGTAATTTCCTGAAAAACAATGTGTTCTGCTGAAAATCAGAACAAACGCTGAATTTAGGCGTTTTTCAGAAAAAAATTCAGTTTGCTGAATTTCGCGCGATTCTCAGGGGCCAATCGCCTATCGGCAATTTTTACATTTTTCGACACAACTGTACCTGCATCGGAACTTGCCGGAACGACTCACTTCACCGCTTCCTTTAGTCGGACACGAAACGGAGCACAACCTGCTGCCAACTTCCTTGTTCTCAGGCGAGAGGGGAAGTGAGCGTGGTGCCTAACTGAAGTATCAATAGAAGAGTTGAATTGGCGATGATTATCCCAAGCGGAAAGTGACGGGCACTTGGAAACGAACATCGACGGGTTTGCCGTCCTGAATGCCTGGTTCCCATTTTGGCATGGCTTTGACCACACGCACGGCTTCGGCGTCAAGCAAAGGATTGACCGAACGTGCCACCTTGACATCGGTGAGACTTCCGTCTTTTTGAACAATGAAGGAGACGACGACTTTGCCCTGAATGCCGTTAGCCTGCGCAGCCTTGGGATAGCGGACGTTGCGAGCCAAGTACGTCATCAAGGCATCAGGTCCACCAGGGAACTCGGGCATTTTCTCTTGCACCCCTTCGGAGACGGAGCCGCTGTTGCCAGCAACCTGCGAGAGTCCTTTGACTTTGGAGAAATCGGGGACTTCCTCGTTCTTTTCATCTCGCTTGAAGACATTCTTCTTGACGGTCAGCGTCTTGGCGGTGGCGTTGTATTTGATGATGAAAGGCATGATGGGCTGGAAATAGTCCTTCACGGCGGTCCATTCGGCATAGCCTCCCTCATCGACGATGCCATCCCACTGCGCCATCTCGACTTCACACCTTTGGACGGCAAGCAACTGTCCGTCGCTGACTTCGCAGAGATAGGCCGTACCTCCGTCGTAGCCGTCTTCATTACCCCAGTTTTCCTGAACCACCAACTGGTCGCCGGCTATCCAAAACTGAAGTGAACCGGTAGCGTCGGCGGTGTTGCAAAAATAATAGTAACTCAGGACTGCCGATGTCACTTTTGTCTGTGTAGCGGTCTGTGCCTGCAGGGTCAGTGTCAGCAATGTCCATGTGCAGGTTAACAATAGAACTTTCTTCATAGGTCTTTCTGTTTATTCATGAGTTTTTATTTCACGTATTTCTTGCCGTTCTGAATATAGATGCCGTGCGGCACTGCCGTCTTGGCACTGAAACGACGTCCCTGCAGGTCGAAGAGTTCATCGTCCGAAGCCTGCGGCAGTGTCATACCTTCGATGGCGTCGGGCTCCTGGAGCGTCAGCACGATGTTGTCGAAACCGATGATTTTCTCCGACCCATTGCTGTTGTGCATGGCCGAGAGAAGCACCGTGGTCGAGGCTTCGCCGTCGGACACGAAGGGGAGCACTGCCTGCTGCCAGGCTTCCTTGTTCTCGAGCGAGGGAGCGGTGAGGGTGGTGCCTGTTTCTGAAACCACAGAGAGGATGGCATCGCCGCCCAGACCACTTTTCCACACGTCAGCCGTGAGCACGTAGTTGCCTGCGGGCAGACGGATTTCCTGGCTGAGCGTGAGGGTCGATGTACCCCAGTTCTGCCGAACCCAG
>ONXQ01000002.1 GCA_900321835.1 uncultured Prevotellaceae bacterium
GTAGTGCTCATCGCCTCCGAAGGCAAATCCGAAGCAGACGCTGACAACGGTTTCACAACGAAGAACACCAACAGCGGAAGCGAAGTTTATGTACCGGACAGCCAGGCCGATGCAGCAAAGGCATTTGCCACTGGAGCCTACGAGAACGAAGTCACCTTCGTTGTTAGTAACGGAACTGTGAACATCGGTTTCAAAAAGGACGTTCTCATTGCCAACGACTGGACCTGCTTCGACAACTTCAAACTGATCTACGAAAGTGAAGACGCCCTCGTTGCTCCCGAAATGCCGACCGAGCAGATGTATGCCGGTGCGAAGGCTGAGATGCAGGCTGCGCTTGCAACCTGGACTCACAACAAGAGCACGGACAACTACAATGCACTCGTTGAAAAAATCAACGCTGCCAACCAGAGCGTAGAACTCTACAAGCAGATCAAGGCTCGCCTCGACCTCCTCACGTCGGCAGGCCAGCGCGGTAGCATCAGCGAAGAAGCAGAAAAGGCCATGTCGTTCTACACCAAGTACAGCGACGGTACGGTCAACGAAACTGCCGACGCTACGACAGGTTCCTACACCAGCCTCGACGAAGTGGTTACTGAATACCAAACCAACATCGCTGCCTACTGGACAGCCAACGCTCCCCAAACAGATGACGACCTCACCGCCCTCATCGCCAACAACAGTTTCGAGTTCGGAAACCTCGACACTTGGGCACACTACAATGGCGGTGACAGCGATGCCAGGGAGAACGCCAATGCCACATACACCATTGACATTGCCGACGGCAACTACGTCGCCAACTTCTGGAACAACAACAACGCCGTTAAATACATCTTCAAAGACATTGCTCTGCCCAACGGTACTTACGAACTGAAGGCCATCTTCGCCAGTGACGAGGGTGTGACCATCAACTTCACAGCAGAAAGCGGCATCGGAGCCGACAACAGCATCGGAGAAGTTCGTAACACATTCACCTCTGAAGCAGACAAGGGAGTCGGCGCAGAGAAGACTCTCGAAGTAGTTGTTCACAACGGAACACTCCGCCTCGGAGCCAACACGACTTCATGGTTCAAGGTCGATAACTTCCGCCTCATCTACAAGAGTGCTGACGCAACTGTTGCTCCTGCCCTGGCCGAAGGTCAGATGAGCCAGACAGCCAAGCAGGCTATGCTCGACGCTCAGGCCGCACACACTGCAACGCCGAGCGTAGAAAACTACAACGCACTTCTTGACAAGATTGCCGAAGCCAAGCAGAGCATTGCTGTCTATGAGCAGATTGCAAACACTCTCGCAAAACTCACGGAGAATGCCAGCCAGCGCGGTGACATCGACGAGGCCACAGAAAAGGCCATGACGTTCTACACCAACTACAGCGCCGGACAGGTCAACGGAGCCGCCGATGCTACGACGGGTACCTACGAGACGCTCGACGACATGATTGCACAGTACAGAACAGACATCGCTGCCTACTGGACAGCCAACGTGGCTGACGGCAAGGACCTCACCGCCTACATCGTTAACCAGGGCTTCGAGTTCGGTAACGTTGTTGGTTGGGAAGAAGAGAACAAGGGCGGTGGCGTTGATGCCGGCGCACGTGATGCCCACAACGAAACCTATATATTCTCTGATTCAGAGGGTGACTTCATCTTCAACAGTTGGAACAACAACTGGGCAGAGATTACCCTTACTCAGACACTGAACGGAGTGCCTCAAGGTACATACGAATTGACAGCCGTATTTGCTGCCGAAGGTTTCAACAACATTGAATTCATCGGTACGAATATCCGCGAAGACGGTACACCCGATGAGACCGCCGACAAGTTCCGCCCGGTTGACATCAATCAGCGCGCTGACAAGAAGACAGGTCTGACTGACACCATCGAAGTGTTCGTCACCGACGGTAAGTTGAAGATCAACGGCAACACTTGGGGCTTCTTCAAGGCCGACAACTTCCGCCTCGTCTATAAGAGTGCCACCCTCTCCGATCTTGCCAACGAACCGATGAACCGGTACGAGAAGAACGACTATGACGCAGCAAAGGCTGCCTACGAGGAGAATCCTACTCAGGAGAATCTCCGCGAGTTGGCTGCCTGCAAGATTATTTGTGAGAACAGTATCAAGGCCTACAAGGCTGCCAAGAAGACGCTCGACCACGTGAAGGACATGATGGACCACACCAATGTCTATACCTACGAAGCCTTCTTCACCATCGACGACATGTACCGCAAGTACGGTCCAGAAGAAGGTTTCTACGGATTCCGAACGCTTGAAGACGACGAGGCTTACGACCTCGAGCGTATGTTCTTCGGTAACGGTAACTACCGTGATTCGAACAATGAGAATATTCCTGCCGTTCCGTTCATTGCCAGCGCTTGGGACTGCGGTCACAACGGTTACGCATACGTTGAGACAGGCCCAGGCAAGGAAGGCACTGAGCCCGGCTCTGACTACTATGGCAACACATGGTCGCGCGAAGGTCTGGACGATGGCACCAACATGCTGACTCCGTATCTTGAATACTGGCGCTATGGCGACCAACTGCTCAATCCGCGCGTGTTGACTGCCACTGTCGAAGGTACGCCTAATGCCGAATATACCGTGAAGATGTTTGTTCGCGTCCGCACGAATGTACAATATGTCGTAGGTGATGACTCGACAAAGCCACACGGCATGACCATTCAGATTGGCGACGGAGCAAAATTCACTCCGAACTGGCAATACATTGACAACGAGGGAACTCAGTACGTTCTCAACAACGCACGCCAACTTTGGGTCTGCAACCTCTGGCTGCCCGCGCATCAGGGTGACGCCAACAACGCTTCGTACTTACTGCCCACAGGTAATGCTGACGCAGATGGTAACTTCAAGATTAAGTTCGAAATCGAAGAAGGCTCTAACGTCACATGGTTGTCGATGAAGGATGTCTATGTGAACTACGAAACTGAAATTCCAGAGACAGAAATGGCAGCCCTGGAGGCTCAGATCAACTATGCCGATGCCCACAAACTCGGCTTCGACTTCAAGGGAGACGAGCACGGAACCGCCGTTGACGAGTATGCTCCTTACAACAACGTTCAGCAACTCATGGCCCTGAAACGTGCCAAGCAGGTTTACGACTCTCCGCAGAACGTGTTCCTCGTCAGAAATGTGACGAAAGCACTCAAGGCTGTCAACTACGACGACGAGAACATGGACGACCTCCATCCTGTTTACAACGAAGCAACTGACCTTTGGACCAAGAACACCGAAGAGATGAACGGCTTCTACTGGAAGAACAACTACACCAACAGTGATGTCGAGCATATTGAATGGTACGAGTACGAAGATGACTGTATCACGCCTTCGGGCTGGGACCTCATCGGACGTAACGACGGTTTCAATACTGGAATCAAGAAACTGGGTGTCAACACCGAAGACACAGGCATGAAGGCTCTCGAAGACCAGACTGGTCTGCTGACCAAGTACGAAACCGACTACGGTAGGCAGGTAGGTTACACTCTCCCGCTCAAGAAAGGCGTGAAGTACATCATGACCTTCAAGTATGCCTACATGGGCGAAGGCACATGCACCGAACCCACTGACATCACGTTGACCGTGCCCGCTGCCGGTGCCTCTGGTGATGATACCACAACCAGTGGACTTGAAGTCACGACATTCACGCCCGAAGGTCAAGGTACTGAAGACCTGGGCAAATGGAAGATGTACCGTGCAACCTTCACTCCGACCCTCGAGATTGTTGATGAACATGGTAATCATGCAGCAGATGCCAACTACCTCATCACGTTCGACAAGGACAACGCACACGATCCTGTGCCCGTCATGATGGGTGAACTGACCCTCGTACGCTACAAGGAAGCAGCCGCCCTGGGCAACAACATCCTTATCGACGGTACGAACCAGGCTGGTTACAGTTACACGCCCGACTTCGTCGGTGGTGACTTCAAGGTAACCCGCTCGTGGAACAACGGTGGTGAAACCGCAGACGGTGCTTACAACACGCTCGTCCTTCCGTTCTCTCTGGACGGCAGCGAACTGAAGACAGCCCTCGGCGATAACTTCAACGGCAAGGTTTACTTCTACACCGGTGCCACCTACACTGGCGGTGACGAAAACTACACCTTGAACTTCGATGAGCGCGAAAATTCGGGTATCTTCGCCAACGTTCCTGTCCTCATCTGGAACGAAAAGGCCAACTCGATCAACAACCTCACCAACTACGAGTTCAAGAACACGGTAACAAAGTATGTCAAGAACAACCTCACCGTTGACCCTGGTTACAATGATGATACGAAGTACAAGTACAACTTGGTGGGAACCTACGAAACCATCAAGATTCCTGCAGGCGCTTCCTACATCACAGCCGACAACAACTTCAAGAAGTCAACCGGCAAGGCCAACCTGGCTGCTACCCGCGCCTACTTCATCCCATTGGACAAGGACGGAAACGTTAGTACGATGGCCAAACTCATGGGCTTCCGCATCAACGACATTCCGACTGGCATCATGGCCATCGAAGAGGACGGTGAGATGCACGTGACTTCGGGCAACATCTACACGGTTGACGGCCGTCTGGTTCGCCAGAACGCTACCAGCCTTGAAGACCTGCCGAAGGGTATTTACATCGTAGATGGTAAGAAATATTTTGTGAAATAATCTAAAGCAAAGAAAGGTTTTGAACTTATGAAAAAGATATATTCTGAGCCGAAGATGCTCACAAGAAACTGCGATATGGATACCGAACTGCTCGGTGCATCCCTCGACCCCAACAACCCGACCGACCTGCCTGGTGGCACCGAACCCGGTAAGGACCCGAACCCGGACGAGGATGATGAATGGGGCGGCGCCAAAGGACGCGACGGCTGGGATGCCAACGGTCTCTGGTAAGCCAACCATCTGACAAACTCCGGCAACATGGCCGGACCTACGATAGGCAGGGGTGTGGAACACGCGTTCCACACCCCTGCTGCTTTTTTTTGCAGAAATCCCAGATATACGCAGAAAAAGGTGGTTTTTCATTCCGAAAGAATGCGAAGAAACCGAAAAGCCCGAAAATCATTCGTAACCCCGAAAGGGGGCCAGAATTTAGGCAGGGGTGTCAACCCCTGCTACCACCGCGGTGGTACGGTCGTTTCGGCGCAGTGGTACAGTTGTACCAGTGCGTTGGTACATCTGTACCAACACAGTGAAATAATTTTGGTACAAGGCCCGCATCGTTGCCTATATTATAATAGGTATTGAGTAAAAGGTATAAGGAGGGAAAACGTTAAAGTTTTGGGGGATGGGACAGTTTTTGAAAGAAATTCGCAGGATATTCGGATTTTTATTCCTAACTTTGACGGACTTTTACGAACGTACCCCTACTCTCTCACACGAGACACAATGAAAAAAATGTTTCTCCTTTTGCTGGGTTTCCTGCCGATGGCAGGACTGGCACAGAGCACTTACGTGAGTCCGACGGAAGGCGTGCTGACGAGCACGTTTGTCGATGAGGCCACGATGAAGCAGGACCTGCTGCAGATGCTGGCCGACTTCTCGCTCTACATGAAGAATGACTTCCAGTCGGTGGACAACACCTACGGCTATTTCAAAGGCGAAAGCAGCGGCCAGTCGAACGAGGCTGGCGTGCGCACCAATGCCGACCTCTCAATGATTTGCGCCTTCCTGCTGAAGTATGCGCAGGGCAAGGTGACGCTGCCCAGCGGTGTGACGTGGGCCGACATCGAGACGATGGCTCGCAAGTCGCTGGCCTGGGCCTACGGCACGCACAAGGCGAACAAACTGCGGCAGACGACGAACTCGGCCTACTGGGGCAGCACGTCGAGCAGCGACTATGTGTGGGAGTCGAGCCTGTGGGCCATGTCGGTGGCCTACTCGGCTTTCTTCCAATGGGAGGCGCTGACGGCTGCGCAGAAGGGATATGTCGAGGCGCTGCTGAAGGCGGAGTGCAACTACGAACTGCAGCGCTCCATCCCGACGGGCTACGCTGGCGACACGAAGGCGGAGGAGAACGGCTGGGAGGCTGACGTCCTGGCGGCCACGCTGGGTCTGTTCCCCGACGACGCACTGGCCTCGCAGTGGTTCGACCGTCTGCGTCAGTTTGCCGTCAACAGTTACAGCCATGCCACCGACCTGCAGAAGCAGACGGCACTCGACCCGTGGTACAACAGCCACACGGCTGCCGACCTCTATCTGGGCAAAAACATATATGACGACTATACGCTGCAGAACCACAATATGTTCCACACGTCCTACCTCAACGTCGTGATGCAGGAACTGGGCGAGGCTGCGCTGGCGCTGAAGATGTTCCAGACGGGCGTCAGCGGCAAGGAGACTTGGCGCACCCGTGCCCTCATGCACAACAACCAGCAGGTGATGGACGAGGTGCTCGACTGGCTGGCCACGAGCGACGGCGAACTGGCCATGCCGAACGGCAACGACTGGAGTCTCTTCCTCTTCGACCAAATCACCAGTTACTCGACACAGGCTTGTATGCAGCACGATGCCAATGCCCTGCTGCTGGAGAACCTGGCTTACAAGAACATCAAGGCCCGGCAGACGACAACCAGCGACGGCTCGTGGCTGCTGCGCCCCGACGTCAGTGCCCGCCGCATGGGTGTGGAGGCTCACCGCGTGATGATGACCTACCTGATGCACGAGTTCTACTCCACTGCCGACCTCGCCCCGACGACGTGGGATGCGTTCCGCGTTGCTTATGGCAAGACCAAATACTTCCCGGCGCAGAACATCGTCCGCTCGATGTCGAAGGACCGCTTCACCTGTTTCTCCTGGAACACGAGCCTGCCCGACTACAGCGGCGTCATCGTGCCGAACGACGTGGACAAGGCGAAAATCATGGTGCCCTTCCGCACCCACCATACTGGCAACCTGCTCGGTGTCTATTCGCGTGCGGACTACTCGCTGAGCAAGGCCGGCCAGTATGCGCTCTACCCCAATGCCTACGCCATGAACGGCGTGGTCAGCGTGAGCGGCATTCCGCAGGCCTTCTGCCTCTACGCCACGAGCGGCAACGCCGTCATCCTCGTTGACGCCCTCAAGGCTGCAAGCGCCACGTCGGTGTCGAGCGAACAAGGCGGCATGATGGGCATCTCGGTCGATGAGTTCACCAACACGCAGCGCACCATCTACTATCAGGGCGGCAGCGTGACGACCGACGGCGCCTCGTACAGCACATGGACGTCGCCGTGGTCGAACATCGACAACTATCTTGGTTTTGTCGTGACGAAACACGGCGAAACCGTGACGGGTGCCTTTGGCGACAAATCGAACAACAACAGCATCATGACGGCTAAGATTTACCCGTCGTACAACGGCAGCAGCAGTGCAGTCGGCACGTCGATGAACCACATCCGGGGCTTCATATACTACACCGGCGTGACGGCTGCGCAGACTCAGACCCTGAGCAGCGCTGTCCAGGACCTGACGACGCTCGCCTCGTGGCCCGAGGGATGGCACGGCGTACTTGTGCCCGACCCCGACGGAACGTACTACCTGCTGCTGACCAACCTCTTTGCCGACGACTACACGCCGTGGGAGAACCTCAGCGTGACCTGTCCGCTGGGCGCTCCCGTCTTCACCCAGACCACAGCCATCGCTGGTGCCAACTCGACCGCCACGTTCTACTGTGCGAAAGACTTTAACATCGCCAACGAACTGAAGGTCTTTGTCAAGGGCGCCACAGCCCTCAACGCTGTGCAGGCCGATGAAAACAGCCGCGCCGTCTATCTGCAGAACGAGCAGACGTCGGCCCAGAACGTGACGGTCTCTATCATCGACCCGGACGGAGCGACAAGAAGCGCCAGCATCAGCGTGCCTGCCAACGGATGCGTCCTCGTCCGACTCAACGGCGGTTCCGTCGTTCAGGAAAGTGCGACGTGGCCTGGCGACTACCGCAATGTGGCCTTCGGCACGTCGGTTTTGGCCAACAGTTACGACGGATCACACCTGCCCTTCAACTGCATCGACGGCGACGACGCCACCTACTATCAAAGCCTCAACACTGCCTCTGCCGGCACGGAGCACCTCACCATAGCCCTGCGCAATCAGTATCAGATTGACAAAATCGTCGTAACGCCACAGCCGGGCCTGCCTGCTCCGACGAGCATCATTGCCCAGTATGGCGACGACGAAAGTTCGCTGACCGCGCTGCCGAACGTGACCACAGCCAGCGTCGATGGCAACACCGTCCTCACCTTCGACGCCGTGCCAGCCCGCTTCGTGCGCCTCCAACTGCTCGGTTCGTCGCAGGTGGCTGTCCAGAAAGTCGCAGTCTATGGCTCAGTCAGTAATAGCAAGGAAGAAGACCCCAACGACTACACCGGCTACATCACCAACCCGTCGTTCGAAACGGGCGACCTCACGGGATGGACGGTAGCCAGTTCGAGCGACACAGGAGTGCGTTCGACCACCCACGACACTTATGTCATGAGCAATTCGCACGGCGACTACCTGTTCAACACATGGTGGAAGGGCAACCCCATCACTCAGACGACGCAGGTGCTGCCCGCCGGCACCTACACACTCTCGGCAGTGGTGGCGAGCGACAACGGCGCACGCATTTTCATGCTCGTCGATGGCGACCACAGTTCCTATGTTGACCCTGCCGACAAAGGGACAGGCGTCACCCTCTCGCACACCTTCACCCTCGACACAGACAGAGCCGTGACCATCGGCATCGTGGGCGGCACGGACGGCAAAGAATACACTGCCGACGGCTACTACTGGTACAAGGTCGATAACTTCCGTCTGAAGAAGGTTGACGACGAAAGTCTGGCAGAAAAGTATTTCGACAACCCTTCGTTCGAAAAAGATGACATCTCCACGCTCAGCACCGATGCCACACGCGGAGCCTACACCATCACTGCGCCTGCCAACTGGACACTCAGCGGCAACACACCCGACGTTCACGACATCATGACGGCCTCTGCCACGGCCACCGACAACAACTTCGGCGCTCCGGGCGCACCTACCGACGGCAGCCAGATGTTCTACCTTCGCGTCGGTTGGTACAACTGGGCCACCACCCTTTCCACCACCTCTTCTCAGGCTTTGCCCGCCGGCAAATACCGCATCAGTTTCGACTACCGCACAGGCTATGCCCAAAGTGCCGCGTCATCGTTCGTCTTTTCGTGCGCCGGTGTGAGCAACAGCAGCGTGACGTTCAACAAAGGCGGACTGAGCGGCTGGCAGACAGCATCCATCGAGTTCACACTGACCTCGGCGCAGACCATCACGCCACAGATTGTGCTGACGTGGAAGTCGGGCGGCAGCAGTTTCCTGATGGACAACCTGACGCTTGAAGAAATCATCGACGCGACCGACTACTCCGCCCTGCACAAGGAGCAGATGATCCAGAACGGCGGCGATGCGACCTTCCTGCTGCAAGACCCCAAGTGCGAGTCGGCTGCAGGCACGAAGTGGACCGGTTCGACAGGTGCCATTTCGCTGCGCGAGCACTGGAGCGGCGAAGGTTTGCTGAACACCTACCAGGAGCGCACAGCGTCGGGCACGGTGTCGCAGACGCTCTCCAACATGCCGGCAGGGACGTATAAACTCGTCGCTGCTCTGCGTGCCAACACCGGCTGCACCATCACGCCGCGGCTGAACTCAACCAGCGGCGCCACATTCTCAGGCACGGGCAACGGCAGCACCACCGTGGCCCAAATCAACAAGAACGGCGTTCAGATGCCTTTCGATGCCGATCGTGGCTTCACCACAAAGGCAACCGGCCGCGGATGGCAGTGGGGTTCCGTGACGGCTACGACCACAGCCGACGGCGACCTCACCGTGGCCTTCGACATGACGGGTTCGTCGTGGATGAGTATTGACGACGTTCACCTTTATTACATGAACGACGGAACAACCGACTACTGCGAAAGCATCGATGCGGCGGCTGACGTTCTCGAGGTGGAGACGACGGGCAAAACCGTCACGGCTGACATCATCGTCCGCAATCCCAACACCGTCATCCGTTCCGCTTCGCAGGTGTTCACCGACAATGCCGCTGCCAACAACAACCTCGTGGGCAGCACGACGATGCAGAACCTTGTGCTCTACGACGGCTACGACTTTGGCTGCACAGCCACGCAGTTCAGCCTCACGAAAGGCAGTTACCAGCGCACGATGAGTTACAACTCTTCGCTCTCGACCTACGCCGAATGGGGCACCCTGCTGCTGCCCTACCCAGCCGAGAGCAACGAGCAGGTGCAACTGTACCGCTTGAAAGGCATGACCGACGAGTGGCTGACCTTTGAGAAGGCCGATGCGGTCGGTGCCAACACACCCTTCGTCTTCCGCTGTCTCAACGGCAACAAAGTCCTGTTCAGTGCGGCGCAGACAACGGCCGTGGGTACCGACCAGCCGCAAAACCCCGACTTCATGTCGATTGCCGGCTGCAACGGCGCAGGATTCTACACGGCGCAGGTGATTGCCGACGACAACGCCTACTACATCGCGCAGGACAAGTTCTGGAAAAGCAGCGGAACGTTGCAGATTCCCGCTTTCCGTTCCTTTTTCCGCACATCAAGCAGCGCCAAGATGCTGGGCATACGCTTCGACGACTCTGTGCCCACAGCCATCAGCCAGCCGACCGAGAACAACGCTGCTGCCCCCGTGCTGTACGACCTTCAGGGCCGCCGCGTAGCCAACGACAAGCCGCTCCACAGGGGCATCTACGTGGCAGACGGACAGAAGATTCTGGTGCGCTAAACCTGCGACATTTTTGCGTTTTCTTTAAGAGAGGCCGAAAGCCTCTCTTTTTTTGTGGTATCACGGAAGGGCCGGAGATTCCGGAAGGACCGGAATGCCCGGAGATTCCGGAATATCCGGAATATCCGGAATGTCCGGAGTGCACGGAGTTCCCGGAAAATCCGGAGAATCCGGAGAATCCGGAATGTCCGGAAAGTCCGGCCCTCCCCCAGACACACCGCAGATGAAAAAAATTTCGTCCGCAGACGATTTTTATTTCGTCCGCAGACGAAATTTTTTTCGACTGCGGACGAAATTCGCTTCGACTTGACATCCTCTTTTTTGCTCCACCTGCACGGGAAAAGTCGGGCTGTGCCCCACTTCGCGCCCCACTTTCGCCCACTTTTTATAAGCCCTTGAAAAATAAGCGTTTCAAGTTATCAACATAGGCTGTTGAAAAGTTTTTTGAAAATAATTTGAATGAATTGTGGGGAATTGTGGAGAATTTTGTACCTTTGCACTCGATAAGGTGTCTTCACACCGTTTTTACGTCATTAAAGGCTTAAAACTCATGAGATTTATCGGCGATTACATAGCGAAGACGGACTCGAAGGGTCGCGTGTTCCTGCCTGCTCAGTTGCGCAAGATACTGGAGCAGGAAGGCGAGGAGCGCATGATTCTCCGTCCCGACCTGTTCCAGCCCTGCCTCGTGCTCTATCCCGAGTCGCTGTGGAACGAGATGCTCGACGACATGCGCAACCGTCTGAACCGCTACAACGCCCAGCACCAGGCCATCATGCGTCAGTTTGTGGCCGATGCCGAGGTGGTCGAACTGGACAGCAACGGACGATTCCTCATGAACAAACGCAAACTGCAATATGCCGGCATCACGCAGGAGGTGCGCTTCCTGGCCGTCGACGACCACATCGAGGTGTGGGACAAGACGCGCTGCGAACAGATGCTCGCCTCGGTCAACAACCTGGGCGAACGGCTGCAAGAGGTGATGCAGTAAAGCAACCCCAACGCCCTCTCCCTGTGAGGAAGGGGAGAAAGAAACTGAATCCTTTTCACACTTTACACTTACATATAAATATATGTGTCCCGCGAACACCCACATACAGTCGGAAGTAACCACTCCCCTCCCTCAAAGGGAGGGAGCGGGGGTGGGTCTGCCGGAGGTGGCTCTGACGGGGCAATATCACATCCCCGTTCTCCTGACGGAGAGCATCGACGGCCTGGACATCCGTCCGGGCGGCGTCTATGTCGATGTGACCTTCGGCGGAGGTGGACACAGCCGCGAAATCATGCGCCGGCTGACGGAAGGCGGACGGCTGTATGCCTTCGACCAGGACGAGGACGCTTTCGACCACTACAAATACCAGACCGAAAGTGCTGACTTCGACGAGGTGCGCTTCACCTTCGTCCACAGCAACTTCCGCTATCTGAAGAACTTCCTGCGCTACTATCGTGAGCCGCAGGCCGACGGCATCCTGGCCGACCTGGGCGTGTCGTCCCACCACTTCGACGACAGCGAGCGCGGATTCTCCTTCCGTTTCGACGGACCGCTCGACATGCGCATGAACCAGCACGCAAGCCGCACGGCTGCCGACGTGCTCAACACCTTCGACGAACGCCAACTGGCCGACATCCTCTATCTGTACGGCGAACTGAAGCAGAGCCGGCGCCTGGCCGCTGCCCTCGTGGCTGCCCGCCGCAGCCATCCCTTCGCCACCATTCAGGACCTTCGTGCCGTGGCAGAGCCTTTCTGCGGCAAAGACCGTGAGAAGAAAGACCTGGCGCGTGTGTTCCAGGCCCTTCGCATCGAGGTGAACCAGGAGATGGACGCACTGCGCGAGATGCTGCAGCAGGCCACCGAGGTGCTCCGCCCGGGAGGCCGCCTGAGCATCATCACCTACCACTCGCTCGAGGACCGCATCGTCAAGAACCTCATGAAGACCGGCAACTGCGAAGGACACGAAGACAAGGACTTCTACGGCCGCGTCTCCACCCCCTTCCGCCTGGTCAACAGCCGCGTCATCACCCCGTCGGCCGAGGAGCAGGCACGTAACCCCCGCAGCCGCAGCGCCAAACTGCGTGTGGCCGAACGGCTGTGAACACTTTTTCCAACACCATGCCCATGAAGAAGAACATCAACATAGAAGACGAAGAACTCATCGTCCCCGAAGAGGAGACGGTGGAGACTGCGCCCGAGGCGGACGAGGAACCGACTGCCGAGGAGAAAGAACTCAGCGAGGCGGTCGAACGCTATGTCTCGGACGAGGACGAAGACGACCTCGGCGAGGTCTCGTTCAAGAGCATCCTCGGCGGCGACTTGCTGCAGAGCCCCTTCTTCCGCCGTCAGGTGATGTTCATCATCTTCGTGGCCGGCCTCCTGCTGTTCTACACCGGCAACCGCTACTCCAGTCAGCAGGACATCATCACCATCGACTCACTGAAGGTGCGCCTGCAGCAGGAGCGCTACAACGTGCTCACACAGTCGAGCGAACTGCTCAACCTCAGCCGCCAGTCGAACATTGAGCAGCAACTCCGCCTCTTCGGCGACAGTGCACTTGCCAACCCCACCACTCCCCCCTATGAAATCGAAGTAAAGAAGTAGCATGGCCAAAAAAGAAAAAAATACGAAGAAAACCGTCAGTTCGGGCAAGTTTCCCCTGATCATCTTCCCCATCATAGCCGTGTGCATCGGCATCATCTACTGCATGGTGAAGACAATGACCATCGACGCCGACTATTGGGAAAAAGTGCGCAAGGACAACTTCGAGAAAGACAGCGTGGAACTGAAACCCAACCGCGGCAACATCCTCTCGTCGGAAGGCGAACTGCTGGCCAGCAGTCTGCCCAACTACAAGGTGCGCTTCGACTTCGGCACCACCGTCACCATTCCCATGCAGGTGACCGTCGGCAAGGGCGACAAACAGCGCACCAAGACCAAGTATGTCGTGCTCGACTCCCTCCAGCGAGACTCCTGCATCCTGGCCAACCTTCCGGCCATCAGCGGAGGCCTGGCCCGCATTTGTCCTGCCCTCGACTCGGCCGGCTACTACCAGCATCTGGCAAAAGGTCTGGAGGAGCACAAGCGCTACTACGACGTATGCCCCGGCTACATCCTCAACTTCATCCAGTACAACCAACTGCGCGAACTCCCCATCTTCAACATACGCACAAAATACGGCAGTGGCATCATCGTCGAAGAACGTAACAACCGCAAGAAGCCCTTCGGTTCGCTGGCCCGCCGTACCCTGGGCGAAATGTTCGGTGCCAAAGACAGTGCCCGCAGCGGACTCGAACTGGCCTACGACTCGCTGCTGCGCGGCCAAAGCGGACTTCTGCACCAGCGCCGCATCCGTTCGAAGAATGTGGACATCGTTGACCAAGAGCCTGTTGACGGCTACGACCTTGTCTCCACCATCAACGTGTCAATGCAGGACATCTGCGAGACTGCCCTCCGGGAAAAACTGCTGGAGGTGAATGCCGAGTTCGGCGTCGTAGTGCTGCTGGAGACGAAGACCGGCGACGTGAAAGCCATTGTCAACCTGGCCCGCGACTCGGTGAGCGGCAACTACTACGAGATGCGCAACTACGCCCTGGCCGCCCTGATGGAGCCGGGCTCAACGTTCAAGACTGCCTCCATCATGGTGGCGTTGGACGACGGCGAAATCACACTCAACGACAAGGTTGACACGGGCTGTGGCGTCTATAACATGCACGGAGCCAAGATGAAAGACTCCAACTGGGCGCGTGGCGGCTGTGGCGTGTTGGACGTGACTTACGCTGTGGTGCGTTCGTCGAACATCGGCGTCAGCCGTCTCATCGACAGCCACTACCACGACAAGCCTGAGAAATTCATTGAGGGCCTGAAGCGCGTCGGCATCGGTGCTCCGCTCGGACTTCCCTTCTACGGCATGGCCGATCCGCGCATCTGGGGACCGGAGAACAAGTCGTACTGGTCGGAAGTGGCGCTGCCGTGGATGTCCATCGGCTACGGCACTCAGATACCTCCCATTTCGACTGTGACATTCTACAACGCCATTGCCAACGGCGGCAAGATGGTTCGTCCGCGCTTCGTCCGCGGCATTTCGAAGAATGGCGAGATGGTGCGCGAGTTCCCCGTACAGGTCATCAAGGAGCACATCTGCAAGGAATCGACCCTGAAGGACATTCAGGGCATACTCTATAAAGTGGTGAACGACAAGAAGTTCGGCACAGGCAAGCGTGCAGCCAGCAAGCATTTCAGCGTGAGCGGAAAGACGGGTACGGCGCAGGTGGCCATCGGTGGCGGTTATCACAACGGCCGCACCGAGCACCTCGTCAGTTTCTGCGGATACTACCCGTCTGAAAATCCGCAATATACCTGCATCGTGGCCATCCGCACCGCTGCGGGCGGTGTGTCGGGCGGCGGTACGGCGGGCACGGTGTTTGCCAAGATTGCCGAGCGTGTCTATTCGAAAAACGTGACCACCGACATCCGTCGTGCTGCCGACTCGCTCTCCATCTTCGTGCCCAGCGTAAAGAACGGCGACATGGCTGCAACGACCGCGCTGCTGAAGCAGATGAACATTCCCTACACAGGCGAGGAGTCGCGGTGGAGTTCGGCCACGCACGACGCAGAGCAGGTGACTTTCGCGCCGCTTGCGACCGACTCGGCCATCATGCCCGACCTGACGGGTATGGGTGCCCGCGATGCCGTCTATGCCATCGAGAGCCGCGGCATGAAGGCGCGTGTGCGTGGCTACGGTCGGGTGAAGAGCCAGAGCCTGCCTTACGGGAGCAAGGTGCAGGAGGGCAAGGTTGTCACTTTGGAACTGAACTAAAACAACTCTTACGATAGCCATGAAGTTAAACGTATTGACTGAACTTGTTCCGCTGCTCGAAGTGCAGGGCAGCATGGAACGCGACATAACGGGCGTGAGCATCGACTCGCGCCGGGTGGAGAGCGGACACGTGTTTGTGGCCGTTCGTGGCACACAGGCCGACGGCCACCGGTTCATTCCGAAGGCCATCGAGCAGGGCGCTGCGGCCATCGTGTGCGAGGAGATGCCCGAGCAGCGCAGCGAAGGCGTGACCTATCTGAAGGTGGAATGTTCGGAGCAGGTGGTGGGCCAGTTGGCCTCCAATTTCTACGGACGTCCGTCGCAGCAGATGCGGCTGGTGGGCGTGACCGGCACGAACGGCAAGACCACCATCGCCACCGTGCTCTACAACCTGATGCGCCGCCTGGGCCATCGTGTCGGCCTGCTTTCGACCGTGTGCAACTACATCGACGGCGAGGCGGTTCCGACCGACCACACGACGCCCGACCCCGTGACGCTCAACCAGTTGCTCGCCCGCATGGTCGATGCTGGCTGCGACCTCTGCTTCATGGAGGTCAGTTCGCACAGCGTGGTGCAGAACCGCATCGGCGGACTCACGTTTGCCGGCGGCATCTTCACCAACTTGACGCGCGATCATCTTGACTACCACAAGACGTTCGAGAACTATCTGCACGCCAAGCAGCAGTTCTTCGACCGTCTGCCTGCCTCGGCCTTTGCCGTGACCAACGCCGACGACCGCAATGGCATGGTGATGGTGCAGAACACCCGTGCCGCGGTGAAGACCTACTCGGTGCAGCAGGTGGCCGACTTTCGCGCACGCATCCTTGAGAGCCACTTCGAGGGTATGTACCTCGAGATGGACGGACAGGAGGTGGGTGTGCAGTTCGTGGGCCGTTTCAACGTTTCCAACCTGCTCGCCGTCTATGCTGCCGCCGTGCTGCTGGGCGAGGAGAAGATGGATGTGCTCGTCGCGCTGAGCGAGATGAAGCCCGTGAGCGGCCGCTTCGAGGCGCTGCGCTCGCCCGACGGCTACACGGCCATCGTCGATTATGCCCACACGCCCGACGCGCTGGAGAATGTGCTGCGTGCCATCCACGGCGTGCTTGAGGGCCGCGGCCGCGTCATCACCGTCTGCGGCGCCGGCGGCAACCGCGACAAGGGCAAGCGTCCGCTCATGGCGCAGGAGGCCGTCAAGCAGAGCGACCTCGTCATCCTGACCAGCGACAATCCGCGCTTTGAGGAGCCGCAGGCCATCCTCGACGACATGATGGCGGGGCTCGACAAGGAGCAGATGCGCAATGTGCTCTGCATCGTTGACCGCCGCGAGGCCATCCGCACGGCCTGCCGCATGGCGCAGAAGGGCGACGTGATTCTCGTGGCCGGCAAGGGCCATGAGGACTATCAGGAGGTGCAGGGCGTGAAGCATCACTTCGACGACAAGGAGGAACTGCGGGCCGCCTTCTGAGCAGGGACGCCGCTGTCCGTGCAGAAGCGCACCGCAGTCGGGCCGAATTTCGTCCGCAGATGAAATTTTTTTCGTCCGCAGTTGAAATTTATTTCGTCCGCAGACGAAATTTTGTTCGTCCACAGTGCAAATTCCGGCACACTGCAGCCTGCCGCCCGGTTTTGTTTGAATTTATCAGTCTATCAACTTTAATATAACTTAATCAGATGCTCTACCATCTTTCACAATATCTCGAACAGTTCGACATTCCCGGCGTGGGAATGCTGCCCTACGTCTCCTTCCGTTCGCTCATGGCCCTGATGATTTCGCTCGTCGTGTCGATGTGGCTGGGCAAGGGGTTCATCACCTACATGAAGCGCAAGCGCCACCTCGAAAAGGCGCGCGACGCCCAAATCGACCCCTACGGCGTGAAGAAAATCGGTGTGCCCTCGATGGGCGGCATCGTCATCATCACGGCCATCGTCGTGCCGGTGCTGCTGTTCAGCAACCTCAGCAACGTCTATACCATCCTGCTGCTCGTGACGGCCGTGTGGTTCAGCCTGCTCGGATTTCTGGACGACCGCATCAAACTGCGCGGCAACAAGGACGGCCTGGCGCCGCGCTGGAAACTGCTCGGCCAGTTCGCACTCGGAGCCTTCGTCGGCATCATGCTGTGGCAAAGTCCCGAAGCCGTGGTCCACGAGACGGTGAAGAAAGAGGTGGTGAACAAGGAAGTCGTCTATAAGAAAAGTGAGGCACGCAAATCGACCGTGACCACGGTGCCCTTCTTCAAGAACAACAACATCGACTACTACGAAGTGTTCTCCTTCCTGCCCGACGGCGTGACCAAGCGCATGTGCGCCTGGATCTTCTTCGTCCTCGTGACCACGTTTGTCATCATGGCCGTGTCGAACGGGGCCAACCTCAACGACGGCATGGACGGCATGTGCGCAGGCAACTCGGCCATCATCGGCACGGCGCTCGGCATCCTCGCCTATGCCTCGGGCCACATCGAGTTTGCCTCCTATCTCAACGTCATGTATATCCCTGGCAGCGAGGAGATTGTCGTGTTCATCTGCGCCTTTGTCGGAGCCCTCATCGGCTTCCTCTGGTACAACGCCTACCCGGCAAAAGTGTTCATGGGCGACACCGGCAGCCTGGCCATCGGCGGCATCATCGCCGTGACGGCCGTCACCATCCACAAGGAACTGCTGCTGCCCATCCTGTGCGGCATCTTCCTCGTCGAGAGCATCTCGGTCATGCTGCAAACCTCCTATGCCAAGTATGGCAACAAGCGCGGACTGAAGTTGAGAGTGTTCAAGCGTGCGCCCTTCCACGACCACTTCCGCGTGCTGCAAAGCGAAATGACGGCCGACCGCTATCTCATCAAGAAACCGGCCACCGTGCTCCACGAGAACATGATCACGCTGCGCTTCTGGATTGTCAGCATCCTGCTCGCAGCCATCACCATCATCACACTGAAAATCAGATAAGGACAATATGAAAAGAATAGTCGTTTTAGGAGCGGCAGAGAGCGGTGCAGGTGCCGCTGTGCTGGCGAAGAAGAAAGAGTTCGACGTGTTTGTCAGCGACATGTCGGCCATCAAGGACAAGTATAAGGAGCAACTCGACCAGCACGGCATCGAGTGGGAAGAAGGACAACACACCGAAGCGAGAATCCTTGCGGCCGACGAAGTCATCAAGAGCCCCGGTATCCCCGACACAGCGCCCATCATCCAGAAACTCAAGGCGCAGGGCACACCCATCATCAGCGAAATCGAATTTGCCGGACGCTACACCCACGCCAAGATGATTTGCATCACCGGCTCGAACGGCAAGACCACGACCACCTCGCTCATCTACCACATTCTCAAAGGCGCAGGCTACAACGTCGGACTCGCCGGCAACATCGGCCGCAGCCTGGCCCTCCAAGTGGCCGAGGAGAATTTTGACTACTACGTCATCGAACTCTCTTCGTTCCAACTCGACAACATGTACGACTTCCGCGCCGACATCGCCGTGCTCATGAACATCACGCCCGACCATCTGGACCGCTACGACTTCAAGATGCAGAACTACGTCGATGCAAAAATGCGCATCACGCGCAACCAGCGCCCCGAGGACGCCTTCATCTTCTGGAACGACGACCCCATCGTCCGCCACGAACTGGAGAAGTACGACCTGAAAGCACGGCTCTACCCCTTCTCCGAGTTCCACGAAACCGACGCCATCGCCTACATCGAGGACCAGGAATACGTCATCGAGCGCCCGACCCCCTTCAACATGGAGCAGGAAGAACTGGCGCTCACCGGCAAGCACAACCTCTACAACTCGCTCGCAGCAGGCATCACCGCCGACATTGCCGGTGTGTCGAACGAGGAGATACGCCGCGGACTGATGAGTTTCACAGGTGTGGAACATCGTCTGGAAAAAGCCGGACGTGTGCGCGGCGTGGACTTCGTCAACGACTCGAAGGCTACGAACGTCGATGCCTGCTGGTATGCACTCGAAAGCATGAAACAGCCTACCATCCTCATCCTCGGTGGCGTCGATAAAGGCAACGACTACAGCCAACTGTACGAACTGGTGGAGAAGAAATGCAAGGGACTCGTGTTCCTCGGCGTGGACAACAAGAAACTGCACGACGCCTTCGACCGCTTCGGCCTTCCGACCGCCGACGTGCGCTCGATGCCCGACTGCATCGCAGCCTGCATGTCGATGGCCCAGCCCGGCGACTGCGTCCTGCTCAGTCCCTGCTGCGCCAGTTTCGACCTCTTCAAGAACATGGAGGACCGCGGCGAACAGTTCAAAGAATGCGTAAAAAAACTCTGAACCTATGGGCAAGAAGATCACCGACTTTCTCAGCATCAATGTCTTCAAGGGCGACGTCGGCATTTGGATGATTTACTTTCTCCTCTGCATGGTGTCGCTGGTGGAGATTTACAGCGCTGGCAGCAACTTGACGTTCAAGAGCGGCAACCACTGGGATCCGCTGGTCAACCAGGCGTTCTTCCTCTCGGTGGGATTCCTGGTCATCTTGCTGATGAACAACATCCCGTGCAAATATTTCAAACTCATCCCCGTGCTGGGTTTGCCCATCTCGGCAGGACTGCTGGTGTGGCTGCTGGTGCAGCAGAATGTGGTCAACGACGCGAGCCGCTGGATTGACATTTTCGGCGTGAAGTTTCAGCCGTCGGAACTGGCGAAGTCGATGCTCATCATTTCTGTGGCCGTCATCATGGCAAAGGTCAACCAGCGCAAACTGCTGCCCGACACGGGTGCCAACCACGAGACGAACCGCGAGAATATGCGCCGTGCCTTCCTTCATGCCGGTGTGCGCATCCTGATTATCTGCGGCCTGATTCTGCCCGAAAACTTCTCGACTGCAGCGATGCTGTTTGTCGTGATGTTTGCGCTGATGTACATAGCGAACACGCCATTCCGGTATTTGCTGAAGACGGTGCTGGTCATCATGACCGTCGGCGCCGTGGCTGTGACCATCGTCTTGTCAACGCCGGAGGAGGCGCTGGAGGACAACGGGCGTGTGCTGACGTGGAAGCACCGCATCGAGAAGAAACTGCATATTCACTCGGACGAGAACGACAACACGACGATTTCGCTGGCGAGCGCGAAGGATGCGAACATGGACGAGAACTGGCAGGAGAACGTTTCACACATCGCCATTGCCAACTCCCACTTCATCGGCAAGGGTGTGGGCAACTCCGACGAGCGCGACTTCCTGCCACACGCTGAGAGCGACTTCATCTACAGCATCATTGTCGAGGAGACGGGATTCATCGGCGGGTTCATCGTCATGATGCTCTACGTCACCCTGCTCATCCGTGCTTGGCGCATAGCGCGCAAGTGTGACAAGTATTTTCCGGCGTTCCTCGTCGTCGGCCTGTGCCTGATGCTGGTGACGCAGGCGCTGGTGAACATGGCTGTGGCTGTCGGACTGGCTCCCGTAACGGGCCAGACCCTGCCGCTCATCAGTCACGGCGGCACGTCGATTCTCATCACCAGTTTCAACATCGGCATGATTCTGAGCGTGAGCCGCTACGCCCAAAAGGTGGAGGCGCGCCAGTTGCAGGAGAAGGCCGCACTGGAGACGGCCGATGCCGAGTTTGGCAGCAGCGAGGGCATGGATTGACATTTTTAGAGAGAAAAACTTGCTGAAAATCAATATTTTTTGTATTTTTGCAGAGTAAGAACCAGACAACGACTTCGCAATATGGAAACAAAGAAGCCTTTGAGAGTGATTGTGAGTGGCGGCGGCACGGGCGGACACATCTTTCCTGCCATCTCGATTGCCAATGCCATCCGGCAGTTGGAGCCCGACGCCGACATCCTGTTTGTCGGTGCGCTGGGCCGAATGGAGATGCAGCGCGTGCCCGACGCAGGCTACAAAATTGTGGGCCTGCCCGTGCAGGGATTTGTCAGAGGCAACCTGCTGAAGAACATCCCTGTCGGCTGGAATCTGCTGCGCAGCATGATCAAGGCACGCAGCATCGTGCGCGACTTCCGTCCCGACGTGGCAGTCGGCGTGGGCGGCTACGCGAGCGGACCGACCCTCCAGGTGGCTGCCTCGATGGGCGTCCCCACCCTGCTGCAGGAGCAGAACTCGTATGCCGGCGTGACGAACAAGAAACTGGCCAAGAGCGCCCGCAAGATTTGTGTGGCCTACGACGGCATGGAACGTTTCTTCCCGGCCGAGAAAATCATCAAGACCGGCAACCCCGTGCGCCAGAACCTGCTCGACTCCAAGATTACGAAGGACGAGGCCGTGCGCACCTTCGGGCTCGACCCCCAGCGACGCACCGTCCTCATCATCGGAGGGAGTCTCGGGGCCCGCACCGTCAACGAGAGTGTGCTCAAGCACCTCGACGCCATCCGCCAGAACCAGCACGTGCAGTTCATCTGGCAGACAGGCAAATTCTACAGTGAGGAAATCAAGGCTGCGCTGGCCGAGGCTCAGCCCGTGGCCAACCTCCACGTGACCGACTTCATCTCGTCGATGGACGCTGCCTATGCCGCGGCCGACCTGGTCATCTCGCGTGCCGGAGCCAGCAGCATCAGCGAACTGTGCCTGCTCAGCAAGCCCTGCATCCTCGTGCCTTCGCCCAACGTCGCCGAGGACCATCAGACGAAGAATGCCCAGGCACTGGCCACACGGGGCGCCGCCGTCATGGTGCCCGACGCCGAGGCCCGCGAAACCCTCATCCCCCTGGCCATCCAGACCGTCACCAATCCGGCCCAACTGCTCTCGCTCGGCGAGCACGCCGGCAAGATGGCCTACCACCGCTCGGCCGAAATCATTGCCGAAGAGGTCATCAAACTGGCCCGAGGCAACCGTTAAGAACCGTCCACAGTCGGACCAAATTTCGTCCGCAGACGAAAAAAATTTCATCCACAGACGAAATAAATTTCATCCACAGACGAAATTCAGCCCGACTACCACATTATCCAACCCTACGACACACATCATCAGCCCATGATCAATCTCAACAACATACAGTCAGTCTATTTCGTCGGTGCCGGCGGCATCGGCATGAGCGCCCTCGTCCGCTACTTCCTCGCCAAAGGCATGAACGTGGGCGGCTACGACAAGACGCCGTCACCCCTGACCCAGCGCCTCATCGACGAAGGCGCACAGATTCACTTCGAGGAAAATGCAGCCCTCATTCCCGACTGCTTCCGCAATCCCGCCGACACGCTCGTGGTCTTCACCCCCGCCATCCCTGCCCAGCACGCCGAAATGCAGTATTTCCGTCAGGGCGGATTCGAGGTCGTGAAGCGGGCACAGGTGCTCGGCCTGCTCACCGACCACATGCAGGGCCTCTGCGTGGCCGGCACACACGGCAAGACCACCACGTCGTCCATGACGGCCCACCTGCTGCGCCAGTCGCACCTCGACTGCAACGCCTTCCTCGGCGGCATCACGAAGAACTACGGCACCAACTACATCTACTCGGCCCAGAGCCCCTACGTCGTCATCGAGGCCGACGAGTACGACCGCTCCTTCCACTGGCTCCACCCCTGGGCCACCGTCATCACCGCCACCGATGCCGACCACCTCGACATCTACGGCACGAAGGAAGCCTATCTCGAATCCTTCGCCCACTACACCAGCCTCATCCGCCCCGGCGGCAGCCTCATCCTGCACACCGGCCTGGAGATGAAGCCACAGGTGCAGCCCGGCGTCACCACCTACACCTACAGCCGCACCGAAGGCGACTTCCACGCCGAGAACGTGCGCATCGGCGGCGGTGAAATCTTCTTCGACTTCGTCAGCCCCAAAGGCATCCTGAAAGACATCCAACTCGGCGTGCCCATCGCCATCAACATCGACAACGGCATCGCAGCCATGGCCCTGGCCCAACTCGCCGGCGCCACCGACGACGAACTGCGCGGAGGAATGCGCACCTTCCAGGGTGTGGACCGCCGCTTCGACTTCAAGGTCAAGACGGCGAAGATGGTGTTCCTCAGCGACTACGGCCACCATCCCAAAGAAATCGAGCAGAGCGTGCGCTCCATCCGGCAACTCTACCCCGACCGCCGCATCGCAGCCATCTTCCAGCCCCACCTCTACACCCGCACCCGCGACTTCTACCACGAGTTCGCCGACGCCCTCTCGATGCTCGACACCGTCTATCTCTGCGACATCTATCCCGCCCGCGAACAGCCCATCCCCGGCGTCACGAGCCAACTCATCTACGACAACCTGCGCCCCGGCATCGAGCGCCACCTCGTCCACAAGGAAGACCTGCCCGACATTGCCCGCAACGGACAGTTCGACGTCCTTATCTCCCTCGGAGCAGGCGACATCGAAGACTACGTCCCACAACTCACGCAGATACTCACACAGCGCTCCTGAGCCCCACCTTCACACCCCCACAAGCGAAACCTCATGAAAGTCAGCAACATCGTCAAAGGCAGCATCTTCCTGCTCCTCCTCGTCGGAGTGGCAGGCTACATCGCATACTTCTTCATGAACCGCCCCAGCGGCAACCCGCGCGAAGTGTGTACCGAGGTCTCCCTCGTGGTCGAAGACAACCCCAACGCAGCATTCATCGACAACAAGAAAGTCGAAGACATCCTGCTCTCCGCCCACCTCTACCCCAAAGGCCAACTCATGGACGACATCAACCCGCAAGCCATCGAGGAAACCCTGCGGCAGAACAACTTCATCGCCAAAGTCGAGTGCTACAAGACCAACAACGGAATGCCCGTCGGCAAAGGCAAGGTATGCGTGAAGGTCACACAGCGCACCCCCGTCATCTTCGTCCTGCCTGAAGGACGCGACGGCTACTACGTCGATGCCGAAGGACTCATCCTCGCCGACAACGGATACGTCAAGAACATCATCACCGCCACCGGCCGAATCACACAGGAATACGCCAGTGAACACCTCGCCGCCTTCGGACGCTACCTCATCGACCACCCTTTCTGGGACGACATGATTGAGCAAATCCACATCGAGCCTGATGCCAAAGGAACATTCGTCGCCACCCTCATCCCGCGCGTCGGCGACCACACCATCTTCCTCGGCACCCTCGACCAACTCGACACCAAACTGCGCCGCCTGCAAATCTTCTACCAGCAAGGACTCCCTCAGGTAGGCTGGAACAAATACAGCCGTCTGGACCTCCAATACGGCAACCAAATCGTTTGCACCAAGAAATAGCCCACAACAAGACAAAACAACCAAAACATCACAACTATATGGCAGACAACAAAGACACCATCATCGTAGCAATCGAACTGGGGACATCGCACATCTCCGGTATTGCCGGCAAGAGAGTGAACGGCAACATGCAGATTCTCGCCTACGCCGAAGAGCCCAGCGCCGGATGCATCCGCAGGGGAAAAGTCTTCAACATAGAGAAGACCACCCAGAACATCCGCAATGTCGTCGACAAACTCCAGAGCACCCTCGGCAAAACCATTGCACAGGTCTATGTCGGCATCGGCGGACAATCCGTGCGCAGCGTACACAACCACGAAACGCGCAACATGGTCACCAAGTCCTACATCACCGCCGACCACATCGAAGCCCTCCGCAACCAAAGTTTCGAAACGCCCTACCCCAACAGCGAGCGCCTCGCAACCTTTGAGCAGGGATACATCATCGACTCCACACCCGTCGAAGAGCCCGTCGGCGTCATGGGCACAAACATCGAAGGCGAATACCTCAACATCATCGCCAACCATCAACTCCGCGACAACATCGAGACCTGCTTCGCCAAGACCGACGTCTGCATCGCAGGCACGAAGGTGGCAGCCTACGAACTCGCCCAGAACGTGCTCACCGACCAGGAGAAGCGCGCCGGAAGCGTGCTCGTGGACCTCGGCGCCGGCACCACCACCGTGGTTGTCTATAAGAACAACATCGTGCGCCACCTCGTCACACTCCCCATCGGATCGGCCGCCATCACACAGGACCTCACCAACCTCCAAATCGACGAGAACGAGGCAGAGCAGGTCAAAAAGCAGTACGGCAATGCCTTCATCGAAGACACCGACGAAGACAACGAATATCTGCAGCAGACCTACACCTCCACCTACTCAACGAAAATCAAGGTGGCCGACATCCAGCACATCATTGAGGCACGCCTCACCGAAATCATCGTCAATGTCGAGAACCAGGTCAGCATCTCCGGCTACGAAGACCAACTGCTCGGCGGCATCGTCCTCACCGGCGGCGGCTCGAACATCAAGAACATCGAGAAGGCATTCCTCTCGCACATCAAGAACATCGACAAGATACGCACGGCGCACACCCTCAACCAGCCCGTCATCAAGAACAGCACAGTCACCAACCTCTCCATCGACAACGGAATGGGCAACAACATCATCTCCCTCCTCATGAGCGGCGAAGACAACTGTGTCGGCGACCGCTACAAAGGCAAGGACATGTTCGACGACGCCCGTGTCGATGCTGCGAAGGACGCTGCCGAGAAGGCTGCGAAGGAAGAAGCCGAAGTGGTCAAGAAACTCGAGGAATACAAAGACGCCATCCGCAAGAAGATTGCCGAACTCGACATCGTGCTCGAGGACGTCAAGGACCGCGGCAACGAGAAGAACGCACGCCGGCGCGCCGTCGAGAAGGCCAGTTCGGCACAATCCATCCAGGACGAAGGCTACCGACAGGCCATCATCACCCTACAGCCCAAGGAAAAGTACAAGCAGACCATCAGCGAGGCACAGGCACTCTCCACCACCCTCGCCGACAAGGTCGATGCCGTACGCGACGCCGTCCAGCAGGCCGAGAAGGAGAACAGTTTCGGCAGCAAGTTCAAGAAATGGCTCGAAGACCTCACCGACGACAACGACTAATTCCCCCTCCCATCATTCTGAAAACTGAAAACTAAAATACACAAGATATGGCAGACATCAACGAAAACTATGCTCCCTTTGCATTCCCCACAGGGAAGAAGAGCATCATCAAAGTCATCGGAGTCGGCGGAGGCGGAGGCAATGCCGTCAACCACATGTACAAGGAAGGCATCCACGACGTCAGTTTCGTGGTCTGTAACACAGACAGCAAAGCCCTCAACGACTCACCCGTGCCCGTCAAACTCCAACTCGGCAAGGAAGGCCTCGGCGCCGGCAACAAGCCCGACAAGGCACGCGAAGCCACCGAAGAGACCCTCGACGAGGTGAAGCGAATGCTCGACGACGGCACCAAGATGGTATTCATCACCGCAGGCATGGGCGGCGGCACCGGCACCGGCGCAGCACCCATCATCGCCAAGGCCGCCAAGGAAATGGGCATCCTCACCGTCGGCATCGTCACCATCCCCTTCCTCTGGGAAGGCCCCACCAAGATCGACCAGGCCCTCGACGGCGTTGAGCAAATCAACAAGAACGTCGATGCCCTCCTCGTCGTCAACAACGAGCGACTGCGCGCCATCTACCAGGACAAGACCCTCAGCGAAGCCTTTGCCCGTGCCGACGACACCCTCTGCAAGGCCGCCAAGAGCATCTCCGAAATCATCACCATGCACGGCCACATCAACCTTGACTTCCAGGACGTCAAGACCGTCCTCAAGGACGGCGGCGTAGCCATCATGAGCAACGGATTCGGACAAGGCGAAGGCCGCGTCAGCAAGGCCATCGAAGACGCGCTCCACTCGCCCCTGCTCAACGACAACGACATCTTCAACTCCAAGAAAGTCCTCATCCACATCATTGAGCCAGGCCCCGAAGGCGGACAGCCCCTCATGATGGAAGAGATGAACGACATCAACGAGTTCATGCAGCACATGCAGAACCGCGAAGTCGAAACCAAGTGGGGACACTCCTACGACCCCAACCTCCAGGACAAGGTCAAGGTCACCATCCTCGCCAGCGGATTCGGCATCCAGGACATCCACTCCGAGCAGATGGACGAGCACCTGCAGAAGCGCACCGAAGAAGAACGCCGTCTCGAGGCCGAACGCCAGGAGAAGAGCGCCATCAACGAGATTCGCCGCAGCAAATACTACGTCGGCACCACCATGAGCGGCCACGTGCGCAAGCCCATCTACAGTTACACCTTCGCCGACGACGAACTCGACAACGACGACGTCATCAGCGCCGTCGAGTCGTCGCCCACCTACAAGCGATACAAGAACACCCTCGCCTTCCTGCACACACGCCCGGCCGAAGCCAGCGAGCCCGCCGCAGGCGGTCCCGTCAAGACCATCACCTTCGGCAGTGCCACCTAACGCAGGCAGGCACACACCGTACATCCACCCAGAACGCACCGCAGTCGAACAAAATTTGCACTGCGGTGCGTTTTCATTTCGTCCGCAGACGAAATTTTTTTCGTCCACAGTTGAAATTTATTTCGTCCGCAGACGAAATTTATTTCAACTACGCTCCATAAAACGCGAGTTCGGTTTAACGCTTGCAGGATGGCTTTGTCTGGTGCGGGGAAGACCGATTCCCTAAAAATGACGTGAGTTCGGCGTAAGCAAAGCCTTTTGGAGTCAATCCAGTCCCTTCGGGACTTCATGTGTACCCATCATGCCTTTGCTTACGCCGAACTCACGTTAAAAAAAAGTCAAAACATAAAAAAAAACCAATTATTTTTGCCAATCAGAAAGAAATACGTAAATTTGCAGCGCTTACGGGCGGAGTACGCTCCAATCCGTAAGCCGGAAAGCGTTTTTGCTTTATCCTGTGATATCAAAATCTGGAAAATTTCGAAGAAGAGGATAGAGACAACAAAAGCGCCCGACTGTTTGTATATACCCGTAGCCACGACTTTGTTGCCCACGCTATGGATTGTATATACTTTCAGCGTGGGTACAAAGTTGTTTTTGATTCATTCTTCTTAAGGTTTTTCCAGAGCCTGATATCCGATGAGTCAAACAAGTCTCACGCTTTTTTGTATCTGGAAACACCCCCAAAAAACAAAGACCTGTCACGTTTGGAGACTTAGTGACGCCAAGCCGTCAGAGGACTTGCGTGCGTTTTGCGCGTGCGCGTACCTATTATATATTGGCGGCAGCGCGAACCAGAAGAAAAGCAGAAAACACTTCTTTTTTTATTCACAAACTAAATCCAAACATGATGAAGAATCTGTCAGAAAACAAAGCGCACAGACCCCATCGCATGAGGTATCTGTGGACGTGCCTGCTAATGCTCATTGCAGGCACTGGCGTCACCCTGGCCGGGATGCTCGACAGCAATGTCGCAAAAGTCGGTGACACCGAGTATGCAACGATCGAAGAGGCCGTGGCCGCATGGGGCCCCGGCAAGACCCTCACGCTGCTGCAAAACGTGACGACCACATCGACTGTCACCGTCGAGGTCAATGCCACGAAATCTACCCAGAACTGGACGCTGAACCTCGGCGACCACACGTGGACAGCCGACGGCTGCAACGCCTTCCAACTCTATGCCGCAGGCGGAACAGTCATGAATCAGAACTACGGCCTTAAAATCTATGCCAACCAAAACGGCGGAATCACGGCCAGCGGAAAATACTGCATCGAGTGCAAGTACGACGACAGCACAGCCGGCTATCGTCCACGACTGGAGATTCATGGCGGAACGTACAATGGCAGTTACATTATCTACTATTATTCGTCCTCATGGAACAACAGCAACATCTCTAATGGTCCATCCACATGGTTCTACAAGAGCAATGACGGTACAGAGCCGGTCTTTAATGGCAATTTCGGCCTTTTTAAGTGTCCTATCTACTTGTATGCAGGCTATTTCAACGGGACATCGTTCAACACCTACCCCGTAAATTCAACGGCTAACACAAATCTCTATGGCGGCCACTTCAAGACCATCAGTGCGTTTCCATCTGCCAGCAACAACAAAGGCATTGTCTATGGAAACTACAAAGTATTTGTTAATGCTGATGCGAGCATCGATGTTATCAATGGTGCTCCCGCTACGTATGAGGCAAAAGCAACGAAGACCCTGTTGCTTTCGTCAAACCAATCTGTTAATTACTCAGACTATGTCTATTATGAAAAGGCTGATGATGCCATAAAGAAATACAAATCCGGTACCATCGAAATTATCCTTTCAGAAGGTGTAACCGCTACAGAAAGCAAGTCTTTCGGAAGCGGTACACTGACCATCGACACCTCTGCCGAAGGTTCAGACTACACGGGCAATATAACCTTAACTGGTAATTATGCAAAATTTACTATTAAGTATCCTGAAGGTGGTGGCCACTATGGCGTAAGTGTAAGCAGTGGTCAACTACACGTTGAAGAGACTATTGCCGACGGCATCGTGACACGTACCTACTCACGTCTGGCCACCATTTCCGACCCCGAAACCAAAGTCAGCGATACGGGTTACAGCACCGTCTATGATGCCTTCTACGCCATCGACGGCACGACCGACAACAAAACCATCGTGCTCCAGAAGGACGTAACGAATGCAGGCATCGTCACCAACGGCACAGCCGTCAATGCTGCAGGCAAGACCGTCGCCACCTTCGACCTCAACGGACACAGCATCGGCATCGGTAGCGTCGCCTGCGGTAACAACGCCGACTACACGCTGACTATCATCGACAGCAGCGAAGGAAAGACTGGCACCGTTACCAACTCCGATGCCTCACTCCTCATCCTTGCCCTCACCGGCATCAACGACTATTCAGGCACATACACCCTCAAGATTCAGGCCGGCACCTGGCAATTCGACCCCTCAAACGTCATTGTCAAGGGCGAGACACACAACCTTGTCGATGAAGGCTACTATGCCCACGACAACGAAAACGGAACATGGACCGTCGGCGAGATACCTCCCGTTGCCAAGATTGGCGATGTGAAGTACCAAACCCTCGCAGCAGCCGTAGCCGCCGCCAACGAAGGCGAAACCATCGAAGTCATCAAGGCTGGCGACTACACCCTGCCCAACCTGCCGAATAACGTAACCATCGAGGGCAAGGCCGACGGCGACGTATCTTTCACCTATACGACAGCCAACAGCAGCATCGCCAGTGTGCCCAACGGAGCCACGTTCAAGAACGTCACCTTCAACTGGGGCAATGTCAACTACCACGGATTCCAGCACGCAGGCACCATCAACATGGAAGGCTGCACGCTCAACGGCAAGTTCTTCTCGTATGGCAACATGAACTTCACGAACTGTGAATTCAAGAACGACGGCGACTATAATATGTGGGTCTATAGCGCAGGCAATGTCGTGTACGACCAGTGTACCTTCACCAACACCACGACCGGCAAATTGCTGCACCTGTACTGCGAAGGCGCAAACCTGCAGCACACCGTCACTGTGAAGGACTGCAAGTTCGTCAACGGCGGCACGCTGAGCAAGGCTGCCATCAACGTGAAGGCTACCAGCGGAAGCAACCTCCTGCAGTACGAACTCCATCTCGAAGGCGAGAATACCCTCGAAGGCAACTTCCCAACAGCCCTCGGCGAACAGGACAATGCCGACAAGACCTTCATTCTCAGCCCGCTGGCACAGGTGGACGACCGCAAGGCCAGCACCGACAACATCACTGTCTTTGAAGGCGTAAAGCAGATTTATCCCATCATCTACGTTGCACAGATTGGCAGCGTGAAATACGAAACGCTGGAGGAGGCTTTTGCCGCCGCTCAAGACGGAGAGACCATCACACTGCTGAAGGACTGCACCGGCAATGGCATCAAGGTTCCACAGGGCAAGTTCACGACAGGTCTGACGGTTGACTTCGCTGGATTCACCTACACAATGGACGGCGAGATGGTCGGCTCTACTGGCACACAGACACTGGCCTTCCAACTCTTGAAAGACAACACCATCACCTTCAAGAACGGTACGCTGACAACGGAGAATGCCTACATGCTCATCCAAAACTACTGCAACCTCACGCTTGAAGGCATGACACTCACGATGAACAATGCCGGGTACAGTTCGGCCTACACACTGTCGAACAACAACGGTAACATCGTCATCGACGGTTCGACCATCAGTGCCAATACAGGCGGCGGCTTTGCCTTCGACGTTTGCCGCTACTCAAGTTATCCTTCTGTCAGCGTAACCGTCAAGGGCGAGAGCGTCATCAACGGCGACGTTGAAGTTTCCGCCTCGAAGAGCGATGTCAAGGACGGATTTACGCTGATGCTCGAAGGCGGCAGCATGACGGGCAACATCGTGCTCGACCAGACCGCCAAGAATGCCATTGAAAGCAATCCCGACAAGGCTCTCGTCGTCAAGAGAAACGACTTTGCGAAGGACGCTCCTGCCGACTACAAGTGGGTTGACAACGGCGACGGCACCAGCACCCTCGCTCCGAAGGCATACGTTGCTCAGATTGAAGACGGTGCCAAGTACGAAACGCTGCAGGCTGCCGTCGATGCCGCCGAGGCAGGTGCCACCATCAACATCCTCACCGACTTCACACTGACAACCATCACAACGAGCCCCAACAACAAGTACAACGTCAACATCAACAAGAGCCTGACCATCAACGGCAACGGCCATGTCATCACCAGTTCGACAGGCAAGCGTGCCCTGGCCCTGACAGGCGAAGGCAACGAAATCACCCTGAAAGACCTGACCATTGTGAACAACAAGGCCGACTGGGTAATGGGTATCCTCAACAACCTCACCTGCACACTCGACGGTACAACCATCGATGGTTCTGACTACAAGGGGTCGTACAACCAGCCCGTCACCATTGGCAGCATTGATGCCGCAGGCTCTGTCACGCTGAATGTGACAAACGGCAGCGTCATCAAGACCAACGACCAGGGCACGGCTCACTATGCCGTCATCGCCTGGCATCCCGCCAACATCACAGTGACCGACTCGAAACTCATCGGCTGGGCAAACATCTATCTGAAGCCCGACGCAGCCGGATCGACAGTCAAGATTGAAGGCAGCGAGATGGTGAGCAAGGGTATTAAAGGCAGCAGCAACAGTTTCTCCGTCATCACCGCGGAGTGTGGCAACAACACTATCGAGGTGAAGGACACGAAGATTACGACCACTCCTGCTGACAACACCTACCAGTCGCTCTTCAACCTGCAGGGTGAAGGCAATGTGGCCAAGTTCCTCGGAACAACAACCTACGAAACCAGCAACATGACTTACGGAGCAGTGACGTTCAACTGGGGCAGCCTGATGAGCAACATGGTTTACTTCGACGAAACGACGAAGGCTGCGTTTGAGCCATACTTCGACGGAACAAACAACGCTGTCATCGCCGATGAGAAGGAAGTGGCTGTCGGTCTCTACCCCGTCAACTTCGTTCCCGAAGTGCTCTACTACTGGGCTACCACTGAGGGCTACGCAGGCGGCTACTATAAACTTACCGAACCGTTTGGCAACGGCTGGCTGGCCGACGGCGAATTCATCGCTCTGCAAAAAGACATTGAACTCACAGCCGACATTGCCTGCTCACTCGGCGACGGCGAATCGTTCAACTTCCTGCTTGGCGAATACAGCGTAACAAAGGGCGACTTCAGCATTGCGCTCAATCAGGGCGTAAGCGTCTTTACCGACAAGCAGACCGACGTCTTCACTGCTGCGGACGCTGCCTGCACAGTTGTTGAAGAAGCACTGACCGAAGGCGACTACAACTTCAAGTACACGGTGAAGACACTGGAAGACGCTGGCATCTACCTCCTTATCGACGGAGAACCTTACGAGCGCACGACAACGGTGGCTGCAACGGAGGTCACTTACCGTCGTACATTCAAGGACAGCCAAGTAGGCAAGTCTCAGGCATGGTTCGTTCCGTTCGACTACACTCTCTCGGCCGAAGATGCTGAGAACTTCACATTCTACAAGATCAACTTCATCTCGGCTTCAGCCACACCAGGTGTCATTGAAGACAACACAGCCGTCTTCATCAACATCGAAGCGCTGTCTGCCGGAAAGACGCTGAAGGGCAACCGTCCGTATCTCGTGAAGCCGACAAAGGCCGACACCTTCGATTTTGTCGCTGAGAACGTTAACCTGCTGGGCATTGACGAGAGCAGCCGTCTGAAGATGAGCACCTCGGCCTTCGAGTACAACTTCTACGGCAACTACGGCACCTACTCAACCTCTTCCGACCACGAGTTGCTGGCAATGAACGGAGGTCAAATCTGCTGGAACACGGCGGGTGCCAAACTCGGTTCTTACCGCTGGCTCATCAAGGCCATATCGAACTTCGGCGACGACGACTACTCAAAGCTTCGCTTCATCATCATTGGCGATGAAGAGGACAATCTGCCGACAGCCATTGACGACGTCAACACCGTTGACGACGCAATCGACGCCTACTACACGGTGGACGGCATGAAGTTGGAGTCTCCGACTAAGGGCTTGAACATTGTGAAGTACAAGAGTGGCCGCACAAAGAAAGTTTACATTCAATAAAAATACACTCAACTGCTCGGGGGCTTTCCTCACAGGAAGTCCCTGAGCCAAATTCATTAACAGACTATGAAGAAGAAATATATAATGCCTCAGCAGAAAACATCCAACACAGACATTCTCGATTCGTTCATGGAATGGATCAGTCAAGGACCCGACACGGGAGTATTCGACACCAAGCAGCGTGAAGACGCCGAGCAGGACCCCGACACCCAGAACGACTTCGGAAACCTGTGGTAACTCACTTACAAACCTTTTTATCAAATTGGTATATATAGTAGTAGTTAATTTTTCATCAGTCACGCCCCTGCGTTCTCTTGTCTGTGAAGACAGGAAACGACAGAGGCCTGACACTTAAAGGCATCGCCCTGCAACGTCGGGTCGTTCGTACGATTCCACGTTGCAGGGCGATGCGCTTTACTGTATGTCACACTCCGCTCCTTAGAACGGACTGGGGGAAAGGGGTTTCTATGCGTCGATGTTGGCGTAGGTGGCGTTGCGTTCGATGAATTCGCGGCGCGGTGCCACATCCTCGCCCATGAGCATGGAGAAGGTGTAGTCGGCCTCAGCGGCATCGTCGATGGTCACCTGCGTGAGCAGACGGGTCTCGGGGTTCATGGTCGTTTCCCAGAGTTGCTCGGGATTCATCTCACCCAGACCTTTGTAGCGTTGTATGTGTACGCCTGCGCCGGTTTCGGTTCCGTCGCCGTAGCGGTCGAGGAACTGCTGCTTGGCGGCATCGTCATAGCAGTATTCGCTCACCTTGCCCTTCGTACACTTGTAGAGTGGCGGATTGGCGATGTAGAGGCGTCCGTCGCGGATGAGTTGGGGCATGAAGCGGAAGAAGAGCGTCATGATGAGCGTGGCGATGTGGGCACCATCGACATCGGCATCGGCCATGATGATGGTCTTGTAGTAGCGCAGTTTGTCGTAGTTGGCCTCCTTGTTGTCCTCGGGATTGAGTCCGAATCGCACGCCGAGGGCCTGGATGATGTTGTTCACTTCCTCATGCTCAAAGGCTTTGTGCCACATGACGCGCTCGACGTTGAAGATCTTACCGCGGATGGGCAGGATGGCCTGGAAGTGACGGTCGCGACCTTGTTTGGCCGAACCGCCGGCCGAGTCACCCTCGACGATGAACATCTCACAGTTGGCGGGGTCACGGTCGGAGCAGTCGGCGAGTTTGCCGGGCAGACCGCCGCCCGACATGGGGTTCTTGCGCTGAACGCTCTCGCGGGCCTTGCGGGCAGCCACACGGGCCGTTGCAGCCAGCACGACCTTATCGACAATCAGTTTGGCCTCCTTCGGGTGTTCCTCCAGATAGTTCGTCATGGCCTCATAGACAGCCGAACTTACCGAACCGGCCACTTCCGAGTTGCCGAGTTTCGTCTTGGTCTGACCCTCGAACTGCGGTTCGGCCACCTTCACCGAGATGACGGCCGTGAGGCCTTCGCGGAAGTCCTCGCCCGAGATTTCGATGTGCTGCTTCTCCAGTTTCTCAGTGATTTTGTTGTCGTCGGCATACTTCTTCAGCACACGTGTCAGGGCAGTGCGGAATCCGGTAAGGTGCGTTCCGCCCTCGATCGTGTTGATGTTGTTGACGTAGGAGTGCAGGTTTTCAGAGTACGACGTGTTGTACATAATGGCCACCTCGATGGGCGTGCCGCCTTTCTCGGTATTGAGATAGATGACGTCGTCGAAAAGGTGTGTGCGCGTCGAGTCGAGATAGCGCACAAAGTCGCGCAATCCGCCTTCGCTGTAGAAGACGTCGCGGCGCACACCGTCGATGCCAGCCTCGGCATTGACATCGAGGCGCAGGTCAGTCAGCGTGATGCGCAGCCCTGCATTGAGGAACGCCAGTTCGCGCATACGGTTGGCCAGAATGTCATACTTGTAGATGGTCGTGGTGAAGATGGTCTTGTCGGGCCAGAACTGCTGGCGTGTGCCGCGCAGGTCGGTCGTACCCACCTCTTTCACAGCATATAGCGGAGTTCCCTGATGGTACTCCTGCTGATAGATTTTTCCGTCGCGGAACACCTGCGAAATCATCTTCGTCGAAAGGCCGTTCACGCAACTCACGCCCACACCGTGCAGACCGCCGCTGACCTTGTACGAGCCCTTGTCGAACTTACCGCCGGCGTGCAACACCGTCATCACGACCTCGAGGGCCGAACGGTGCTCCTTCTCGTGCATATCGACCGGGATACCGCGGCCGTTGTCCTGCACCGTGATTGAGTTGTCCTCGTTGATGGTCACCTCAATGTGCGTACAGAAACCAGCCAGCGCCTCGTCAATCGAGTTGTCCACCACCTCATACACCAGGTGGTGCAGACCCTTCTCGCTAATGTCGCCGATATACATCGCCGGGCGTTTGCGCACAGCCTCAAGCCCCTCGAGCACTTGTATGTTACTTGCGGAGTAGTCGTCTCCGCCGTTCAGTTCTGCTTCGTTGCCGAAGTTCAGTTCACTTTGTTTTTCTGTCGTCATTTTTTCATCAGTAATTAACTATGCAAAGTTACGAAAAAGACATGACTTCCCGAAACTTTTCAGCAATTATTTCGCGCGCGTGCGCGTAATAAAATAAGGTCTTTCATTTTTTCCTTTACCCAGCAAGAAGAGAACTATCTTAAAT
>ONXQ01000119.1 GCA_900321835.1 uncultured Prevotellaceae bacterium
GTGATTCGATAATATGTAATAGGTTATGGCATCGAAATTAAGGTTTAAAGTTGTTGACGAGGCGTTCAAGAAGCGCCCCGTGGAAGTACCGACACGCTCGGAGCGCCCGTCGGAGTTTTTCGGAAAGTACGTTTTCAATAAGCAGAAGATGTACCAGTATCTCTCGCCCAATGCCTACCACAAGATGTGCGAAGTCATTGACGAGGGCGCTCCCTTCGACATCACCATCGCCGACGAGGTGGCCGAGGGCATGAAGCGCTGGGCAATGGACTTGGGTGTGACGCACTACACCCACTGGTTTCAGCCGCTCACAGAGGGTACAGCCGAAAAGCACGACGGATTTGTCGAACATGACGGAAAGGGCGGCATGGTCGAGCAGTTCGAAGGTAAAATCCTGGTGCAGCAGGAACCGGACGCATCATCGTTTCCGAACGGCGGCATCCGCAGCACGTTTGAGGCCCGTGGCTACAGTGCCTGGGACCCCACTTCGCCTGTGTTTGTCATCGGCGACACACTGATGATTCCCACGATATTCATCGCCTACACGGGTGAGGCGCTCGACTACAAGGTGCCCTTGAAGAAGGCGCTCTATGCGGTTGACCGCGCCGCTACGGCTGTGGCTCAGTATTTCTATCCCGAAGTCAAGAAAGTGGTTTGCAACCTGGGTTGGGAGCAGGAATACTTCCTGGTAGATGAATCGCTCTACACGGCACGCCCCGACCTTGTGATGACAGGCCGCACGCTGCTGGGGCACGATTCGGCCAAAAACCAGCAGATGGACGACCACTACTTCGGTTCGATTCCCGAACGTGTGGAGAACTTCATGCGCGACATTGAGATTCATGCGCTCGAACTCGGCATCCCGGTCAAGACCCGACACAACGAGGTTGCCCCCGGACAGTTTGAGTTGGCGCCCATCTTCGAGGAGGCCAATCTGGCTGTTGACCACAATATGCTGATGATGGCTATGATGAAGCGTGTGGCAAGGAAGCACGGATTCCGTTGTCTGCTGCACGAAAAGCCTTTCAAGGGCATTAACGGCAGCGGCAAGCACTGCAACTGGAGCCTGTCAACCGACACGGGCGTCCTGCTTCATGCACCGGGTCGCACGCCGCTCGACACGTTGCGTTTCGTCACGTTCATCGTCGAGACGCTGAAGGCTGTTTACGACCATAACGGTTTGCTCAAGGCCAGCATCATGTCGGCCACCAATGCCCATCGCCTCGGCGCCAACGAGGCACCGCCCGCCATCATCTCCTCGTTTCTCGGTCGCACTGTCAGCGACTTGCTCGACCATGTCGCTGCGTCGAGCGAGGACGAAAGCCTCTCTGTGTCGGGCAAGACGAAGATGAGGCTCGACATTCCGTCCATTCCTGAAATTCTGATCGATAACACCGACCGCAACCGCACGTCACCCTTTGCCTTCACGGGCAACCGTTTTGAGTTCCGTGCTGTCGGTTCCGAAGCCAACTGTGCAAGTGCCATGCTTACGCTCAACACTGCTGTCGCCGAGGCGCTCACCAGTTTCAAGCAGCGCGTTGATGCCCACATTGCCGACGGGCTTGCTCTTGAAAAAGCCATCCTGCGTGTGTTGCGCGAAGACATCAACTATGTACGCCCCATTCGTTTCGACGGCAACGGGTACAGCGACGAGTGGAAGGAAGAGGCTGCACGCCGTGGGCTCGACTGCGAGACCTCCTGTCCCGTCGTTTTCGACCGTTACCTCGACGAGGCCTCGGTGCGTATGTTCGAGGGCCAGCACGTCATGACCCGTGTCGAACTCCGTGCCCGAAACGAAATCAAGTGGGAAACCTACACAAAGAAGATACAGATTGAGTCGCGCGTGTTTGGTGACCTCTGCATGAACCACATCATTCCGGTTGTCACCAACTACCAGTCGGTTCTCATCGACAATGTTCACAAACTCAAGGAAATCTTCCCTGCGGAAAAGGCTGACCGAATCTCGGCCAACAACCTGCGCCTCATTGAGCAGATTTCGGAACATGAAACCTTCATCATCGAACAGGTCCAGAAGATGATCGACGAGCGGAAACGTGCCAACCGCATTGCCGACGAACGTGAGAAGGCTGTGGCCTACCACGACCATGTGGCTCCGCTGCTCGAAACCATCCGCTATCATGTCGATAAGTTGGAACTGGTCGTCGACGACGAGTTGTGGCCTCTGCCTAAGTATCGCGAACTTCTCTTCATCCGTTAACAGAAAGAGCAGACGCCGCCGGTGTCTGCTCTTCTTCTTATATATAGGTCCAAGCGCTCGGACGAAATCGTCTGAGCGCTTGGACGTTTTTTTCCGAGCGCTCAGGCGAAAATTTCCAAGCGCTCGGAAATGAGGGCCAGGTGTGATGCAGGAGAATTAGTATTCGCCCAGGCTGTGCAACAGACCGAGGTAGGTGCTGCACCAGAAGGTGTCGAACTTGTCGTCGCCGTCCGAGTCGTATTTCCACACACCGATTTCGCGTTTAGAACTCAGTTGGGTCGAGTTGATCCAGAGTTGCACATAGTCCTTGTCGGTGGTGTAACTGTAGTTGGTGATTTCCATCGTCATGACGTAAGGCTTCTCGGCTGGCGTGTAGTTGTTGGCATACTTTGCCCCTTCGAGCCACGAACGCACTTTGTCGAATTTCTTGTATTGGTTGGCCTGGCTCCAGTCGGACTTGTAGTAGTCGGTGAACGGCTCCGATGGGGCAGGGAAGTGGACCATCTGGGCATCGCGGTTCTCTGATTTTGTCACACGGCCCACGTAGTCGAGCATGTCCTTTGCCGTCTGCTTGTCGTAGTTCAGTTGGTTGAGGGCAGTCACAAGCAAAAGTGGCTGGAGATAAGGACTCTGGTGGATGTCGGTCATGCCGCCGGGAAGTCGCAGGTTCTGCAGTTCAGCAACACTGGCAGGGAGGTCTTCGATGCTGACCTTGACGGTGCCGAAGGGAGCGTCCTTGTAGATGTAGTCGGTGCCGTTGGAGAGGTGAATGGTCAGGTCCTCATAGGTCAGACCGCTCTCGTCGATGCTGACTTCGAGGGCACGTGCAGTCGAGGCTTCGTCCTGCTGCACCGCGTCGTCGTCGGCAGCATCGCCTGTGCCGAGAATCCCTGTGGTGATGGTGTCACTCTGGTTCGTACCTGGATTTTTCATGTCGCAACTGCCGAAGAGGCAGACCGTCAACAATGCGGCCGAGCCGACCGTCAGTGACTTGAGAAGATAGTTTGTTGTTTTCATTTGTAAAAAAGTATTGGTGAAAATGATGAGGTGTGGATGCAAAGTTACAGGAATGTGCGCGATTTTCAAAATATATGTTAATTATTTTTTACTTTTCACTTCACACTTTTCACATTTCACTTTTTTATCGTATCTTTGCAGAGATTAATCTCTTTTCGAGCATGTCCCATCGTTTTTACATATTCTTTCTGACTTTGATGATGCTTGTGGTGTGTCTTCCTGCCGATGCACGCAAGAAGCCGAACAAGTACGACATGAAGCGTGAGAATGCCAGTTCTATTCCCCTGATTGACCCCGACCCCATCAACCGTAAATCGAAGCCCGACAGCAGTCCGCGTGTGGTGAAAGATGTCAGCCTGAGGGGTGGCGACGCAGGTGGTCAACAGGCTCGCCGACAGCGCAGCGGTGTGCAGGGACAATTTCCGCAGGGCATCGACGTGAGCCACCACCAGGGCTACATCAACTGGGTCGAAGTGGCACGCAACCGTGAGATACAGTTTGTCTATCTCAAGGCTTCCGAAGGCTCAAACTACATCGACGACACCTATTTATCCAATCTGCGCGAGGCGCGTCGCAACGGCCTGAAGGTCGGTCCCTACCACTTCTTCCGTCCTGGTGTCGATGCCGACGCCCAGTTCCGAAACATGATGAGCGTGGTCAATCCGAAGCAGATTGACCTCATTCCCATGATTGACGTCGAGGTGACCAGCCGCGGCGTTTCGCCAGCCACCTTCCACGCTCGCCTGGAACGTCTGCTCGAATTGGTGACCAAAGAGTTTGGAAAGCGCCCCATCATCTACACCGGTAAGAATTTCTACAACAAGCACATGTACGGAGGCCGCTACAGCCGCTACAAGTTTTGGATTGCTGCCTACTCGTTTGAAGAACCCATGCTCTACGATGACGATGACTACCTCATTTGGCAGTACACAGGGCAGGGTAGCCTGCGCGGAGTCCGTGGCAATGTTGACCTCAACCGCTTTGTTGGCAATCATAATGTGAAGGAAATCCAGTATTAAGCACTGAGCGTTTCCGAGTTTTTCTGTTGTGTTTTTAACTTACGCATATATTAAATAACCGCAGATTACACGGATTAAAGAGATATTCCCTATACTCCAGAAATGGATTTTTAACGGATTACGTTGCTCGCATCGATTCTTGCAGCAAGTATCATCGTGACGTCAGTCGCTGAATACGACGATTCCATAAAAAAATAATACAAAGAGTCGCTTTCGCCAGAAAGAATCCTTCAAAAATCAGTGCATTGACCATGCAAACTGAATAAAAAGTCCCTCAAATCCGTATAATCTGCGGTTATAATAATAGACAAAACTTGATTTGTTTTCTTACAGCAATGAGACCATTCCTGTTTTCTTTCTTCATTTTCTTTTGGGGAACTTTTCAGATTGCATTTGCGCAGTCGGTGGAGTTTCAATCCGAAGACTCTGTCTTTGTCGAACATCTTCTGCGTCAGGCACGCACCGACCGTGGCGAAACGCCCCGGACCTTGTGGTTCGGACAGCAGTTTGTCGGACGCCCCTACGTGGCACACACCCTTGAAAACGGAACCACCGAGCACCTCATCGTCAACACCCGCGAACTGGATTGCACGACGTTTCTCGAAACCGTGTGCGCTCTTTCCCTTTGCGATGCAAACGGACAGCAGACTTTCGCCGACTTCTGCCGGTGGTTGCAGCGACTGCGCTACCGTCAAGGGCAGATTGAGGACTACACTTCGCGCCTCCACTATTTCACGCAGTGGGCCGACGACAATGCGGCGCAACTCTTGGTCGAGGATGTTCTGGAGAAGTGTCCTTACGAAGGGTTGGCCACACAAACCGTCAGCATCAACTACATGTCGCAGCATCCCGACCTCTACAAACATCTCAAGCGCAACCCGCAGTTTGTTCCCGTCATCCGTTCGCAGGAGCGTGCTGTCCAGGGCCGACGTCTTCGCTATCTGCCCAAGTCGCGTCTGAACCGTTCGGCCTCCGAACTCTCCTTCATCCACACCGGCGACCTCGTGGCCATCGTCACGTCGAAAGCAGGACTCGACACCAGCCACCTCGGTTTTGCCGTATGGCAGCAGGGGCGCCTGCATCTGATGCACGCCTCGAGCCTCTACCACCGTGTGGTCATCGACTCAAAGTCTTTCTACGACTACAGTCAGGGTCAGCGTTCTCACGTGGGCATCCGTGTGCTGCGACTGGCAGAGTAGGATTTCCTATTTTAATAATACGTGATGGGAAAGTCGGCCGTCACGGCCACATCCTCTTCGTGAGGGTCGTCGTAGCGATAAACGACCGACATACCGCGATAGGCTTTCGGCAATGCGATGGCATCAACCAAGTGCCAGCGCGGAATGCCGAAGTCGGTTGATATGCCGCTGAGCAACAAGCGGTTGGAAGCGTAGTCCACTTCGTAGTAGCCGCCGCCGATACATTCGTCGCCGCGACGCATCAGTTCCACATGGCGCACCACCATGCCCAGCCGGATGCGTCCGTCCATCGTGAGGATAAATTTGGGATGTGTCATAATAGGGTCAAGAGTCAAGGGTCAAGTGTCGGGAACCTGCCATGTGGGGTCGGCATACCAGCGGGAGGGATAGACGGTAATGCCGCCGGGAGCGGAGAGATGGGCTGCCCAGAAACTGAAGGTGGAGTTGGCAAGCACATGATGGCGGCAGAGCGACATGAGATAGAGATCGACCACGCGACGCGCCATTCATTAACAATGTCTATTGACCTATTCGGGTTCAAAAACCATTTCTGGAGGAAGGAAGGTTATTCTTCAGATCCGTTAAATCCGTGGTTCTGCTTGCCTGATTTCCGACTGCGCTTTCCAGTTTTTGAGACTGCGCCCTCAAACCTTTGAGAGTGCGTTCTCAAAGTTT
>ONXQ01000190.1 GCA_900321835.1 uncultured Prevotellaceae bacterium
TTTCGTGGACCAGTGGGACACGCCCATCCTCTGCATCCACGGCGAGATGGACTACCGCATCAACGCCAACCAGGGCATGGGTGCCTTCAACGCCGCCCGCCTGCGTGGCATCCCCGCCGAACTCCTCATCTTCCCCGACGAGAACCACTGGGTGCTCAAGCCCCAGAACGGCATCCTCTGGCAACGCACCTACTTCGAGTGGCTGGACCGCTGGCTGAAGAAATAGTCCACATCCCCAAACCACAAAAAAACGCTGAAGCCACCCGCGCTTCAGCGTTTTTTCTTTAACTATAACAAAAGATTGACGTCAAGATTCCCGCAGATTCTTTCGACAAGCGAAAGCGTCGCAAAGCGAACGATGAGACGAGTGAAAACAGTGCCGGAAACCGTTAACATTTCCGCGAATTTTAACATTTCCACCCCTCAATTCTTGTCGGGAATTTTGCGTGAAATAGCACGTTTCGAGGGTTGGGACAGCGGATTTCCAGCCTCTGTGCAGCCGATTTTCCGTCAAAAACCGCAGAATTTTAACAGTTAACGTGCTTTTTCCGCCGTTTTTCTTCCGGCGAATGACGGCCGGAACGCAGTCGGAAACCCGTTAGACTGCGGACGAAATTTTTTTCGTCTGCGGACGAAACTTTTTTGCACTGCGCTCTGCACCCGATTTTTCTGCGGACGGGCGGCAGGAAAAACGGCGATGTTTGTCCATCCTACTGAAAACAAGCGCCTTACGCCGTTTTCTTGCAAACCATCAAAATCCCTGCGAAATTTTCGGCAAAAAACCTCGCGACGATTTTTGCGCGATTGTCGGACGACGAACCGGGAACGGCGAAGTTGTCAAAACAGCAAATAGTACACGAAGTTGTTTTGACGACGAAATATGGCTCCGCGTATCTCGAGTATCACATGGATTCTTTTTTCGACTACGAATTTGACGAATTTTGTGGCCTTGTCATTGCTAAATGAACGTGAGTTCGGCATAAGGACTTTAGGAGTCAATCAAGTCCCGAAGGCTTTGCTTATGCCGAACTCACGTTAACTATTCAACGAAATTAAACAATGCCGTTATCGACTTTTTCGCAACTTCAATAAGTATCTGCTTCGATTTCTTGCCGTTATCGGCAAAAAAACGTCACTTTGACCCGTGGTCGAAGTTACTTTCGCTAGGAAATAAAAATAAAAGTTTTTTTGCTTTCATTTTGTATTCCGCTCGCTTAATCGTAACTTTGCAGGAAATTCGGCTGTTTGTTCTTGCCGATAGTAGAAAAGAGAAAAAGCATAAAACTATCAAAATAACACTATTATGACAAAAGCAATTCAACAAACACTTCGTGACAGCGCGGCCATGCGCTGGACAGCCCTTCTGCTGCTCGCCCTGGCGATGTTCTGCAGTTACATCTTCATGGACATTCTCTCGCCCATCCAGGACCTGATGAAGGAAACACGCGGATGGGACGCAACGGCCTTCGGCACGATGCAGGGCGCAGAGACGTTCCTCAACGTCTTCGTCTTCTTCCTCATCTTCGCAGGCATCATCCTCGACAAGATGGGCGTGCGCTTCACAGCCCTGCTCAGCGGAGCCGTGATGCTTGTGGGAGCCATCATCAAGTGGTATGCCGTGACGGATGCCTTCAAGGGCAGCGGACTCGACACATGGTTCACCGAGAACCTGAACTACATCCCGGGCTTCGACGAACTGGGTGTGTCGCCGTTCTACGAAGGAATGCCTTCGAGCGCAAAAGTCGCAGCCGTGGGCTTCATGATTTTCGGTTGCGGCGTCGAAATGGCAGGCATCACCGTCAGCCGCGGTATCGTGAAGTGGTTTAAGGGCCGCGAAATGGCGCTGGCTATGGGCTCGGAGATGGCACTGGCACGCCTCGGTGTGGCCACCTGCATGATTTTCTCGCCCTTCTTCGCACGTCTCGGCGGCGAAGTCAGCGTAAGCCGAAGCGTCGCCTTCGGTGTCGTCCTGCTGATGATTGCCCTCATCATGTTCATCGTCTATTTCTTCATGGACAAGCGCCTCGATGCACAGACCGGCGAGGCAGAAGAGAAAGACGACCCCTTCAAGATCAGCGACCTCGGTCAGATTCTCACCTCCAGCGGTTTCTGGCTCGTAGCCCTGCTCTGCGTGCTCTACTACTCGGCCATCTTCCCCTTCCAGAAGTACGCCGTCAATATGCTGCAGTGTAACCTGACGCTCACAGCTCCAGACGCTGACTCATTCTGGGCACAGCCTGATGTTACGATTATTCAATACGTCATCATGCTCATCGTAGCTGCTGCAGGCTTTGCCAGCAACTTCCAGAAGACCAGTAGCAAGAGGTTTAGCCTTTTGGGAATTTCTATCGTTGCGCTTATCACCTATTGCTATATGGGCTTCATGCGCCAGTCGGCAGAGTCAATCTTTGCAGTATTCCCATTGCTGGCCGTGCTGATTACTCCCATTCTGGGCAGCTATCTCGACCATCACGGCAAAGCCGCCTCAATGTTGGTTTTAGGCTCGTTGCTACTCATTGCCTGCCATCTGACGTTTGCCTTCGTCCTACCGATGTTCAAGGGGTCGGCTGTTGGCGGCATCATCATAGCTTACGTCACCATTCTTGTGCTTGGTTCCAGCTTCTCATTGGTACCAGCCTCCCTTTGGCCTTCAGTGCCTAAGCTGGTTGATGCCAAAGTTATTGGTTCGGCGTATGCTCTGATTTTCTGGATTCAGAACATCGGCTTGTGGCTCTTCCCGCTGCTCATCGGAAAGGTGCTCGATGCCACCAATCCTGGCGTGACCGACCCCACGCAGTTCGACTATACTGCGCCCTTGGTCATGCTGGCATTCCTCGGCGTAGCAGCCCTCGTCCTGGGCCTTGTGCTGAAAGTTGTCGACCGCAAGAAGGGACTGGGATTGGAATTGCCTAATATTAAAGAGTAATACAGAGAGAGATGATGAAAATTGGATTCGATAACGAGAAATATCTGAAGATTCAGTCAGAGCATATCAAGGAGCGCATTGCCCAGTTTGACGGCAAGCTGTACATGGAATTAGGCGGTAAGCTCTTTGACGACCACCACGCCTCACGCGTCTTGCCAGGCTTTAAGCCCGACTCCAAGCTACGGATGTTGGGACAGCTGCGCGACAGCATAGAGATTATCATTGTGGTGAGTGCCGACGACATTGAGAAAAATAAAATCAGAGCCGACCTCGGCATCACCTACGATGAAGATGTACTGCGTCTGCGCGACGAGTTTATGCAGCGGCAGTTTATGGTGGGCAGTGTCGTTATTACCCACTACAACGGCCAGCGTGCTGCAGACCAATTCCACCATCGGTTAAAGCGTATGGGCATACGCTCATATTTCCACTACCCCATCGACGGCTATCCCCATAACGTCGAGCTCATTGCCTCAGATGAAGGCTTTGGCAAGAACGATTATGTAGAGACCTCACGAGAGCTGGTTATCGTTACTGCTCCCGGTCCTGGCAGCGGAAAAATGGCTACCTGTCTGTCACAGCTTTACAATGAGAACAAGCGCGGCATACGTGCCGGTTACGCCAAGTTCGAGACCTTCCCCGTGTGGAATCTGCCCTTGAAGCATCCCGTGAACATTGCCTACGAAGCAGCCACAGCCGACCTGAACGACGTCAACATGATTGACCCGTTCCATTTAGAAGCATACGGCAAGACAGCCATCAACTACAACCGCGACATTGAGATTTTCCCTGTACTGAACGCGCTCTTTGAGGGTATTTATGGTGAGAATCCCTACAAGTCGCCAACGGACATGGGTGTCAACATGATTGGCTTCTGCATCTCTGATGACGAGATGTGCTGCGAGGCATCACGCAACGAAATCATCCGCCGCTTATACGATCCAAGATTACGACAGCTTTCCGCCGCACCACCACTGCCGCCTATGAGAAGCAGTTAGAGACGGGGCACACTGCGGCAGCCATTGAATTGGAAGACGGCACGATTATCACCGCAAAGTCGTCACCTCTGTTGGGTTGCAGCGCCGCTCTCCTGCTGAATGCCACAAAGTATCTCGCTGGCATCGACCACGAAGAGAAACTCATCCCTCAGTCGCTGATTGAGCCTGTTCAGAAGACTAAGACCGAATACTTAGGTGCAAAGAACCCGCGACTGCATACCGACGAGGTACTGGTGGCACTGAGCGTACTGTCACAAGACGATGACAACTGTCGCAAGGCCCTGGAACAGCTACCCAACCTGCGACACTGCCAGGTACACTCTACGGTAATGCTCTCCGAGGTCGACCGTAAGATATTCAAGAAGTTAGGCTGCGGGCTTACATGCGATCCTGTACACAAAAAATAAGCGACTCCCCCGCTGCCCGCTGGACGGTGCTCTTCATCGTAGCTACGGCAATGATGATGGGCTATTTCGTCAACGACGTCATGTCGCCCCTTGAGACGCTGCTTGAAATGCCGCGCGCTCAAGGTGGACTTGGGTGGACGCCCACCGACTACGGCTTCTTCTCAGGCGCCGGCAGTTTCATCAACGTGTTCCTGCTCATGCTCTTCTTCTCGGGCATCATTCTCGACAAGATGGGCATCCGCTTTACGGGCATACTGGCCTGCTCACTGATGGTTCTTGGCACGCTCATCAAATTCTATGCCGTCAGTGCAGCGCCTGAAGGAGAGCTATTCGACATGCCGTCGACGGTAGTCCTCGCATCACTGGGCTTTGCCATCTTCGGCGTAGGCTACGAGATGACGGGCATCACCGTGTCGAAAGCTATGGTGCGCTGGTTCACCGGTCACGAACTGGCAATGGCTATGGGGCTACAATTAGCAATGGCGCGACTCGGCACAGCCGCCGCACTAAGCATCTCAGCTCCCATAGCGCGCCACTTCACCTTGTCGGCTCCTCTGCTGCTGGCGCTGTCTTTCCTTGTCACCGGCTTGCTGGCATTCCTGGTTTTCTGTGTAATGGATCGCCAATTAGATGAGGCTTATAAGACCAATGGGACTAATGAGGCTAATAATTCTTCTGATGACGAGTTCCGCTGGAGCGATATCGGCTTCACACTGCGCTCGCCTGGTTTTTGGCTCATCACGCTCTTCTGCGTACTGTTCCATTCGGCCGTTTGTCCTTTCTTGAAGTTCTCAACCCGACTGATGG
>ONXQ01000125.1 GCA_900321835.1 uncultured Prevotellaceae bacterium
TGCCCGGCTGATGCTGCGCAGGAAATCAAGGACATTGCCCGTTACATCTCACCCATGAAGGGTGGGGAAGGATGCGGCCGCGACGTGATTGAGCAAGTGTTGAAAGTACAAGGAAAATGGATGCACGATGATACAGCATTTGGTTGGTAATAGAAAAATCATCCTCGCCAGCAATTCGCCACGCCGTCGCGAACTGCTGGCAGGACTGGGCCTCGACTTTGAAGTCCGTACCCTGCAAGGCATTGACGAAAGTTGGCCTTCCGACTTGCAAGGCGAGGACATTCCCAAGCACATCTCCGCCAAGAAAGCAGCCGCCTATCTGCCCACGCTGGCCGACGACGAACTGCTCATCACCGCCGACACCATCGTCTATCTCGACCACCAGGTGCTCGGCAAGCCAAAAGATGCAGACGAAGCCCGCGCCATGTTGAAACGGTTGAGCGGACGCACCCACGAAGTCATCACCGGCGTCACCCTGGCTTGCCGCCAGACCGAGGGTGAGGTCTCAAAGACCTTTGCCGTCACCAGCCTCGTCACCTTTGCCGACCTCAGTGACGCTGAGATTGATTACTACATTACCAACTACCGTCCCTTCGACAAAGCCGGTGCCTACGGCATCCAAGAGTGGATTGGCTACATCGGTGTCACGAGACTTGAAGGTTCCTACTTCAACGTCATGGGGCTGCCCGTACAACGTCTTTACACCGAACTGGCTGCTAACTGCTTGGAATTATTTCTCCAAGCACTTGGTGTGAGTGTCGAGGTCGTATTTTTTGCGCATAAACGGCAAAAAAAATGTCTTTAGTTTGGATATACAATTTTTATTGATTAACTTTGCAGAATTAGAAAGAATGCAATAATACAATTCATTTTATTTATCAACCATTAAACTGTTTTTTATGAGTCAGAAAAGAGTTTATACCTTCGGCAACGGTAAGGCCGAAGGTAATGCGAAAATGCGTGAGGAACTCGGCGGCAAGGGTGCTAACCTGGCCGAAATGAACCTGATCGGCGTTCCCGTTCCTCCCGGTTTCACCATCACGACCGACTGCTGTAACGAGTATTACGAAGTGGGTCAGCAGAAGATTATGGAACTGCTGAACGACGACGTGATGGCTGCCGTGAAGCACATCGAGGGCCTGATGAACTCGAAGTTCGGCGACAAGGAGAACCCGCTGCTGGTCAGCGTCCGTTCGGGTGCCCGCGCTTCGATGCCTGGCATGATGGACACCATCCTCAACCTGGGTCTGAACGACGAGGTGGCCGAGGGCATGGTGGCCAAGACCAAGAACCCTCACTTTGTCTATGACTCCTATCGCCGTTTCGTACAGATGTACGGCGACGTGGTGCTCGAGATGAAGCCCGTGAACAAGGAAGACATCGACCCGTTTGAGGAAATCATCGAGCAGGTGAAGGCCATCCGTGGCGTGAAACTCGACAAGGACCTGAGCGTTGATGAACTCAAGGAACTGGTGAAGCGTTTTAAGACGGCTATCAAGGAGCGTACGGGCAAGGACTTCCCGAACGACCCGATTGAGCAACTCTGGGGCGCCATCTGCGCTGTGTTCCGCTCTTGGATGAACGAACGTGCCATCCTGTACCGCAAGATGGAGGGTATTCCCGACGAGTGGGGTACGGCTGTCAGCGTCATGGCAATGGTGTTCGGCAACATGGGCGACACGTCGGCTACGGGCGTTTGCTTCAGCCGCGACGCTGCCAACGGTGAGAATGTGTTCAACGGCGAATACCTGGTGAATGCCCAGGGTGAAGACGTCGTTGCAGGCATCCGCACACCTCAGCAGATTACGAAACTCGGCTCCCAGCGCTGGGCAGAACGTGCCGGCATCAGCGAGGCAGAGCGCGTGGCCAAGTATCCTTCGATGGAGGAGGCTATGCCCGAAATCTATGCTCAACTGAACGGTATCCAGCAGAAACTGGAAGAGCACTACCGCGACATGCAGGACATGGAGTTCACCGTTCAGGAAGGCAAACTCTGGTTCCTCCAGACACGTAACGGTAAGCGCACAGGTGCAGCCATGGTGAAGATTGCCATCGACCTCCTGCACGAAGGTATGATCGACGAGAAGACGGCTATCCTGCGTTGCGAACCTCAGAAACTCGACGAACTGCTGCACCCCGTTTTCGACAAGAAGGCCCTCTCGACCGCTAAGGTCATCGCTCAGGGCCTGCCTGCAAGCCCCGGTGCCGGTTGCGGTCAGATTGTATTCCACGCCGACGATGCACAGGCATGGCACGCCGACGGTCACAAGGTGGTTCTCGTTCGTATCGAGACGTCGCCCGAAGACCTCGCAGGTATGTCTGCTGCCGAAGGCATCCTCACCGCTCGTGGCGGTATGACTTCGCACGCAGCCGTTGTGGCACGTGGTATGGGTAAGTGCTGCGTCAGCGGTGTTGGCGCCCTTAACGTTGACTACAAGGCCAAGACAGTCGAAATCGACGGCACAGTCTTCAAGGAAGGCGACTACATCAGCATCAACGGTACGACCGGTCAGGTATATGCCGGCGAAGTGCCCACAAAGGCTGCCGAACTGAGCGGCGACTTCAAGGAACTGATGGACCTCTGCGACAAATACACGAAACTGCAGGTTCGTACCAACGCCGACACGCCCCACGACGCACAGGTGGCTCGTGCCTTCGGCGCAAAGGGTATCGGTCTGACACGTACCGAGCACATGTTCTTCGACGACCAGAAGATTGTGGCCATGCGCCAGATGATTCTTGCCGACAGCGCAAAGGGTCGTGAAGAAGCCCTCGCCAAGTTGCTTCCCTATCAGAAGGCCGACTTCAAGGGAATCCTCGAGGCTATGGACGGTCTGCCAGTGAACATCCGTCTGCTCGACCCGCCACTCCATGAGTTCGTTCCCCACGACCTGGCCGGACAGGAAACGATGGCTAAGGAAATGGGCGTCGATCTCGCCACCATCCAGCGCCGCGTTGCCTCGCTCGCCGAGAACAACCCGATGCTCGGTCACCGTGGTTGCCGTCTGGGTATCACCTTCCCCGAAATCACTGCCATGCAGACTCGCGCCATCCTGAGCGCCGCCTGTGAACTGAAGCAGGAAGGCAAGAACCCGATGCCCGAAATCATGGTTCCGCTCATTGGTATCCTCTACGAACTCAAGCAACAGAAGGAAATCATCCAGCACACCGCTAAGGAAGTCTTTGCCGAGTACGGCATCGAAGTGGACTTTGAAATCGGTACGATGATTGAGATTCCGCGTGCCGCCCTTACGGCCGACCGCATCGCCACCGAAGCCGAATACTTCTCCTTCGGTACGAACGACCTGACGCAGATGACCTTCGGCTACAGCCGCGACGACATCGCTTCCTTCCTCCCCGTCTATCTCGAGAAGAAGATCCTGAAGGTTGACCCCTTCCAGGTGCTCGACCAGAACGGTGTCGGCAAACTCGTGAAGTATGCCGTCGAGAAGGGCCGCAGCGTACGTCCGACCCTCCGTTGCGGTATCTGCGGCGAGCACGGTGGTGAACCCTCAAGCGTCAAGTTCTGTGCCAAGATCGGCCTCAACTACGCCTCCTGCTCCCCCTTCCGTGTGCCCATCGCACGCCTTGCCGCCGCACAGGCAGCAGTTGAAGAGTAATTAAACTCTCTTATATAATGAAAGTAATGAAAGGGATCTGCCCGTTTGGGCAGGTCTCTTTCTATTCTATCCTTTGATATTGCTCCATTTTTTTCTTGGCCAGTACCTCCACTTCCCTCAATTTTGTTGCATTCCTCATGCGGATGGTTAAGGTGGTGTCGGCGGGATGGCTCAGGCGAACGGTTTCGTAGCCGATATGGCTCACTTGGATTGAGGCATTGGGGTAAGGCAGGCAGAGCTCGAAATACCCTGTGCTATCAGTCCTGACCAGCCCGGTTTCTGGGGTGGGTGTGTAGCCGACGAATACGATGGCACCAGTCAGGGGCTCATCTTTCTCATTCAGCACGATGCCTTCTATCTTTCGGCTATTGGCTATGATTTCCGGACAGTCGGCAGCGTAGAGTTTGTCAACAGAATGCAGGTGCATCCAAAGCTGACGTTGTGACGTGATGGAAGTTGTGGAATAATAGACCTCAGCCCACCAATATGACGGTGCGTCAACGTCGGGATTGAACTTGAAAGTGTTTACCTTTGCTTTCTCATATAATCGTTTCTGCATGTATCTACCGGTCAAATCATTCGGCTGCCCTTCTGCGACTTTTCCTCCATAGATGAATGCCAGCGTAACAATGCTGTCACCTTTAATTATTGACGATTCGGCACTGGTCGCAGCTTGCCGAATGTCGTCTACGACCTGGTTGAAATGTGTATCGTCTTTGAGAATCCATATTTCGCCGTTTTCATACCATGAATCATCATGGGTTGTTAGCACCACATCACGAATCAGAGGAACGTATGTGCCGTTTTTATCGCTGCCAATAGAACCAAAATATTCGTTCCGTCCAGCATAGCCACTGTGGCACTTGGCTGCCGTCAGTCCGAAGATGCGTTCTTTGATGGGGCTGTTGTAGATGTCGGGGGAGTAGTATTTTTGGTTGCTATTTTGCTTAAACCCTGCAAGGTACTTGTTCTTGAGGTAAGCCAGCCGACGCAACATAATTTCATTAGTGTGGAGTTGATTGACAGGTGTGAACGGCTTGGTTTGATAGTTTACCACAAGTCTGATATCCCTTCCTGTCAAAACAGATGAGTCAAATAGTACTGACTGCAAATCTTCTGTATGAAGGGATTGCTTGATGAATAATTGGTTCTTTTTAAAGAAATAATCATAGACATCAGCCATTGACCAATATGGCATTTCGCTTATATATTGCATAAAGTCTGCATCTACTTTCCCGTTGACAACCAATAGCACAGTGTCACGCTCCCATAAATATGGCAATGACTTACGCTCCTTTTTCGAAACGAAGTGGATGGGGAAACTGTCCCCTGTAACACCGATAAGCTCCTGCAATGAGGCCTCCGCCATACTGAGTGAGTCGCTTCCAAGCCTCATGATATGGCCAGATTCCATGTCAGCCGAAGTGGGTACAATGGTGAGTTGGGCTATGCGCTTTTCCAATTGTTTGTCTTCCAAGGCGAGTTTAGATTTGCTATTGGAAATGGGAAATGTATCAAGTTCAGTACTTCCGAGTCTCATAACATTATCATCCTGCTGGCTTGTAGGTGTATTTTCCTGCTGGGAGTTCATTGCTACTTCCTGTACCCCTATTGGCCCCTCCCCAGCCTTTTCCATGTCTGTATTCAAGACAAAGAGTAATGATATGGTAGCTGCAATGCCAATACCGATTGTCCATATGGCTGCATGTCGAAACCTTGATTTACTATTTGTACCGATAACTTCGCGTTCAAACTGTGCCCACTCCTTGTCCACGTCGGGCATGCCAATTCTCTTGTCAATATCCTGCTGCTTCATCTTACTTTGCAATTTTAAGGGTTTTACGAATCTTTTCCAGTGAGCGCGTGATGTGCTTGTTCACTGCCGAGGCGCTGATGCCGAGGACGGTGGCCGTCTCTTCGTAGGTCATTTCCTCATCGTAGTGCAGACTCAGCACGCGCCTGTCCTGCTCCGTCAAGTTATTGTCAATGACTTGCTGAAGTTGCTGCAGCAGTTCCTCTCGTCCCTCGTTCTCGGTGGCGGCGATGTCCTGCTGAAGTTCATCCTCCATTTGTCGCTGCAACTGCCGCGAGCGTAGCGTGTGTAGGCATTGGTTGCGGGTGGCTGCCAGTAAGTAGCCGCGAATACTATCATCGGCCACCTGTGGTTTTCGTCGCCAGATTTGAGCGAACACCTGATGCACCGCATCCTTGGCATCGTCGGCATTCTCCACCATCGAGAATGCCATGCGATACATGTGCGGATAGCTGTCCTTGAACAGGCGTT
>ONXQ01000128.1 GCA_900321835.1 uncultured Prevotellaceae bacterium
GAAGAAAAATATACAAAAAAGTTTGCCCGTCACTGACATTTTGTGTAATTTTGAATGATTTTCACCAAAACCAAGAAACATGAAGACATTGACAATGCTCGTGCTGGCGGTGCTTTTCGGCGCAAAAGCCGCCGCACAAACGGACAAGCGGAATCTAACGGAAAAAGACATGGCTGGCTACGTGATGGTCTATCACAAAGATGCCGACCACGGTCTGCACATGGCCTACAGTTGGGACGGATTCACATGGACAGCCCTCAACGACGACCGCCCCATCATGGCGGGAGACACCATCGCCGTGCAGCGTGGCATACGCGATCCTTATATTTTCCGCGGTCCCGACGGCGGTTTTTGTGTGGCCATGACCGACCTGCACGTCTTCGGACAGCGCGACGGAGTGCGCACCACCGAGTGGGAGCGCGACGGCCGGCTTTATGACTGGGGCAACAACCGCGGACTCGTACTGCTCAAGTCGTTCGACCTCATCCACTGGCGCCGCACGAACCTCGACTTCAGCGCGCTGACTTGTCCGACGGGCGAAGTGGACGGCGAAGGACGCCCCATCTCGTGGAAGGACGTCGGCTGTGTGTGGGCACCGGAAATGATCACCGACCCCACTACAGGGCACATCCTCATGCACTTCACCACCCGTTTCTTCAGAGGCCGCAACCACATCCGCTACGTCCTGATGAACGACGACTTCGACACCATGCTCTCCGCGCCTCGCTTCCTCTTCGGAGCGCCCATCGACTGCGACGGACACCTGACGGGCCACATGATTGACAGCGACATCACGTTCATCAACGGCACCTACCATCTGTTTTCGACCCAGGACGGCCATCCGCGCCACTCGACCAGCACGTGCCTCACAGGCCCCTACACACTCGACCCGACTTTTGACGACGGTGTGCCGCAGGTACACGAAGCGCCGATGCTCTGGAAACTCATCGGGCAGGACCGCTGGATTCTGATGCAGGACCGCTACTCGATGGAGCCGCACAACTTCTACTTCTGCGAAACGACCGACCTGCGCACGTTCCGTCCGCTCGGCTACTTCGACATGGGCGACAGTCCTTTCCACCGCACCAACTTTTCGGAGCAAAAACATGGCGCCGTGGTCCATGTCACACGCGACGAACTGCAGACCCTCATCGACCACTGGGCTGCACACGGCCAAAAGTGAGTCTCTGCTTCCCTATAGTGTCTGAGCGCTCGGAAAAAAACGTCTGAGCGCTCAGAAAAAAATTTCCGAGCGCTCAGACGATTTCGTCCAAGCGCTCGGATGTTTTTTTCGAGCGTTGAAAAAAAAGCAGGCGGGTCCGCCCTGTCTGACGTCAGACGGCAGCCTCGTCCTCGATGATGTTGAGCATCTTGATGGTGGCTTTGATGGCCGCCTCGGTCTGGTCGGCATCGAGTCCGCGAGTGCGGTACGAACGGTCGTTGTAGGTCCAGGAGATGCTGGTCTGTACCAAGGCGTCGGTACGTCCGCCGGGCGGAATCGAGACGACGTAGTTGGTGAGCCAGGGGAACGTGCGCTGCAGACGGTTCTTGTAGATGTGGCGCACGGCACGGACAAAGGCGTCGTACATACCGTCGCCCATCGCACTCTCCTCGTACACCTCGCCGTTCACCTCGAGTTTGACCGAGGCCATGGGCTTCAGGCCGTAGGCCGTGGAGACCATGTAGGAGATGAGCCGTATCTTCTCGTCGGGAGCAGAGTGCTTGAGCACGTCGTTCACGATGTAGGGCAGGTCTTCCTGCGTGACGAGTTGCTTCTTGTCGCCCAGTTCGATGATGCGCTCCGTGACGCGGCGTGTCTGCTCGGGCGTCAGTTCGAGGCCCAGTTCCTCGAGGTTTTTCAGGATGTTGGCCTTGCCGCTGTTCTTGCCCAGGGCATACTCGCGCTTTCGTCCGAAGCGTTCGGGCAGCAGGTCGTTGCAGTAGAGGTTGTTCTTGTTGTCTCCGTCGGCATGTACGCCGGCCACCTGCGTGAACACGCTTTCGCCGACAATGGGCTTGTTGGGCGGAATGGCGATGCCGCTGAAACTTTCGACGAGGCGTGCGGCGGAGTTGAGTTGTTCTTCGACAATAGAGGTCTGAAGGCCGAGGTGGTCCTTGAGCACAGCCTGCACACTGGCCAGCGGCGCGTTGCCTGCACGTTCGCCAAGTCCGTTGAGCGAGGTGTGAACACCGCGACAGCCGGCCACGACAGCGGCCTGCACATTGGCCACGGCGAGGTCGTAGTCGTTGTGGGCGTGGAAATCGAAGTGGAGGTCGGGAAACCATGCAACCATCTGGCCGACATACTGTGCCACCTGAGCGGGATTGAGGATGCCGAGCGTGTCGGGCAGCATGAAGCGGAGCACGCCGATGCCTTGCAGGGCTGTGACAAAATCGTGGACGTAGTCGGGCGAATCTTTCATGCCGTTCGACCAGTCCTCCAGATAGAGGTTGACGCTGATGCCCTTCTCATGCGCATACTGAACACAACGGACGATGTCGGACACGTGCTGGTCGAGCGTCTTTTTGAGTTGATAGCGCAAATGGCGTTCGCTGCCTTTGCACAGGAGGTTAAGTGTCTGACAGCCACAATCGTGCAGCCAGTCAATCGACGTTGTGCCATCGACAAATCCGAGCACCTCCACACGGTCGATCATGCCGGCCTGACGTGCCCAGCGGCAGATGCTTTTGACGGCATCCTTCTCGCCTTCGGACACACGGGCAGACGCCACCTCGATGCGGTCAACATTGAGTTCGCGCAACAGCATTCGGGCGATACTCAGTTTTTCGTGGGGCACAAACGACACGCCGTTGGTCTGCTCACCGTCGCGGAGGGTCGTGTCCATCAACTCAATTCTCTTCATCTTGCCGATTCGTATGCCTCAATCTTGTCCTTGTTCTCCAGTAGGAAATCGATGTCGTCGAGGGCGTTCATCAGACAGTATTTCTTGTAGCCGTTGAGGTCGAAATGCTCCGAGCGGCCGGTAGCGAGGTTGGTCACCGTCTGCTGGGGTACATCGACGCGCACCTGGGTCTGCGGGTCGGCCTTGATCGAGGCGAAGAGTTCGGCCAGGAAATCTTCGCTGACGACGACGGGCAGGACAAAGTTGTTCAGTTCGTTGTTCTTATGGATGTCGGCGAAGAACGAACTGATGACTACGCGGAAACCGTATCCGGCAATGGCCCAGGCAGCGTGCTCGCGGCTCGAGCCCGAACCGAAGTTTTTGCCGGCCACCAGTATCTGATGCACACCTTCGCGGGGTGCCTCGCTGTAGTCGGGCTGGTTGAAGACGAAGTCCTGCTTCGGCTCGCCCTGCTTGTCGTAGCGCCAGTCGCGGAACAGGTTGTCGCCGAAGAAGCGCTCGTCCCTCGTCGTGGCTTTTAGGAAGCGGGCCGGAATGATTTGGTCGGTATCGACGTTTTCCAGCGGGAGCGGAATGCACGTCGATTGGATGATATTGAATTTCTGTTTCATAAGTCTGCTTTCTATTGATTGATTCACCTTTGATGCAAAGAAGCAACGAATGGTCCCCTTCGCCAGCGTAGTTTCTCTGAATTTCGTCCGCAGACGAAATTTTTTTCGTCCACAGTTGAAATTTATTTCGTCCGCAGACGAAATTTATTTCAACTGCGCTGCACTTTCAGAGAAAGTCAAAAAAAAATGAGGGCACTCTGCCAGCACCCTGATTTTTGCTACCACACACGGGTCTCGTTCACCAACTCCTCGACGGGCTTCGGAAAGAGGAATCCAAGCACCCGGGGAATGATTTCCGAACCAACGACCATCGTGCTCAGTTCGTCGGCACAGTTGTCCAGATAGCCGCGGAACAGGCTTTCGCTGCCGGCGTAGAGGTAGAACGACTCGGTCGTGCCACCGCTGCACGGAGCGGCTTTTCCCTTCTTCTTCGACTGGATGTCGAGTTTCTTGAGTGCCTCGACCGCCTTCGCCCACTGTCCTTTCTTCAGTTTGTAGGTCTTGTCGAGCAACGTCGTGCCGTAGGAATCAACAACGATGCGGGCCTCGGTCTTCGTGACCGTCAGGCTGTAACTGCGGTGGTAGTCGGGCGGCGTCGAAGAGTCGGCAAAATAATACTCAATCTTGTCGGTCTGGGTCCACACTTTACCATCGATGGGACTACTCCCGGCCTGCGCTACGGAGCAACCGAGCGTGGTCAGCAGCAACCCAGCGAGCGTGTTGAGGGCATGGAACAGTTTTTTCATAACGCTATCGTTTGGGGGTTACATCAATGTGCGTGGATCGGTCACGACGCCCGTCACTGCCGAGGCTGCTGCTACGAGCGGACTGGCCAAGATCGTACGGGCTCCGGGACCTTGACGGCCCTCGAAGTTGCGGTTCGAAGTCGAGACACTGAGTTTGCCTGCCGGAATTTTGTCGTCGTTCATGGCCAGACACGCCGAACAGCCTGGCTGACGGATTTCGAAGCCTGCCGCCTCGAGCACCTTGTCGATGCCTTCTTCACGAATCTGCGCATCGACCATCCACGAACCGGGCACCAGCCATGCCGTCACGTTGTCGGCCTTTTTGCGGCCCTTCACAAGGGTGGCAAAGGCGCGGAAGTCCTCGATGCGGCCGTTGGTGCAAGCGCCGAGGAAGACATAGTCGATGGGCTTCCCGAGCAACTGTTCACCGGGCTTGAAACCCATGTAGTCGAGCGACTTGAGGAACGAAGCCTTGCCGGCCTCATCCACCGTGTCGAGTGTCGGTATGCTTTGGGTGATGCCCATGCCCATGCCAGGGTTAGTGCCGTAGGTCACCATCGGCTCGATGTCTTCGGCCTTGAACGTCAGTTCGCAGTCAAACACCGCGTCGTCGTCCGACTTGAGCAGCCGCCATGCTTCGACAGCCTTGTCCCATTCCTCGCCCTTCGGCGCATATTCACGACCTTTGAGGTAGGCAAACGTCACTTCATCGGGAGCGATGAAACCGCCGCGTGCACCCATCTCAATCGAGAGGTTGCACAGCGTCAGGCGGCCTTCCATCGAAAGTCCGCGGACAGCGCTTCCGGCATATTCCACGAAGTAGCCCGTCGCGCCGCTCGTCGTGAGTTTCGACATCAGGTAGAGGGCTATGTCTTTCGCCGTGACGCCCCAACCCAGCGTACCTTCAATGTTGATGCGCATCGACTTCGGCTTCTGCTGCAGGATGCACTGCGACGCCATCACCATCTCGACCTCGCTCGTTCCGATGCCG
>ONXQ01000006.1 GCA_900321835.1 uncultured Prevotellaceae bacterium
CTCAGAGGTGTTATAGATGTGGATTTCTTTCTCTACAGGTTATCAATGATTTACGGATAAACACAGGAATATACGGGTGAGCCCAAAAGTACACATTTTCTCGGACAGCCGATACTGGGTCAGCTGCTAAATTACCTAAATAGGGTAAAAATTCTTCAGATCAGCCGCGATGGCGGCGGTGAACGTTACGTAAAGAAGTTCAATGTATGGTGTCACCTGGCTGTAATGCTCTATGCCTTCGCTTTTTTATTGGAAATCATATATCTTTAATTCCTGTCCCTTTGCACTGTTGATTTCGCAGATTATGTGGCGTACACAAACACCCTTTTTCGTATGGGTCAACACCTATATTGTTCCCGTTTTTTTTGCACTCGCTGCTCCAAAATTTGGTTTTCCGCTTACTTATTTTGTACCATTAACTGCGTTGAAGGTACTCACGTTCGGGAAAACTCAAATAAATTTGGTTTTCCGCTCACTTATTTGTACCTTTAACTGCGTTGAAGGTACTCACGTTCGGGAAAACTCAAATAAATATGGTTTTCCGCTCACTTATTCGTACCTTTAACTGCGTTGAAGGCACTCACGTTCGGGAAAACTCAAATAAATTTGGTTTTCCGCTCACTTATTCGTACCTTTAACTGCGTTGAAGGTACTCACGTTCGGGAAAACTCAAATAACTATTATATAATAGGTGTAAATTAGGTATGAAATATTGGCTGCTGACACTGATGATGTGGGCGGGTTCTTTGTGTGCGTGGTCGCAGGGAGAACCGGCTGATTCGGTCGTGTCGGACAGTACGGCGAAGGATGGGGGCGGCGACGGAAGTGGCATCTACATCTCCATGCTGACTTGTTCCCCTGGCACTGAACCCTACACGCTCTTCGGACATACGGCCATCCACATGCGCAACAAGCAACTCAAGGGGTTTGACTTTGTGTTCAACTACGGGCTGTTCGACTACAACTCGAAGAATTTCGTCTATCGCTTTGTAAAGGGTGAGACGGACTACGAACTGGGGGCCGAACCGACGGACTTCTTCATGTCACGCTATGTCGATGAGGGCCATACGGTGTGGGAGCAGGAACTGAATCTGACGGCGGAGGAGAAGCAGATGCTGTTTGCGCTGATTGTGTGGAACAGTCGGCCGGAGAACAAGATGTACCGCTACAACTTCCTCTATGACAACTGCACGACGCGGGCCCGTGATGCCTTGCAGCGTGCGATGCAGGAGGGTGTGCGTGTGGCTTATCCTCAGAACAACGAGCAGGTGACACAACGCGACATTATCCACCGCTACACGGCGCAGTCGCCGTGGGTGGAACTGGGCATCGACCTGGTGCTGGGGTGTGAGGTGGACCGTCCGCTTTCGCAGCGCGACAAGATGTTTGTTCCTGAGCGCTTCCACAACTTGGTGAAGGATGCGACGATTGAATATCCCGACGGCGAGGTGAAGCCTCTGGTAAAGAAGGAAACCGTCTATGATCCGACGGTTCCGCTTCCGCAGACGTCGGGACTGCCGGCCACTCCGATGCAGGTGATGTGGTCGGTGTTGGCGCTGTCGGCTGTGTTGTCGATTGTTGATTGGCGCCGTAAGACGGTGAGCCTGTGGTGGGACGTGCTGCTGGTGGGAACACAGGGTGTGGCGGGCCTGCTCGTGGCATTCCTGTTTTTCGGGTCCGAACATCCGGCTGTGGGAACGAACTGGCTCATCGTGTTGCTGAATCCGCTGGTGTTTGTGCTCATCGTCAGTTGGTTCATGAAGAGGAAACGGCTGATGAAGTGGCTGGAATACGTCAATTTGGCAGGCATCGTTTTCACGCTCCTGCTCTTTGTCCTGCCATTGCAGCAGTTGCCGTTGGCGCTGCTGCCTGTGGTACTGAGTTTGCTTGTCAGGAGTGTGGTGAGATTGACTCGTAAATGAATGATTCAAAATAGTTGAAATAATCGGTGAATAAATTTTTGTCCATCATGTTGCTGGCTGCGCCCTCTTTTGTAGGAGGGGGTGAGGAGGCATGTGCCCAGGTTTCGCAGGCTGTGCCGCGGCTGGTGGTGGGTATAGCCATCGACCAGTTGCGCACCGACTATCTCGAAACGTTTGCACCCCTCTACGGTGAGGACGGACTGAAGCGGCTGATGCGCGAAGGTGTGGTTTACACCTCGGCCCAGTATGCTTCGGCCGGCGTTGACCGTGCCTCGGCAGTGGCTTCGCTCTACACCGGCACCGTGCCCTACAGCCACGGCATTGTCGGTGAGGACTGGATGGACCGCCAGACGCTGCGCCCCGTGCATTGTGTCGATGACTTCAAGCAGCGCGGTGTCAATACGCAGGAAACGACGTCGCCCCAGCATCTGCTCGTCTCGACGCTGGGCGACGAACTGAAAGTGGCTACCGACGGACGCGCACTGGTCTATAGTGTGGCGCCCAGTCGCGAGGCTGCCGTTTTGTCGGCCGGACATGCGGCCGACTATGCGTTGTGGATGAATCGAAAGAGTGGGGAATGGGCTGGCACATCGTACTACGGACAGGCACCTGCTGCCACTCGTCTGATGATGAACACCGGCACAGACAATGTGAACGAGTGGGTGAGCCGCACGGCTACGACACTGATTCAGTACGCCAGCATGGGTGCCGACGAAACTCCCGACCTGCTCACGCTTTGCTATGATGCCAGTGTTTCCGAGGGCTATAGCACACGGACGGGGCAATCCGTTGAACTTGAACAGGTGTACGTACGCCTCGATGCTGCCATTGCCCAACTGCTCAGCGAAATTAACAAGAGAATTGGTCTCGACAAGACGCTGTTCTTCATCACGTCAACGGGTTACGAACCCTCCGAGCCCAGTGCGCTGGACACTTATCGCATTCCGACAGGTGCGCTGCAGATTAACCGTTGTGCCGCACTGCTCAATATGTACCTCACTGCCATCTACGGCAATGGGCAGTATGTCGAGTCGTACTATGGCAATCAACTGTATCTGAACCACAAACTCATCGAACAGAAGCAGTTGAACCTGACGGAGGTGTTCAAGACCTGCGAGGATTTCCTCTTCCAATACAGCGGTGTTCGTGATGTCTATACCTCGACCCGACTCACACAGGGTGCCTGGACACCGGGCATCAGCCGCATCCGCAATGCCTACCACCCGAAGTGCTCGGGCGACATTCTCATACAAGTAAACCCGGGCTGGTCGCTTGTCAACGAAGACATGGCCCAGTCGCGCTTTGTTCGTGACAGTTATTTTGAGTTTCCGCTCATCTTTTTCGGCTATGGTCTGAAAGCAGAAAAAGTGCAGACGCCCATCACGATGGATGTCGTGGCGCCCACTGTGGCCCACTACATGCGCATCCGTGCCCCGAACGCCTGCTCCACAGCCCCACTTAGTTTTTAATTTATCACTTTTCACTTAAAACTTTTCACTTAAAAAATATATGGCTTTTTCATTGAACAAACTCCTCAGTTCGCTCTTCGGCAACAAGGCCCAGCGCGACATGAAGGAAATCAAACCGATTGTTGAAAAGGTGCTCGCCGTAGAGCCCGAAATACAAAAACTCTCGAACGACGAACTGCGTGCCAAGACCGACGAGATCAAGGCGCAACTGCAGGACCTCGTGAAGGACGAACGTGCGCACATCGACGAACTGAATGCCCGCATCAAGCAGACAGAGATTGACCAGCGTCAGCCCATTTTCGACGAAATCGACAAGACGGAGAAAGAAATCCTCGACATCTTCGAGGACGGACTGAACCAGGTGCTGCCCACCGTCTTCGCCATCGTGAAGGATACGGCACGCCGTTTTGCAGAAAACGAGCATGTCGAGGTCACGGCAACCGACTTCGACCGCGAACTGTCGCTGACCCACGACTTTGTGGACATCGAAGGCGACAAGGCTATCTGGCACAACCACTGGGTGGCTGGCGGCAACGACACCGTGTGGAACATGATTCACTACGATGTCCAACTCTTCGGTGGCGTTGTTCTGCATCAAGGTAAGATTGCCGAAATGGCAACGGGTGAAGGTAAGACCCTCGTCGCCACGCTCCCTGTGTTCCTCAACGCCCTGACACGCAATGGTGTGCACGTCGTTACAGTGAACGACTACCTGGCCAAGCGTGACTCCGAGTGGATGGGACCGCTCTATATGTTCCACGGACTCAGTGTTGATTGCATTGACAAGCATCAGCCCAACAGCGATGCACGCCGCAAGGCCTATCAGGCTGACATCACCTTCGGAACGAACAACGAGTTTGGTTTCGACTATCTGCGTGACAACATGGCCATGCGTCCCGAGGAACTCGTGCAGCGCAGTCACAACTATGCCATTGTCGATGAGGTGGACTCCGTGCTCATCGACGATGCACGTACGCCGCTCATCATCTCTGGTCCTGTGCCGAAGGGCGACGACCAGATGTTCGAGGAATACTGCCCCATCGTCGAAAAACTCGTCGAGGCTCAGCGCAAGCAGGCTACCGAACTGCTCGCCACAGCCCGCAAGCAAATCAACAGCGACGACCAGAAGGAAGTCGAGGCAGGTTTCCTCTCCCTCTTCCGTGCCTACAAGGCCATGCCGAAGAACAAGGCCCTCATCAAGTTCCTCTCCGAAGACGGTATCAAGACAGGCCTTCTGAAGACCGAGGAAATCTACATGGAGAACAACAACCGCCGAATGCCAGAGGCAACCGACCCGCTGTTCTTCGTTGTGGATGAGAAGCAGAAGTCGGTCGAAATGACGGACAAGGGTAACCAACTCATTGCCAACATCGTCAAGGACGACGAGTTCTTCGTCCTGCCCGACATCACCGCCCAACTGGCCGAACTCGACAACCTCGGACTCGAGGAGGAAGAACGCCTGAAGCGCAAGGACGAACTCATGCAGGACTACGCCGTCAAGTCCGAACGTGTGCACACCATGCAGCAGTTGCTCAAGGCCTACACCATGTTCATGAAGGACGACGACTATGTAGTCATCGACGGCGAGGTGAAGATTGTCGATGAGCAGACGGGCCGTATCATGGAGGGTCGTCGTTGGAGCGACGGACTCCACCAGGCTGTCGAGGCAAAGGAGCGTGTGAAGGTCGAAGCCGCCACACAGACCTTCGCCACCATCACCCTGCAGAACTACTTCCGTATGTACCACAAACTGGCAGGCATGACCGGTACTGCCATCACCGAGGCCGGTGAGTTCTGGGACATCTACAAACTTGATGTCGTAGAGATTCCGACCAACAAGCCCGTGGCACGTAAGGACATGAACGACCGCGTCTATAAGACCAACCGCGAGAAGTACAAGGCTGTCATCGAGGAAATCCAGCGCATGATTGAGGCGGGACGTCCTGTGCTCGTCGGTACGACCTCCGTCGAGATTTCCGAAATGCTCTCCAAGATGCTCAACATGCGCAAGATTGAGCACAACGTCCTCAACGCCAAACTCCACCAGAAGGAAGCCGAAATCGTGGCACAGGCAGGTCAGCGCAGCATTGTCACCATTGCCACGAACATGGCTGGTCGTGGTACCGACATCAAACTCTCGGACGAAGTCAAGGCTGCAGGCGGTCTGGCCATCATCGGTACGGAGCGCCACGAGAGCCGCCGTGTGGACCGCCAGTTGCGCGGTCGTGCCGGACGCCAGGGCGACCCAGGCTCCAGTGTCTTCTACGTTTCGCTCGAAGACAAACTCATGCGCCTCTTCGCTTCCGACCGCATCTCAGCCATCATGGACAAACTCGGTTTCGAGGAAGGTGAGATGATTGAGCACCCCATGATCAACAAGTCCATTGAGCGTGCCCAGAAGAAAGTCGAGGAGAACAACTTCGGCATCCGTAAGCGCCTGCTCGAGTACGACGACGTGATGAACAAGCAGCGCAAGGTCATCTACGAGCGTCGCCGCCACGCCCTCATGGGACAGCGCATCGGCATGGACATCACCAACATGATTTGGGACCGCTGCGTCAACATCATCGCCAACAACGACTTTGAAGGCTGCCAGGAGCAGTTCCTCCGCATCTTCGCGATGGAGTATCCCTTCACCGCCGAGCAGCATGAAGGAAAGAGCCGCGAAGCCCTGCAGGACGAAGCCTTCGACATCGTCCTCGCCAACTTCAAGAAGCGCACCGAGCGCTTTGCCCAGCAGGCTTGGCCCGTCATCAAGGAGGTCTATGAAACCAAAGGACAGATGTATGAGAACATCCTTGTTCCGCTGACCGACGGACGTCGTATGTACCAGATTGGTGTGCCGCTCAAGGAAGCCTACGAGACACAGGCCGAGAACGTGATGCTCCAGTTTGAGAAAGCCATCCTGCTCCACACCATCGACGACGCCTGGAAGGAGAACCTCCGTGCTCTCGATGAACTGCAGCACTCGGTCCAGAACGCCAGTTACGAACAGAAAGACCCGCTGCTCATCTTCAAACTTGAGTCTGTCACCCTTTTCGACAACATGGTCAATGAAATCAACGACGGCACCATCAGCGTGCTCATGCGCACCCAGTTGCCGCAACAGCAGCCGCAGGACGTTCAGCAGGCACCCACACAGCCCTTGCGCCGCCAGCAGCCGCAATACACCGAGCACAAGCAGAATCTCGACGAGATGTCCGAGACGCAGCGCGCCATGCACCAGGCAGCCCAGTCGCCCACCGGCGGTCAGGCACCTCAGCAGCGTCAACCTATCGTCAACCAGCAGCCGCGCGTAGGTCGAAACGATCCCTGCCCCTGTGGTTCGGGTAAGAAATTCAAGAACTGTCACGGAAAGGGATTGGTATGAGCAAAATTATCGTAGCCATTGACGGCCATTCGTCCTGTGGAAAGAGCACGATGGCTAAAGCCCTGGCCCGTGCTGTCGGGTACATCTATGTCGATACCGGTGCCATGTACCGCTGTGTCACGCTCTATGCCCTGCGCAACCGTCTCATCGAGCAGGGACGCATCTACGAGTTCGCACTCCTGCAGCACATCCGTTCAGGATTCATCAAAATCAGTTTCCAACTCGACCCTGAGACCAACCTGCCGCTGGCCTGTCTCAACGGCGAAGTTGTTGAACAGGAAATCCGCGGCATGGAGGTGTCGAACAACGTCAGCCCCATTGCAGCTTTGCCTTTCGTGCGTACGTTCCTCGTGGCGCAGCAGCAGGCTATGGGCCGTGAGAAAGGCATCGTGATGGACGGACGTGACATCGCCACCGTCGTCTTCCCTCAGGCCGAACTCAAGGTCTTCGTCACCGCCTCGGCCGAGGTACGTGCCCAGCGCCGATTCCTCGAACTCCAGGAGAAGGGCGACACCACTACGACCTTCGACGAAGTGCTGCGCAACGTGCAGGAACGCGACTACATCGACTCCCACCGCGAGGTTGCGCCTTTGAAACCTGCAGAGGACTCTCTCATCCTCGACAACAGCAATCTTACCCGCGAGCAGCAGAATGAGTGGCTACTCACTCAGTTCCATCAGCGAGCCAATCAATAAATCATCAGGGTTTTTAAGGATTGAAAGGATTTTTTTGTCGGCAACGATGTGCAATATCCTTTCAATCCTTCAAATCCTTGATAAACCCACGCATTGATGCAAGTAGAGATTGACGACAAATCAGGATTCTGCTTCGGTGTTACAACCGCCATTCGCAAGGCAGAAGAGGAACTGGCTTCGGCAAGTCCCCTCTTCTGCCTTGGTGATATTGTTCACAACGGTCGTGAGTGTGAACGCTTGCGGAAACTCGGCCTTGAGACGGTCGAACACGCCGACCTCGACCATCTTCACGATGCCAAAGTGCTGTTGCGGGCTCACGGCGAACCACCTCAGACCTACGACGTCGCCCGCCGAAACAACCTGCAGGTCATTGATGCCACCTGTCCCGTCGTGCTCAACCTGCAGCGGCGCATCAAGACCGAATACACCGACCATCCCGACACCCAGATTGTCATCTACGGGAAGCCCGGTCATGCCGAGGTCGTCGGACTTGTGGGGCAGACGGAGGGTCATGCCATCGTCATTGAGAATCTTGACGATGCGCAGCGGAAAATAGACTTTGGCCGTCCCGTTTCCCTCTACAGCCAAACCACCAAGCCGCTCGATGGATTTCGCGAAATTGTCCAGTTCATCGAGCAGCATATCCAGCGTCCCGACCTCTTCCACTACTACGACACCATCTGCCGTCAGGTGGCCAACCGTATTCCCAACATCCGCGACTTTGCCCGCCACCACGACGTCATCCTCTTCGTCTGCGGCCGCAAGTCGAGCAACGGACGGGTGCTCTACAACGAATGCCTTCAGGTCAATCCCCACACCCATCTTGTCGAAACACCTTCCGACATCGACCGTCGCTGGTTTGAAAACGCCCAGAGCGTAGGCATCTGCGGAGCCACCTCCACGCCGAAGTGGCTCATGGAGCAGTGTCGTGAAGCCATCGAGGTGTAGGGCCTGTTTTTTCCTTGTCCAGTTGAACATAATTTCGTCCGCAGATGATTTTTATTTCGACTGTGGACGAAATTTTTTTCGTCTGTGGACGAAATTTTTTTCGACTGTGGACGAAACTTTTTTCGTCTGTGGACGAAATTTTCTTCAACTGCGGCGGAGTTCCCTTTTCCCTTTACCCCTGTCCCGTGATAAATTATGTTAATTTGTCGGGCGACAGGGCATATTTTTAATCTTTAATTTTTAATTTCTAATTATAAATTGTACCTTTGCATCGATTTTGGCACGGACAAGTGCCGAATGAGTTCAAATTCTAAAACTTTGACTATGAAGAAACTACTGATTACAATGGTGCTGCTGTCCGGATGCTTTGCCGGACAGGTGATGGCACAGCAATTGTTTGAGACCGTCCATAAGGAAGCAACGAAGGTGGTGAACAACCCGAGTTCGAGCGAAGAAGCCATCCAGGTCAACCAGTTCAAGGTGACCGTGCTCAACTACATCGCCACTCAGGTGCAGAAGCGTGGATTGCAGAAGGACGGCTACTTCTACGACAGCCAGGCTGTGAACCTCCAGTCGTTTGTGCTCGATTTCCTGACCTACATCAACAAGGCACGTGTCATCTCGCCTGCCAAGCGCATGGAGGTCATCAAGTGTTTCCGCGACGCCTCGTTGCAGAATCCCCTGTTCAACGACACCGACAAGGAGCGTGCCTACTGCTATGTGAACGACAAGCAGACGCTGACTCCCTTCTCGCTCGACACCGACTGGGACAAGGCCTACGAGCAGGTTTCGGTCAACATCAAGAAAGTTCTGCCCTGAACAAAACATGAAGTGCGCACCCCCAGCGAGTGCGCACTTCTTTTTTTATAATCACCCTCAACTCTCAAAAGTATTATGAAGAAGATTCTGCTTCTGGGCTCCGGCGAACTGGGCAAGGAATTTACCATTGCCTGCAAGCGCAAGGGAGCGACGGTCGTTGCGTGCGACAAGTATGCAGGTGCTCCGGCCATGCAGGTGGCCGATGCGTGTGAAGTGTTCCCCATGCTCGACGGCGATGCCCTGGCGGCTGTGGTCGAAAAGCACAAGCCCGACATCATCGTGCCCGAAATCGAGGCCATCCGCACTGAGCGCCTCTACGACTTCGAGCAGCAGGGCATTCAGGTCGTACCCTCTGCCCGTGCCGTCAACTACACCATGAACCGCAAGGCTATCCGTGAACTGGCACACACCGAACTGGGTCTGAAGACGGCCAACTATCGCTACGCCAAGACCTACGAGGAGTTTCTCGCCGCCGTCGAAGTGATTGGCTATCCCTTCATCGTCAAGCCGCTCATGTCGTCGTCGGGCCACGGCCAGAGCAAGGTGGACGGTCCCGAAGGGCTGCAGAAGGCATGGGACGACGCAGTGAGCGGAGCCCGAGGCGACATCAAGGAAGTCATCGTCGAGCAGTTCATCCGCTTCGACAGCGAAATCACCCTGCTCACCGTCACGCAGCAAGACGGCCCCACGCTGTTCTGCCCTCCCATCGGCCACGTGCAGAAGGGTGGGGACTACCGCGAGAGTTATCAGCCAGCCGACGTCACCCCCGAACAACTGGCCGAGGCACAGCGCATGGCCGACCTCGTCACACGCAGCCTGACCGGCGCAGGCATCTGGGGCGTCGAGTTTTTCCTGAGCAAGACCGAAGGCGTTTACTTCTCCGAACTCTCGCCGCGCCCACACGACACGGGCATGGTCACGCTGGCCGGCACGCAGAACCTGAGCGAGTTTGAACTGCACTGCCGTGCCGTGCTCCGTCTGCCCATTCCCGAAATCAAGCAAGAGCGCATCGGAGCGTCGGCCGTCATCCTCTCCGATGTCGAGACGCAGAACCCCGACTACGAGGGTGTCGAAGAAGTCTGCGCTGCCACCAACACCTACCTGCGCATTTTCGGCAAACCCGAAGCCCACGTGGGACGCCGCATGGGTGTCGTCGTCTGCTACGACCAACTGGGCGGCGACGTTGAGGCCCTGCGCACCAAGTGCAAGGCGCTGGCAGCCAAAGTGAAGGTGAAGTGAAAAACTTTTCAACAGGCTTATTTGCTTGAAAAATAGTTTATTAGAAAGGAATATCCACAGACTCGGTCGCGGGTCTGTGGATATTTTTTGGTAGGTTCATGGCCGTGGTTTGGTGGAAAACGAGTACCTTTGCAAAAAAATTTAACACATCATGCCAGAACAACGACGTACATCACGCAAAAAGACAACGCTGTCGCAGGAAGAAGTGGCAGCCCAGTTGCTCGACCTGGGACGTGTCGTGCCACAGGCCCCCGAAATCGAAGCTGCCGTCATCGGTGCCTGCCTCAACGAGCAGGAAGCATTCCCGGCCGTCAGCGACATCCTGAAGCCCGACTCGTTCTACGACTCCAAGCACCGCGCCATCTACACGGCCATTCAGAGCCTCGCAGCCGAGAACAAGCCCATCGACCTGCTCACAGTGACCGAACAACTCCGTGCCACCGACCAACTCGATGCTGCCGGCGGACCCGTCTACATGGCCGAACTGAGCCAGAAGGTGCTCTCGTCGGCCCACGTCGAGTTTCATGCCCACATCGTCGCCCAGAAGTCGCTGGCCCGACAACTCATCACCTACACCAGCAACATCCAGCGCGACGCCTTCGACGAGGGTATCGACGTAGCCGAACTCATGCAGCGTGCCGAGGGTGAACTGTTCGAACTCTCGCGCAACAGCATCAAGAAAGATTTCACGCAGATTGACCCCGTCATCCGCGAAGCCTACGAAATGCTCGAGAAAGCGATGGCCCGAACCGACGGACTCAGCGGACTGGCCAGCGGATTCCATGCACTCGACGCCGTCACCAGCGGCTGGCAGAACAGCGACCTCATCATCATCGCAGCCCGTCCCGCCATGGGAAAGACAGCCTTTGTGCTGTCGATGTGCAAGAACATGGCTGTCGACATGAAGATACCCGTGGCCATGTTCTCGCTCGAAATGTCCAACGTCCAGTTGGTCAACCGACTCATCACCAACGTTTGCGAGATACCCGGCCAGAAAATCAAGAGCGGCCAGTTGCTGCCCTACGAAGTGTCGCAACTCGACATGAAACTCAACGACCTCTACGGCGCACCGCTCTACATCGACGACACCCCCTCGCTCTCCGTCTTCGAACTGCGCACGAAGGCACGCCGGCTGGTGCGCGACTACGGCGTGAAAATCATCTTCATCGACTATCTCCAACTGATGAACGCCTCCGGCATGGCCTACAACAGCCGTCAGGAGGAAGTATCGACCATCTCGCGCAACCTCAAGGCCCTGGCAAAGGAACTGAACATCCCCATCATCGCCCTCTCGCAGTTGAACCGTGCCGTCGAGAACCGAGTCGGCACCGATGCCAACGACATCAACTCCAAGCGTCCGCAACTCAGCGACCTGCGCGAGTCGGGTGCCATCGAGCAAGACGCCGACATGGTCTGCTTCATCCACCGCCCCGAGTATTACCACATTACGAAAGACCAGTACGGACACGACCTGCGCGGCACGGCCGACATCATCATCGCCAAGCACCGTAACGGCGAGGTGAAGGACGTGCGCCTGCGGTTCACGGGCGAGTACGCCCGCTTCAGCAACATGGGCGAAGAGACACCGCCGCCCGTGGCCGACGACGAAGGCGTCATCCGCTCGTCGCGGGCCAATCGGCCAGCCGCCCAGGGCGATGCTGCCGACAACGGACAGTTCGACTCCATCTCGCCCGACATGGCTCCGGCCGAGGCGCCGCCCTTCTGAGCCGAGGGGCAAGGGCCAAGAGTCAAGAGGCCAGGGTCAAGGGACTCTTGACACTCGACTCTTGACAAGAATGTATGGTGAAGAGTGAGGAATGAATCTTTGAGTACCACTGCGGTGGTACTTTTTTTTCACTGGGCTGGAACTTTTGTACCACTGGGTTGGTACAACTGTACCAACGCACACCGTCAGTTTTGGTACTGAGCCCTCGCAGGGCTGGCAGACTTCAGAGCGCGCCGGCAGCCTTCAGATAGCGTGTGTGGGCAAGAAGTTGCTGGCATTGTGCCTCGACGGCATCGGCAGCAGCCTTCTGCCACAGGGCCTGTGCCTCGAGCAAGTCGCTGAGGGGCTCGAGTCCGGCGTCGTAGTTGGAACGGGACAGTCGCAGGTTTTCGGCTGCCTGCTGGAGGGCTGATTGTGTGAGCCGGACCTCGGTCTGGGCCTCCTCCCATTTGTTGCGTGCCTGCCTGAGTTCGAGCGTCATCTTCTCGTCGGCGTCCTCAAGTTCCAGTTGTGCCAACTGCTGCTTGGCCCGTGCCGACCGAATCTTGTGGGTGCGCTCTCCGAAGTTGAGTATGTTCCACTTGAAGGTGACGCCGACATAGGCCGAACCGCTGTCGATGAACTTGCGGCCGTTCACCTGTCCGCCGTTGGCATAACTGTAGCCTGCGAGGAGGGCGAGGTTGGGGAGAAAGTCGCTGTCGGTCAGACGCACCTGCTCGGCAGCCAGGTCGGCTTTGTGCTGCAAGATGGAGTGCTCGGGGCGAAGTGAGAGTTGCGCGTCGGGCGCCAACGTCAGAAAGTTGGCGAAGGTGGTGTCCGACGGCTCTGCATGGTCGGTGCCGATGACATGGGCGAGGTTCATGCAGGCGAGGGTGTAGCCGTTGTCGGCCCGCTGGATGGACAGTTCGGCTTCGTTGAGGCGGACTTGTACTTTCATCAGGTCGTTGCGGGTACGGAGCCCGTGGCGCACGGCACTTTCAACGTTTTTCTTCAGTTCGTCGAGCAGGCTCTTGTAGTGGCGGGTGACGTTAGCCAGTTGGCTGGCACGGACGGCCTGGACGTAGGCTTCGTCGGTGCGGAGGATGACTTGTGCGCGGGTGAGTGTGATGTTGTCGGCAGCCATCTGTTGTCCGATTTTCGACATTCGGTAGGCTGTCCCGACTTTGCCTCCCATGTAGAGGGGCTGCTGAAGTTGCAGGCCGGCGATGAGGATGTTCTGCACTTTGTATTCAATGGTCTTGTCGGGGAAAAGGGCGTACTGGTTGAGGGTGTAGGTGCCGTCGGGGTGGGGTGTGACGTTGGGCACGTAGGTGCCTGTGGTGGGGTTGAGGGTGAAGATGGGCAGGTTGCCGCCGGTGATGGAGAGGTCGCCTTTGGCGGTGGAGTAGAAGTCGGCGGCCATGAGGTTGAGTTTGGGATAGTAGTTGGCCTTGTAGGCAGAGACGTCGTGGCGTGTCTGCTCGAGCGTCAGTTGTGACTTGCGGATGTCCTTGTTTTGCTCGAGGGCCAGGGTGCGTGCCTGCTCGAGGGTGAGTTCTTGTGCGTGCAGAGTCGGCTGCGCCAGCGTGAGGAGCAGGAGGAGGATGTGCTTGGTTTTCATGTCTTATTTAATCTTGAAGAAGAGTGCGTAGAGTATGGGGATGAAGATGAGGGTGATGAGCGTGCCGACGAAGAGTCCGCCCATGATGGTGACGGCGAGGCTGCCGAACATGGCGTCGGGCACAAGGGGTATCATGCCCAGAATCGTGGTGAGCGAGGCCATCATGACGGGACGCAGACGCGACTTGCTGCTCTGGATGAGGGCGCGGCGTGGAGGTATGCCGCTCTCGATTTCGAGGTTGATTTCGTCCATGAGCACAATGCCGTTCTTGATCATCATGCCGATGAGTCCGAGCACACCGACGATGGCGACGAATCCGAAGGGCTTGCCGGTGATGAGCACTGTGGGGATGACGCCGACAAGGATGAGGGGGATGCAGCAGAAGATGATGGCGGGTTTCTTGTAGTCCTTGAACAGGAGGATGAGGATGCCAATCATGAGGATGACAGCCAGCGGGAAACTGTTGAAGAGGTACTTCATCGACTGGTCGCTGGCTTTCTTCTCGCCTTCCCACGAGATGCTGTAGCCGTTGGGCAGTTTCATCTGCTCAATCTTTTCGGCAATGGCCTTGCGGGCTGCTTCGGTGCCGATGCCGGGGCGTGGCGAACACTGCACACGCTGTTGGCGCTGGCCGTTGTAGCGCATGACGACGGGTTCTTCCCAGCGGATGTCCACGTCTTTGGCCACTTGCTTCAGGGGAATGGTCTGGGTCAACTTCTGCACCAGGTCGTCCTTTGTCATCTTTCCAGCCATGAGTTGCTGGATGTTGCTGCGGTTGATGATGTTGCCCAGGTTGGGCACAAGCCCGAAGACGGAGGCGTTGTCCAGTCGTTCGATGTCGTTGCCTTCGTTGTCGGTACACTTCAGGTAGATGCTTTCGGGGTGGATGCCGTCGTAGAATGTCCCGATCGGAATGCCTCCGGCAAAGGCCAGTACCGACAGGGCGACGTCGCTGCGCGAGAGGCCGGATGTGCGTGCCGATGGCTGGTCGTAGTCGATGGTGAGCACAGGCACCTGTGGCTCCCAGTCGGTCGTCGGGAGATACACCATGTCGCTGGCGGTGATGATGTCGAGCGCGGAGTCGGCCAGTTGGTGGAGCACAGCGGGGTCGGGACCGTTGAAGCAGACCTCAATGGGGTATTTCTTGAACATCAGGTTATAGCGTTTCAACTTGATGTAGGCATCGGGGTAGCGCTGGTTGAGTTCGGCCTGAATCTCGTTGATGTTGTCCACAAGGTTGGCAGGCGAATCGAAGTCGATGATGAGTTCGCCGTAGGCCAGCGAGGGCAGGGCAATGGAGCGCACAAGGTTGTAGCGGCTTGGAGTTCCGCCGAGCGACGTCGTGATGTGAGTGATTTCCTTCCGCTTCTTGAGCAATTCGCTGATTTCCTTCAAGTCCTTCTCCACCTGGGTGTAGTTTGTGCCCTCAGGCAGTTTGTACTCCATGTAGAGTTGGTTGTACTCCATGTCGGGGAAGAAGGCCTGGTTGAGGAACTTGTAGCCGAAGATGCTCAGCGCCACCATCACACAGGCAATGACAATCATCGACTTGCGGTTCTTCATGCCGAAGTTGAGGATAGACTCCAGGATGGTGTAGCCCATGCCCTTGTACAGTTCGTCGTTGCTCTCATCCTGCGGTTCGTCGTCTTTTTTCTTGGGAACGCTGAGCATGTGCTCGGCCATGAGCGGCACGTGTGTCAGGGCAAGCACCCAGGAGAGGATGAGCGAGACGGCGATGACGATGAACAGGTCGTGGACATAGACGCCGGCATTGTCGGGGCTCATGAAGATGGGCCAGAAGGCGAGGATGGCAATCATCGTAGCGCCGAGCAGGGGCATGGCTGTCTTGCGTCCGATGTTGGTGAGGGCTTCGCGCTTGGGCTTTCCCTGCTTCAGATCGACAAGGATGCCATCGACGATGACGATAGCGTTGTCCACGAGCATTCCCATTGCCAGGATGAAGGAGGCGAGGCTGACGCGCTGCAGCGTTCCGTCGAACCCGCCGAGCACGAGCAGCGAACCGAGCACGATGACCACGAGGCTCATGCCCATCATCAGGCCCGACTTGAATCCCATTGTGAAGATAAGCACGACGACCACGATGATGACCGACTCGAGCAGGTTGATGAGGAAGGTGTTGAGGGCGTTGTTAACCAGTTCGGGCTGGTAGAACACCTTTTCGAAGGTGACGCCGGCCGGCATGGTTTTCTGGAGTTCCTCAATTTTCTGGTTGACCTTTGCGCCGACTTTCGTCACGTCGTATGAGGGGATGCAGGCGACGGAGAGTCCCAGCGCCCGTTGTCCGTCGCGCTTCATGGCGTTGCGCGTCGGTTCGGCATAACCTTTGTAAACACGTGCGATGTCGCTGATGCGCAGTTGTTCTTCGCTGTGTCCCTGGATGAGCATCGAGGCGATGTCCTTGACGTTTTTGAACTTGTCCGAAACGGTGACACGGACGCGGTGGTTGCCGTTGTTGTAGTAGCCGGCGTAGGTGGTCTTGTTCTGGTTGTTGAGGGTTTGAATCACTTCGGCCGGCATGACGCCGAGGTTGGCCATCTTCTCCTGTTTCAGTTCGATGTAGATGCATTCCTGGCGCTTACCGTAGATATCGACGCGCGACACACCTTCGATGTCGGCCACGTTGCGCTTCACCAGTTCGGCGTAGTCGCTGAGTTCGCGGTCGGTGAGTCCGTCGCTGGTGACGGCGTAGAACATGCCATAGACGTCGCCGAAGTCGTCTCTCACCATCGGTGTCGAGGCACCTTCGGGCAGGGTGGCAGCGGCGTTGTCAACCTTGCGGCGCAGCATGTCCCATTCCTGTTCCACGTCTTCGGTGGGAATGGTGGTCATGAGTTCAACGGTGAGGATGCTGAGGTCGGCCATCGACTGGCTTTGTACGCTGGCCACCGACGACATCTCGCGAATGGCTTTCTCCAGGCGGTCGGTCACTTCGAGTTCCACTTCGTGGGCCGAGGCTCCGGGATAGGTGGTCACGACCATTGCCTGTTTCACCTTCAGTGCCGGGTCCTCCAGTTTTGGCATGGAGTAGTAACTGAGAGCGCCGCCAACGACGAGGATGGCGACGAAGAAGTACACCAGTTTCTTATTGTCGAGCGCCCAACTTGAAAAATCAAATTTCATAAGTCATCATTAAATAAATGGGTCAAGATTCAAGGAGTCTTCTCCACGTATCTCTCGTATTTGAATTCGTCTAATTCGTTAAATTCGTAGTTGAGAAAGATTCAAGGATTCTTTTCCACGTATCTCTTGTATCTGAATTCGTCTAATTCGTTAAATTCGTAGTTGAGTGAGGCTGCGGGTGAGGCTTTTTGTGGTTCTTTTACAGCAGTCCGCCCACGTTGGCCTTGCTGGTCGGTTCGATTTCCTTCACTTTCTGTCCGTTGTTCAGGTAGCGGGCACCGGCAGTCACAACCCTTTCGTCGGGTTTCAGACCCGAGGTAATCAGGATGTTGCCGTCGAGGTCGATGGCACCCAGTTCCACACGGCGTTCTTCAACAGTACTCGTCTTCGGGTCCACGACAAAGACGACCACGCGGTCGTTCAGATGGAGTACAGCCGATGTGGGGATTTCCACCAGGTTCTTCTCGTTCGGCGTGTGGTAGGAGGCTTTCACCATCGTTGACATGCCGGGCGTGATGACCTGACGGTCGTATGCCTCCTTGAAACCGAGGCGCACGGTGTAGAGTTGGCTGGCGTTGGCTTCCTTGCTGACGCGCACGATTTTCAGCGGAAACTCCTTGCCCGGCAGCACCTCGAACGAGCAGGTGGCGCTGGTGAAGTCCGACTGTCGGGCATAGTCGGAGGCAGGCACGTTGATTTCGATTTCGACGCCTTCGCCGCCAATGAGGCGAACGATGGGCATTCCGGCCGAGACGGTTTCGCCGCTCTCGTGCAGTTTCTCCTGGACATAGCCGTTGCAGGGAGCCACGAGGCGCGTGTCGCCCAGTTGGTTGCGGTGGTTGGCCAGTTTCTGCGTGATTTGCTGGAGTCCGTAGCGGGCACGGTCGTAGGCAGCCGCCGTCGTGCTGCCCTCTTCATAGACCGCCATGACACGCTCGGCCTCGGCCTTCACCTGCTCATATTCGGCTTGTGTGGCCTGCAGTTGCACCTGGTAGTCGCGTGGATCCATCTGGGCAATCACCTGCCCCTTTCTCACGTAGTCGCCCTCCTTGACGAGGACACGCAGGATGGTGCCGCTCACGCGGAAAGCAGCGTTGACCTCCTCGGCAGCCTTCGTGCGGCCGGGATAGTTCATTTCCGAGTCGTCGCCCATGCGCTCGGCCTTAGCCGTTTTCACATACTGCAAGGACTCTTCCTTCTGTTTCTTGCTGCAGGCCGTCAGCAGCGCGGTCGCTGCCAGAATGGCGATGCAGGACTTGATGTACGTTGTGTTCATTTTGTCGTTTTGGAATGATTATACAATTTGGGCGCAAAGTTACGTTTTTTTGAAATAAAAACTATGTTGTATATGTCAGAAAAGGTGGCAAATATGTATTTTTTTTTACGTACCTCTCTGCTGCCCGACCCCCAGGGGGACAGCAGTGGTCGGCGCAAGGCGTGGCAAAATGCCGGCTGTGGATGGCCTGTATTTCGTCCGCAGATGAAATAAATTTCGTCCGCAGACGAAAAAGATTTCGTCCGCAGTCCAAATTTATTTCGTCCACAGACGAAATTTTGTTCGACTGCGGCGTGCATTCATTCTTTGCCCCTTCAGCAGCCAAACCGACTTTTTTCAGCAATCTGCCTTTTTTTTAATTTCTAATTTTTAATTTTTAATTTATTTGTCGTATCTTCGCAGATTGAACACGAATGATCAATGAGGACTATGACCGACGAATCTGTTGTGTATGAGCGGCTGACGGGCGACCTGCCTGCTGCGCTGGCCGTGGGAGCCGAACCGCTGCGCGTGGAGCGTGCAGGGGTGTTTCTGTGCCTGAACGGCACGGCCGAAATTACGCTCGACCATGTGCGCCTCCGCCTGGAGACGGGGTCGCTCTGCCTCTATTTTCCCAACAGCGTGCTGGAGGTGAAGCGCCGGAGCGACGACCTCGACGGCCTGATGATGGCGGTCGATTTGGAGGTGGTGTCGCCGCTGCTGGCCCGCATCACCGACATGAACAGTGTGCTCGGGCTGCGCCAACGCCCCTTGCAGCGGCTGTCGCCCGAGATGCACCGCGTGGTGCATGGTTACATGACGCTCTACCGCCACCACCAGCGTCTGGCCGAGCGCTATGCGGCCGAGGGTCAGCGCCGCTTGTGGCAACTGAACCAACTGCAACTGGAGCGTGCCAAAGAGTGCCTGCTGCTGCAGATTGTGATTGCCTTCACGAGCGACGATTCGCAGACGAAGAACTCGGTGAACCGAAAGGACGAAATCGTGCGCCAGTTCTTCACGTGCCTGCGCCAGTCCTACCGCAAGGAGCATGAGGTGGGCTACTATGCCGACAAGCAGTGCCTGTCGATGCGCTACTTCTCGTTTGTCGTGCGCGAACGGACTTCGCAGACGCCGTCGTACTGGATTGCCCAGGCACTGATGGCCGATGCGCGCCAGATGATTGTCGAGACAGACAAGACGGTGAAGGAAATCAGCGAGTTGCTGTGTTTCCCCAGTCAGTCGTACTTCGGCAAATGGTTCAAGGTACATACGGGCATGGGGCCGACGGAATATAAACGAAGTGTGAATTCAGCAAAGAAGGAATGAGGCACATGGCATGGGCATGGATGGTGCTGCTTGCGGCCCTGCTGACAGGCTGCCGGGGCAGTGGCGACGACGGGCTGCGTCAGCGGCTCGAAGGGCTGAACCGCTATGCCTACGAGTGCTACTACCGCTCGACCGACAGCACCGAAACGGCTGCGAGACAGGTGCTCGACGCCTGCCCGGCCGACGGCGGATGGACCGATGTGCGCAGCGAGGCACTGTGCCATCTGGCCTTTTCACGAGCCATGCGCATGGAGTTCGACACGGCGCAGGTGGTCTATCGTCAAGTGCTGGACAGCGAGGCCGACGAACTGCTGAAACTGGTGGCCGACGTCGGGATGATGCACATCTGCCAGCGCCGCAGTGCCAACAAGGATTTCTACGACTATGCCCTGTCGGCCGAACGCCGCATGAAACGCATCGCTGCCGAGGAGCACCCCATGTCGGTCACACAGCAACGCCTGTGGAACTATGCCCAGAGCGACTACCATCTCACACTCTCCATCTACTATTACTACGTGCGCCAGGAACAGCGCGCACAGCAGGAAACCGACATCGTCGGCGAAAACCTGCAATGGGTGGAGAACGACCCGCAGCAGATGGCTTTCTACTACTTTCTCGGCGGCAATGCCCGCAGCGTCGATAAAGTGGTCTCGGAAGACAACATGAGGCACATCCTGCAGTGCCTCTCGCTGGCGATGTACAATCGCTACCCTTATCTCTACTCCAAAGCGCTGACGACGCTGGCCGACGACATGATTCAGACGGGCAACCTGCGCCCCGGCCGCATGAACTATCTGCGCGAACTGCTTCAGATTCCCGACTCGGTCGATGTGGCCGACTACAGCCTGTTCATGTCGCTGCGGGCTCTGCGCGAGTTTAAGCAGTACGGCTCTCCCTTCGACATCGCACAGACCTACATCACCATCGCCGACTACTATCTCTACGGCGGCAACCCTCAGATGGCGCTCGACGCTATGCAGCGCATCGAACTGCCCGTCGAAGCCGACGGTTCGCCGAAGTGTCCCGAACTGAAGGCTGATGTGCGAGAACACCTGTCGATGGTGTACAGCGCATTGGGAATGAAACCCGAGTCGGACGAAAATCGCAACATCTATCTCGACCTGCTCGACGCCACCCGCCAGGACCGCATGATGGAGCAACGGCTCGACTCGCTCCGAAGCGAGCAGCAACGGCTGAACCGCACCGTGCTCATCGCTGGCGTCGTGCTTCTTCTGCTCATCGCCCTTGTCGCCTGGTTCAGCCGCCGTCTCAGGGCGAACTACGCTGCCCACTATTACCGGGAACAGACGCTTGTCGAACGTGAGATGGAGCAGTGGCGTGAACGTAGCGACGAGCATTTTTCCACACTGTCTGAAGAGCAGGAAGAGGTGGAGGCTGGCCGATATACCCATGAGCAGCGTCTGGCCGAGCAGAAACGTCAGTATGCCGACCGCCTGACGTGCCTCTCCCTCGTCGGTGCGCTGACTCCCTTCCTCGACCGTGCTCTGAACGAGATTAGGAAGATGCGCCGTGAAGGTGTTTCTGCCGACCGTCTCGACTATCTTGGCGAACTCATCGACCGCATCAACCTCTACAACGAAATTCTTTCCCATTGGGTGAAGGTGCGTCAGGGCGAAGTGGCGCTCCACATCGAGAACTTCGCCATACAGCCGCTGCTGGACATCCTCGGCAAAAACGCCAATGCCTTTCAGCGCAAGCACATCAGCCTTGCGGTGCATCCGACACAGGCGGTCGTCAAGGCCGACCGTGCACTCACGCTCTTCATGCTCAACACCCTGCTCGAAAATGCACGGAAATATACGCCGCAGGGTGGGGCAGTGGAAATCTCTGTGGACGACGCTGCCGATTATGTCGAACTGAGCGTCAGCGACACGGGTCGTGGACTTTCGGCCGAAGACGTCCACACGATTCTCAACGAGAAAGTGTACGACTCGGCACGCATCGGTACGGCATCGTCCGACGACGACTTGCTCCGAAACAAAGGCAATGGCTTCGGTCTGATGAACTGCAAGGGCATCATTGAGAAATACCGCAAGAGCGGCGCACAGTTTGCTGTGTGCCAGTTCAGCGTCGAGAGTGTGCTGGGGCGTGGCAGCCGCTTCTTCTTCCGCCTTCCGAAAGGCGTGATGCGGGCATTGACGTTGCTGCTTTTCCTGCTGCCCTTCGCCGCCGGCATGAAGGCTGAACAGCCTCTTGCCACCGACTCCTTGCATCTGCAGGCGATGGACCTGCCCGACGACCTGCTACTCGAGCAGGCTTCGGCCTGGGCCGACAGCGCCTACTTTGCCAACCTCGAAGGGCGTTATGCCGATGCCCTGCAGTTTGCCGATTCAGCCTGCTCACGCCTCAACGATTTCTACCTTTCGCAGCATCCCGACGGCGAGCATCTGATGCGCCTCGAAACGGCCTCCACCATTCCTGAAATTGAACTGTGGAACGAGGGTTTCCACACCGACTACCATATCATTCTCGACTTGCGCAATGAGGCTTCTGTGGCGGCTTTGGCCCTGAACCGATGGGATGTCTATTACTACAACAACGAGGTCTATACACGTCTTTACAAACTCATGGCGCAGGACACGACGCTTGAGCAGTTCTGCAACGACATCAAGGCTACGAATACCAATCGCCAGACGCTGCTCGTCATCGGTGTGCTGGTGCTGCTGGCCCTGCTTTTTGCCTACTATTTGTCGTACTACCGCAACAACATCCTTCCTACGTTCAATCTGCGTCAGGTTCTGGCAATCAACCGCCGGCTGTTTGAAACGGACGACGAGCGCCAGTTGGCCGACATCATCGACGAAGGCGTGAGCGACATTCGGCGCACAGACGGCGTTGCACTGGCGCTGAGTGGCGGCCAGATTTACTTTTCACGCCGTTGTCCGCAGCGCGACTATCTTGCCCGAATGCTTCAGCACCCTGAATTACAGACCGAGCCAGCCACCTACGGCGACGGGCACATACGTCTCTATCCGCTGCGCATCGACGATCGTGTCATCGGAGTGCTGGTGCTGCTTTTCCACAGCCCTCAGATGCACAAGGGCGACGAGCAGTTGTTCGACCTTCTGGCGCGTCATACGGCCATCAACATCTACTATTCGCTGGTGCGCACCGAGCGTTTGCGCACCGAGATTGAACTGGCTGCCGACGAGCGCCGCCGTGCCGAAACCGAGGCCAACCACGTTCATGTGCAGAACATGGTGCTGGACAACAGCCTCTCGACCATCAAGCACGAAACGATGTACTATCCCAGCCGCATCCGCCAGATTGTGAGCCAGTTGCAGAGTGGGGAAGTGTCGGACGAGGCGGAGAGCATCGCCACGCTCGACGAACTGGCTACCTATTATAAAGAGGTCTTTACGCTTCTCAGTGCCAATGCCGCTCGGCAGATGGAGGATGTCAACTTCCGTCGCCAGCACGTGCCGCTTTCGTCGCTCATCGACTATGCCGCAAAGGCCCATGCCCGCTGTCAGCGCCGCCATCCCGAAGTGCAGTTCCAGATGGGCGAAGGAACATCGGTCGAAGCCTCGGAGCAGACGGTCGTTCTCGGCGACGAAGTCCTGCTGCGCTACCTCATCGACAATGTCACGGGTGCTCTCTGTGAGTTGAATAATACAGGTGTTATCACGTTGGAAACCAAATGTGTAGGTGATTTTGTGCAACTGACGCTCTCTTTTGATAATTGTGCTTTCTCTGCCGAAAAACTGCACAGTATGTTCTACCCCGAAACACTGCGCTATGATGCCGACACCGACACCCTGCACGGCGCCCAGATGCTCATCGCCAAACAAATCATCCGTCTGCACGACGACTACGTGCGGCGCGGTTGCCGCATCGAGGCGCACCCTGCCAATTCTGCTGATGCGTCGGGGCTTAGCATCCTGTTCACCCTGCCTCGCCTCGGCAGGTAGAGCCTTTCAAAAGCCTTCAAACAAACAACAAACGATATGGACAATTTCAAAGTAATCATCGTCGAGGATGTAAAACTCGAACTCAAGGGTACGGAAGAGATTTTCCGCAACGAAATCCCGCAGGCCGAAATCATCGGCACGGCCCAGAACGAGACAGAGTTCTGGGCGCTGATGAAGCAACAACTGCCCGACCTTGTGCTGCTGGACCTCGGGTTGGGCGGTTCGACCACCATCGGGGTGGAGATTTGCCGCCGCATCCGCAAACAATACGAGGGGGTACACATCCTCATCTTCACGGGTGAAATTCTGAACGAGCGCCTGTGGGTCGATGTGCTCGACGCCGGTGCCGACGGCATCATCCTCAAGACGGGCGAACTGCTCACACAGGGCGACGTGCGTGCTGTGATGGAAGGCAAGCGTATGGTGTTCAACCAGCCTATCCTCGAGAAAATCCTGCAAAGGTTCCGCCGTTCGGTGCTGGGCGAAAGTATGCGCCAGCAGGCACGGGTCGATTACGACATCGACGAGTACGACGAGCGGTTCCTGCGCCATCTGGCCCTCGGCTACACGAAGGACATGATTGCCCAACTCAAAGGAATGCCCTTTGGCGTCAAGTCGCTCGAAAAGCGCCAGAACGACCTCGTCGCCCGCCTCTTCGGAGGCAACGAGCGTACCGGCATCAATGCCACGCGCCTCGTAACGCGGGCCCTCGAACTGCGCATCCTTGACCTCGACAACCTGCAGCCCGACGAGGAATAAGCGCTGCTGTGCCGACGACAAATTTTTAAGTGCTTAAAAGTAGAATTCCATCTCCTTGCAACCGACATCAAAAATAAGTCTGACCACAATTCCAACCTACACCTATGCGATACACTCCGCTCGTCCTTCTGCTGCTCACCGTGCTGGTCGCCATTCTCTCGTGGCTCGGCAGTGTGTACGACTGGGGCCTCTACAGCCTGCTCGAGGCTGAGGGCCTGCGCTGGATGATTACCCACGTGCTCGAGAATTTCCGCCTTTCGCCCTGGGCCGAGGTGGTCGTCGGGCTTTGCACCCTGAGCATCCTCGTTGAGAGCGGTTTGCCGCAAGTGTGTACGCCGAGTTTCTGGCATCGCAGCCGACGGTCGCTCAAGAAGACGCGTGCCCTGCAAATCACGGCCGTCTGCTTCCTCGCCTTTGCCGTCTGCCTGCTGTTTGTCGTGCTGATGCCTTCGTCGCCGCTGCTCAGCGCCTTCGGCCATCTTTCGCAGTCGCCGCTCTACTACGGCTCCTATTCGTTGGCGGCGATTGTGCTCACGCTGCTTTCGGTCGTTTACGGCGCTGCGTCGGGACGTTTCCTCTCGTTCGCTGACGTGGTGCAGGCGCTGGTGTTTCTTCCATCCTCCGTGGGCGACTTTTTTGTCACGCTCTTCATGGGCGCACAGTTCCTTTCCTGCCTCCATTACATGCTTGGCGCACCCCAGCCGACGCTCGGCTCGTTGCTGACCGGCGGTGCTGTGCAGGAGGGTGCCTTGCCTTCTTGGGCGGAATTTCTATTGATGATGATTGTATATGGTATTCCATTGTTTACCAGTGTGTTCAGAACTTATGTTAAACGATAAATAGATAATAGTATGAAACGAATTCTTTTGCTTCTGACACTGCTTTGTGCAGTGATGAGCATGAATGCCCAGGGGCGCAAACGTGTCAGTATTCTGGGCGACTCCTACTCGACGTATGAGAACTTTGTGCAGCCCGACAGCAACCGCCTGTGGTACATCTCGAAGAACCCGCGAAACGATGTCACAAGTGTGAATCAGACGTGGTGGCACCTCTTCGTCAAAGAACATGGCTACCTGCTCGACCGCAACAACAGTTTCTCCGGTGCGACGATTTGCCGCCGAGGCTACGACGGTGCCGACTATACGCCGCGCTGCTACCTCACCCGCATGGACAACCTCGGCTGTCCCGACATCCTGTTCATCTTCGGTGGTACGAACGACGCATGGGCGGGTGTGAAGATGGGCGACTACAAGTACAGCGGATGGACCAATGAAGAACTCTACACCTTCCGTCCGGCCCTGGCCAAACTGCTGTGGTACTGCACGCTGCGCTACCCTAACACCGAGATTTATGTGTTGCTCAACGACAAACTCGGTGAGGCCGTCAACGAGTCGTTCCGCACCATCTGCGCCCATTATCAGGTGCCGCTCATCGAACTCCGCGACATTGACAAACAGAAGGACCATCCCTCCGTGAAGGGTATGCGCCAGATTTGCGACCAGATCAATGCCTTCATCGCGGGGGAACGGTAGCCCTCTCTGACCCGGTCAGCAGAGAGGGCATTGCACTGGCCGACAGCATCGTCCGCCATCAACTGCCCAACGGCGGATGGCTGAAGAACCAGGATTGGCTGCGTGGAGTGGATCGTGCGGCCCAGAAGCGAGCGCTCTCAACGGGTGTGGGTGCCACCATCGACAACGGAGCAACGACCCGCGAGATGAAGCATCTCGCCGGCGTCCTTGCTTTACAGTATCCCCTGACACCGTCCCAACGGGAAGCCTACCGCGAAGCCTTCGGTCGTGGCCTTCGTTTTCTGTTGCAGATGCAGTTCGCGAACGGCGGTTTTCCTCAATTCTTTCCCTATGAAGGCGCGGCTCACTATGCCCGCCACATCACGCTGAACGACGATGCGACGGTCAATGTGCTGCGCCTCCTGCACGACGTTTCGCTCCGCCGTCCGCCCTACGATGCACTCTGCCTGTCCGATTCGCTCTGCACAGCGGCCGGCGATGCCTTTGTCCGAGGTTTGCAATGCCTTTTGGATTGTCAGATACGGAAGGACGGAAGACTCACCGTGTGGTGCCAGCAGCACGACGAACAGACGCTGCTTCCGACGTCGGCCCGTGCCTACGAACTTCCCTCGTTTTGCGGTCATGGCGAGAGCGTGAATGTGCTGCTGTTTCTGATGGAACTGGATTTGTCCGAACCTGCGCTTCAGGCCCTTCGCCAGCGCATTTGTATGGCTGTCGATTCGGGTGTGGAATGGCTTTGGAACCACCGTCTCGCAGGGATGCGTCTGGAGCGTTTCACCAATGCTGACGGAATGGCCGACCAGCGTGTCGTGTCCGGCACACCCGACGATGTGCTCCTTGCCCGCTACTACGACCTCACGACCGAGCAGCCTTTCTTCTGCGACCGCGACGGCATTCCGCATCCTCATCTCTCCGACATTGGCTATGAGCGCCGCAACGGCTACGCCTGGATTCGGCCTTTCCCGCTGAAACTCATGCAGCGCTACGAGGCATGGAAGATGAAGAATCAGTAGTCATCTGATGATGAAATAACGGCATCAGGACATTTATCTGCCGTTCATGCCGGAAGATTGATGATTTCAGAAAAAATATTTACTTTTTTGTTTCCGAATTCAAAAGGAAAGTCGTATCTTCGCAAAGTCAAATGACAAAGAGAGAATTGTAATTTATTTTTTTAATGATTAATTTTTAATTTTTCAACTGATTATGGCAACAAAGAAATGGGTTTGCCCCGTGTGCGGATACGTTCACGAGGGTCCGGAACCACCCGCACAGTGTCCGCAGTGCAAGGTTCCCGGAAGTAAGTTTAAGGAATTGGAAGAAAAGGCTGAAGGCCTGCAGTTTGTGACCGAACACGTCGTAGGCATTGCCAAGGACATCCCCGACACAGAGGACGGCCGCTTCATTCTGCAGGGTCTGAAGGACCACTTCGCTGGTGAATGCACCGAAGTAGGTATGTACCTCGCCATGGCTCGCCAGGCCGACCGCGAGGGTTATCCCGAGGTGGCTGAGGCCTTCAAGCGTTATGCCTTCGAGGAGGCTGACCACGCTTCGCGCTTTGCCGAACTGCTCGGCGAGGTGGTTTGGGACACAAAGACCAACCTCTACAAGCGTATGGTGGCTGAGGAAGGTGCCTGCGCCGGCAAGATGGAAATTGAACCTCGACGCCATCCACGACACCGTTCACGAAATGGCAAAGGACGAGGCTCGCCACGGTGCCGGCTTCCAGGGCCTGTACAACAGGTATTTTAAGTAAGAAGACAATGGACTCTTCCCCTCCCTGTGAGTGAGGGGAGCAGTTACTTTTTTCAAAGCCAGAAATCCCATGCACACGAATTGCTTGCATGGGATTTTTCTATATGCTCCCCTCCCTCACAGGGAGGGGCAGGGGGAGAGTCCTCTTTTTTATCTGCTTCCGATAAACAGCAGCACCATTGATAGCAGAACGAGCAGGAGGTCGATGGCTTTGGCTTTCAAGTTTTTTTCGTGGAAAGCCAAAGCACCAAAAAGGAAGGAGACGACGACGCTGCCACGCCGAATCATCGACACGATGCTGATCATCGCGCCGTCGAGGCTCAGCGAATAGAAATAAGCGAAGTCGGCCGCGGAGAGAAAAAGCGAG
>ONXQ01000116.1 GCA_900321835.1 uncultured Prevotellaceae bacterium
AAACCCTTCATTTATTGATACTGTCATGAATATCGGTTTCGACAACGACAAATACCTGCGCATACAGTCGGAGCACATCCGCGAGCGCATAGCCAAGTTCGACGGCAAACTCTACCTCGAACTGGGCGGCAAACTCTTCGACGACCACCACGCCGCACGTGTGCTGCCCGGATTTCTGCCCGACTCCAAACTGCGCATGTTCAGCCAACTGCGCGACCAGTTGGAAATCGTCATCGTCATCAGCGCCGACGACATCGAACGCAACAAGGTGCGTGCCGACCTCGGCATCACCTACGACGAGGACGTGCTCCGTCTGCGCGACGAGTTCATGAAGCGCGACTTCATGGTCGGCTCGGTCGTCATCACCCACTACAACCACCAGCGCACGGCCGACCAGTTCCGCCGCCGTCTGAAACGCATGGGCATCCCCTCCTACGTCCACTACCTCATCGACGGCTATCCGCACAACGTCGCCCTCATCGCCTCGGACAAAGGCTTTGGCAAGAACGACTACGTCGAGACCACACGTCCCCTCGTCATCGTCACGGCCCCAGGCCCCGGCAGCGGCAAGATGGCCACCTGCCTCTCTCAACTCTACAACGAGAACAAACGGGGCGTACGTGCTGGCTATGCGAAGTTCGAGACCTTCCCCGTTTGGAACCTGCCGCTCAAACACCCCGTCAACATCGCCTACGAAGCCGCTACGGCCGACCTCGACGACGTGAACATGATTGACCCCTTCCACCTCGAAGCCTACGGCAAAATCGCCATCAACTACAACCGCGACATCGAGATTTTCCCCGTGCTCAACGCCCTGTTCGAAGGCATCTACGGCGAAAACCCCTACAAGTCGCCTACCGACATGGGTGTCAACATGGTGGGCTTCTGCATCAGCGACGACGAAGTATGCTGCCAGGCCAGCCGCGACGAAATCATACGCCGCTACTACGCCGCCACCAACAAACTGGCCGACGGAGCCGACAACGAGGCTGAGGTGCAGAAACTACGCATGCTCTTCAACCAGGCAAAGATAACCACGGCCGACCGTCGCACCACCGTTGCCGCCAACGAGCGCAAGGAGCGTGACGGCGACCATGCCGCAGCCATCGAACTCAACGACGGCACCCTCATCACCAGCGGCACCTCGTCGTTGCTCGGTTGTGCGGCTGCCCTCATCCTCAACACCATCAAGCATCTGGCTGGCATCGACCACCGCCTGCAACTCATTCCGCAGTCGATGATTGAGCCGATTCAGAAGACCAAAATCGAATACCTCGGCGGCCACAACCCCCGTCTGCACACCGACGAAGTGCTCGTGGCCCTCAGCGTTCTCTCGCAGTATGACGAACGCTGTCGCCGAGCCCTCGAGAGTCTGCCCCAGATGCGCGGCTGTCAGGTGCACACCACCATCATGCTCGGCGAGGTGGACCGCAAGATTTTCAAGCGCCTGGGCTGCGGCCTAACCTGCGACCCGGTGAAGAAGAAATAGGAAGAAACGCTTTTGGAAAAAAGTTTTAAGTGCTTAAAAATTTTTTTCTAAGTGCTTAAAACTTTTTTTTCAAGCACTTGAAAATACACCTAATACACATCACAAAACGAGTAATGCCATGAACAGGACCATTCACATCAAGGAAGAGGCCTCGCGCTGTCTGCTCTGCGCCGATGCCCCTTGCACACAGGCTTGCGCCGGACACGGCGACCCCGCACGTGCCATTCGCGCCATCCGTTTCGACAATGCTTCCGTTGCCCGCCAGTGGGTTGCCAATTGCACGGAGGCTGACCTTCAGGCCGCCGAACAGGCGTGCATTCACTACGACCGCCCCATCCGCATCCGCGAAATGATGGACAACCTGCCTGCACAGCACGAGGTGGAAGATGCCGACCGTTCGCTCGCCATCACCTTCTGCGGCATCCCGTGCGAGAACCCGTTTTTCCTCGCCTCGTCGGCCATCTGCACCAACTACGAGATGGTGGCCCGTGCCTTCGAGATGGGCTGGGCAGGCGTGTTCTACAAGACCATCTGCCTCGACGAGATACGTGAGGTGTCGCCGCGCTTCGATGCCGTACACGAAGGACGGCGGGGCGACTTCTACGGTTTCCGCAACATGGAACAACTGTCGGAAAATCCGGCCGACGTCGATTTCGACATTCTCCACAGTCTCAAGCAGAACTATCCGACAAAGGTTGTCGTGGCCAGCATCATGGGCCAGACCGAGGAGCAGTGGATTGAACTGGCCCGAATGGCCGAGCAGGCAGGGGCTGATGCTGTGGAACTGAACTTCTCATGCCCGCAAATGCGACTGGCCGGCATGGGCAGCGACGTGGGTCAGAACCCCGAACTCGTCACCTTCTACACCTCCTACGTGAAGCGCACGGTGAAGATTCCCGTCATTCCGAAAATGACGCCCAACATCACGCACATCATCCAACCGGCCATGGGAGCCTACTTCGCCGGTGCCAACGCCATTTCGGCCATCAACACCATCAAGAGCGTGACCATGTCGCCGCAGGCAGCCGTGAGCGACCGACTGACTATCTCCGGCTACTCCGGGCGTGCCGTCAAGCCCATCGCCCTGCGCTACATCCAGCAGATGGCCAGCAACACAGTGATGAAGAACGTGCAGTTCAGCGGCATCGGCGGCATAGAGACGTGGCGCGACGCCCTTGAATTCATCCAACTGGGATGCCGCAACGTGCAGATTTGCACCGCCGTGATGCAGTACGGCTACCGCATCATCGACGACCTCACGCTGGGCCTTCGCCACTACATGGCTGAGCGCGGCATCAGCGACCTGCAAACCCTGGTCGGCGAACAACTGCCCAACTTCGTCATGCCCTCCGACCTCGACCGCGAGACGATGGTCTATCCGAAGTTCGACCGTGAACGCTGCATCGGCTGCGGACGTTGCTACACCTCGTGCATGGACGGTGGCCATCAGGCACTTACGTTCGACACCACCACCCGTCAGCCCCACCTCGACGGCCGACGCTGCGTCGGTTGCCACCTCTGCCGACTGGTCTGCCCCACAGGCGCCATCGGACTGGCCAAACGTGTCAACAAGAAGAAATAGAAACGTAAAACATGAAACAACATTTACTCCGGATGCTTTCAGTCATCCTTGTCGTTGGCTGCACGTCCACCAGTTATGCACAAGAAGCAGTGCCCGTGTATTTCACCACCGAGCAACTGCCCGACCTCATCAAGTGTCTGCCTGCACCACCCGCCTTCGACAGCCCTGAATTTGCCCACGACATGATGCGCTATGCCTGGGGCAAACAGCAACGCGCCGACGTGCAGCGGGCTGCTATCGCGAAGAGCGATGCCGTGTGGGACCCCATCGACTCGCTGTTCCACCAGTTTGCAGTGCCTTTCGGGCTCGAAGTGTCGGCCGAGCAGACACCTGAAATCTACAAACTGCTCGTGACGGCCATCAGGACCACCGACCAGATGCGCGTGGTGCCCAAAGCCTTCTACCATCGGCAGCGCCCCTTCGAACGCCTCAACGACGCGATGCTCACGGGCGAGGAGGATGCCCTGCGCGGCGAAGGCAGTTACCCGTCGGGCCACACGATGCGCGGCCAGATGTGTGCCCTGCTCATGTCGCAGATTGCTCCCGAACGCACCGACACTCTCTTCTACCGTGCCTACATCTACGGCGAAAGCCGCGTCATTGCCGGTGCCCACTGGCAGAGCGACGTCGATGCGAGCCGCGTGGGAGCCAGCATCGGTTTCTGCGCCCTGCAAGCCAGCCCCGACTTCATCGTGCAGATGGCTAAGGCTCAGCGGGAATACCGTGAGAAGACGAGCCGGACAGACGCTGCGAGCGGCGCCACCGTCGTCGAACATCCTGCCACACGTGCAGCACGCCACGGCGACCGCAGTGCCGCTCGAGAGGAAGGGAAGAAAGCGGTGAACCAATGAGGTGATTTCGCCTGATTATTAAACAAATGCACATATTATGAAACAGATTTTCAAACTGTTGGCCGCGGGCCTCTTGTCGTTGCCCCTTGCCAACCCTGTCAATGCACAAGTACCCGTGAACATTCAGAAGCAGAACCCCCGGATTGAGAACCGCACGATGTCGCCCGAAGTGCTGTGGGCCATGGGACGCATCGGCGGCTATGCCGCATCGCCCGACGGCAGCCGCATCGTCTATAATGTGGCTTACTACAGCGTGAAGGAGAACCGCAGCCACCACGTGCTCTACGTGATGAACAGCGACGGAACGAACCAGAAGAAACTGACGACCTCGGCCAAGAGCGAGACGGATGCTGCATGGCTGTCGAACGACTGCATCGCCTTCCTCACCGGCGGTCAACTCTGGACGATGAAGGCCGACGGTACGGAACGCCGCCAGGTGACGCACGACGAGACCGACATCGAAGGCTTCAAGTTTGCACCCGACCAGCAGCACGTCATCCTCCTGAAGAGCCTGCCCTACCACGGCAGCATCAAGGAGAATCCCAGCGACCTGCCGAAGGCGACGGGACGACTCGTCACCGACATGAACTACCGCCACTGGGACCACTACGTCGAGAGCATCACACATCCGTTTGTGGCTTCGGTGACCCACGAAAACGGCGTGTTGAAAGTTGACGATGGCGGTCGCGACATCCTCGAAGGCGAGCCTTACGAATGTCCCACGGCTCCGTTCGGCGGCATCGAGCAACTCGACTGGAGCACGGATTCGAAGCAGGTGGCCTACACCTGCCGCAAGAAGGAGGGCGTGGAGTATGCCATCTCGACCGACACGGACATCTACTTATATAATATAGACACGCGCACGACGCGTAACCTCTGCAAGAGCGGCATCGCACTGCCGAAGTCCGACCCGACGAAGACGATGCAGTTCCAGCCCATCAACAGCGAACAGTACAAGAACGAGAACGTAGGCTACGACACGAACCCTCGCTTCTCGCCCGACGGCCGCTACGTGGCTTGGCTGTCGATGGAGCGCGACGGCTACGAAAGCGACCGCAACCGCCTGTGCATCTACGACTTGCAGGCCGGAACGAAGAAATACGTCAGCGAGCAGTTCGACTCGAACGTCGATGACTACTGCTGGACCCCCGACTCGAAGTCGCTCTACTTCATTGGCGTCTGGCACGCAACGGAGAACCTGTACCGCACCAACCTGAAGGGCGAAGTGGTGCGCCTGACCGACGAAATCGCCGACTTCGGCTCGCTGCAGATGCTCGGCAAAAAGCAGATTGTGGCCGAGCGCCACGACTATTACCACCCTGCCGACCTCTACGTCGTCACTCCCGGAAAGGACATCAAATCGACGAAGATGCAGCAAATTACCGAGGAGAACAAGCACATTCTCGACGGCCTCGACGCCGGTTCGGTGAAGCAGCGCTGGGTGAAGACCACCGACGGCGGCCAGATGCTCTACTGGGTCATCCTGCCTCCACACTTCGACCCCAACGCCAAGTACCCCACCCTGCTCTTCTGCGAAGGCGGTCCGCAAAGCCCCGTCTCGCAGTTCTGGAGTTACCGCTGGAACTTCTACATCATGGCCTCGCAGGGCTACGTCATCATCGCTCCGAACCGCCACGGCCTGCCAGGTTTTGGCTCGAAATGGTGTGAGCAGATCAGCGGCGACTGGACTGGACAGTGCATGAGCGACTACCTCACCGCCATCGACGATGCTGCCCAGAACCTGCCGTATGTCGATCGTGACCGCATGGGTGCCGTGGGTGCATCGTTCGGCGGCTTCAGCGTCTATTACCTCGCTGGCCATCACGACAAGCGATTCAAGTGCTTCATCGCCCACGACGGCGCCTTCAACCTCGAATCGATGTACACCGACACCGAGGAAGTGTGGTTCTCCAACTGGGAGTACGACGATGCCTACTGGAACCAGGACCAGACGGCACGGGCCAAGAAAACCTACGACAACTCGCCCCACCGTTTCGTGGACCAGTGGGACACGCCCATCCTCTGCATCCACGGCGAGATGGACTACCGCATCAACGCCAACCAGGGCATGGGTGCCTTCAACGCCGCCCG
>ONXQ01000208.1 GCA_900321835.1 uncultured Prevotellaceae bacterium
CCATCCACATCTCGTTGTACTCACAGTTAGCGTCGCGCCCGTAGTGCGCCAGTTCCGGGTGTCCCAGGCTGCGCCACATGCGGTCGATGCGCCTGCCCAGTTCGACAGCCTCCCAGCGCGAAGTGACGTGATCGAAGCGCATGAAGGCCGGATTCAGCGGACGATAGACCCAGTCGTAGTCGCGTCCCTCGAGCGTGCAGAGCGCCTCACGCCACACATCGAGCGCCCTCATCGTCATTCCGCTCGCCGCACACAAGTCGCCCAGTTCCAGGCCCATCCGTGCCTGCTTGCGCGGGTTCTCCTCGCGGCGCATCGCAGCGAGACTCTGTTCAATCACCTGCATCAAGTCGCGCCCTCTGCCGCCCTCGATGCCCCCCTGCGGCGTGCAGCGGCACACCGCATCAATACGTTTTCTACGTTTCATCTCTCTGTGTAACAATAAATTAAAGAACAACTTCCTCACAGAGATGCTGCACACATAAAAGCACAACAATCCCTATGAGCGCCACATCGCGTGGCCAGCACATAGGGATTGTCGTATTCGTTTCGGCCGCAAAGATAGGCAGTTTCCGCGAATCCGCCAAATATTTTTTTCAAAAACCTTCACTTTTCTCAATTATATGTCGTATCTTTGCAGTTGAGCAGCGCCATACAGGCTTCAGCGGAAGCGGCGGTGCGGAACATATAAGTTTTAATAACAGCATTAGCAATTATTCGGCGTGCTTGAAATGTAGGAAGTTTCATAGGTTTACATCGATAAATGTTAATGTCTGCGCTTATAGCGTGGACATTCACTTATCAGTAAACCAGGTCTCCTACAACCTCAAGCACGGATAAGCGTCCGCGCTTTTTTCGTGCCTATTTGGTTGTGGTAAGCCTGATGTCCGATAAGTGCTTTTGTCCTTGATGCTATAAGCGCAAAAGAATGCCAAACAAAGACGTGAGTCCTCTGCCGACAGGCAACAGAGAGGACGACCTGCTGACATTGTCGGCAGAGGTGCTTGATACACTTCTGCGCGACCATACTACAGGCAGGAATATATTCTGGGCGACGCATGACTATGAGGCGCTCGGCCCGACGTATGGCTACCATTCTGAGATACGACCTGAACAGATAACAGGTGTAAACAGAATGGTCATCATGCCGCGTGTGCAGAAATCCAGGCAGAATCAGACCGACCGCTCGAAAGACATGGCCGAAGTGTTTACGCCTTCGTGGATTTGCGATGCGCAGAACAATCTGGTGGATGAAGCATGGCGTGCCGAAAAGAGCGGGACATGGGAAGACTATGTGCGCCAGACCTGCCTGGAGATAACCTGTGGCGAGGCGCCCTACTTGGTGAGCCGCTACGACACGACGACAGGCGATGCCATCCCCATGTCCAAACGCGTCGGACTGCTCGACCGAAAAATCCATCTGATTAACGAACACGTATCATCACACGACGACTGGCTCCGCTGGGTACTGGTAGCCTATCAACACACCTACGGCTACGAGTGGCAGGGCGACAATCTGCTACTGGCACGCCTCAACCTGCTCTCCTCCTTCATCGAATACCACCGCGACCGTTTCGGTCAAGAACCAGCGGCAGAGACGGTTCGCGAGGTGGCCGACATCGTCGCGTGGAACCTCTGGCAAATGGACGGATTGAAAGGCGGCATTCCCGGTTATGAGCCCACAGAAGAATTAGGGAACAGTATGTTTGGCGCCTTCTTTCCTCCGGCTCCTGAGGAACGCTACTGCCGCATCTATGACTGGGAGAAAAAAGAAGAAATAAGATATATCGACCTAATCGACAGAAGCCTATGACGAACAGTAGTTATAATCCCGATGTCCTCAACTGCATTGCCAACCTGAGCAATGACGAGGTGTTCACACCGCCCGAACTGGCCAACAAGATGCTTGACCTCTTGCCCCAGGAGTTGTTCCACAGCCCCAAGACCACCTTCCTCGACCCTTTCACCAAGAGCGGCGTCTTCCTGCGCGAAATTGTGAAGCGGCTCGACCGCGGACTGGCCGACCAGATGCCCGACCGTCAGCAGCGCATCGACCACATTCTGCACCATCAGGTTTTCGGCATTGCCTGCACGGAACTCACTTCCCTACTCGCCCGTCGATCCGTCTATTGCAGCAAGACGGCCAACGGCCCCTACAGTATCTCGAAGTTCGACACCCCTGCCGGCAACATCCTCTACCGGAACATCCGCCACACTTGGGTAAACGGAAAGTGCAAATACTGCGGTGCCAGCCAAGCCGTTTACGACCGAGGCTCCGAGGCAGAGCAATA
>ONXQ01000185.1 GCA_900321835.1 uncultured Prevotellaceae bacterium
CATCCTTGTTACACGTCAATCTTCGTTAATCCTGACGTCAATCCCATTGAAATATTATTTTCAGAAGATTGACGTGTAAAATAAACATCATCAGCCAACTATATATGATTGTCTTTAGTTTTTTTTGCTTTCCCAAACGAGAATCAAGAGTAAAAGAATGTATTGCGCGTACGTGTGCGCGTAAAGGTCTGAGCGCTCAGAAATTTTCGTCTGAGCGCTCGGAAGTTTTCGTCTGAGCGCTCGGACGTTTTTTTTCAAGCGCTTGGTTGGGGAGTGAAAAGGCGGCGTTTCAGTCCTTCGTCGTGGGGGTGGAGGATGGGCGACACCTCTTCTTTCCGCCTCGAAGTTCTTTGCCAACTATGACTCGTTCGTAAAAGCGAAACTAAAAAAACTTTGTCTTTTGTTTTGCTTTCCGCTCACTTAATCGTAACTTTGGCTTGTGCCGAAGTTAGCCGGGTTCGGCAATAAAAATGAAAATTTTTTGATTTTCATTTTGTATTGCTCTCACTTAATCGTAACTTTGCATCAGCAAAACAATCACAACTTTGAGAATATGAACGAAAACATCATTGCTCCGGGTGTTCTTTACATCGGAGCCGACGACTCTGAACTGGACCTGTTTGAGGGTCAGTATGCCATTCCTGAGGGTATTTCATACAATTCGTATGTCATTCTCGACGAGCAGGTGGCTGTGCTGGATACAATCGACGCGCGGAAGACGAACGAGTGGATGGACAACCTGACGCAGGCACTCGATGGCCGGCGTCCCGACTATCTCGTGATTCACCACATGGAGCCCGACCACTCGTCGAACGTCAAACTCATGCTCGACACATGGCCCGACATCACCGTGGTTTGCTCGGCCAAAGCGCAGCAGATGATTACGCGATTCTTCGGCGTCAGTCTGCCTGCCGAACGTCTGAAAATCGTGAAGGACGGTGACACGTTGCCGCTGGGCGAACACACGCTCCGCTTTTTCACAGCGCCGATGGTCCACTGGCCCGAAGTCCTGATGTCGTTCGAGGAAAAGGACGGACTGCTCTTCTCGGCTGACGCTTTCGGAAAGTTCGGCGCACTCTCGTTCGACGACCCCGAAGGCTGGGCCTGCGAAGCCCGACGCTACTATTTCAACATCGTCGGAAAGTATGGCGCCCAGGTGCAGATGGTGCTGAAGAAACTTGCAGGGCTCGACATCCGCAAGATTTGTCCGCTCCACGGACCTGTGCTCGACGCCGACCTCGACTACTATCTCCAGACCTACAACACCTGGAGCAGTTACGAACCCGAGGACGAGGGCATCTTCATTGCCTACTGCTCGCTCCACGGAAACACCGAGGAGGCTGCGCTCAAGTTGGCGGGCATCCTCAAGAGCGACTACGATGTGAAGGTCTCGACCAGCGACTTGCGACGCGACGACATGGCCGAAGCCGTTGAGGATGCTTTCCGCTACGACCGCCTCGTTCTGGCGGCTCCGACCTACGACGGCGGCGTCATGCCCGTGATGGAAGAGTTTATCCGTCACTTGCAGTCGAAGAATTTCCAGAACCGCCGCGTGGCCTTCGTCGAAAACGGCACATGGGCACCGATGGCAGCCAAGAAGATGCGTGAGATGATGGAGTCGCTCAAGGCCATCACTGTCGTCGAACCCGTCGTGACCGTCGAATCGACCGTCAAGGAAAAGACCGTCGAGGACCTCAAAACACTGGCTGCAGCACTGACCAATGTGTAAGACCTCTCCTACGACCTCCCCTAACCCCTCCAAAGGAGGGGAATTTCTATAAAATGAGAAAGAAACGAAATACGCAAGCATTTCTGAAGTTCCCCTCCTTTGGAGGGGTTAGGGGAGGTCGTAGGGGAGGCCTTCTTTTTATATTCTTCTTTTTCTTCTCCCTCGTTCTTCAGGCACAACGAGTCGGCAGAGGCACACGCGCCTTTGCTGACTCGCTCTCGAACTTGCGCCAAAGAATCATGGTTCAGTCCAACGACTCCGACCGTCAGCCCACACCCTACCTCTATCGGCTGGCCGGTCCGCCCACCTTCTATCATGACGCTGTTCACCAGGAATTTACACTCGTTCCCGAAGAACAGAACCTGCTCAACATGGCGCTGGTGCAACTCTACGTCCGGCGCCCCGACCTTGTGCGCTACCACGACCGCCAATTCCAGGACGAGCAGGTAGAGACCGTCCGCAGCCCTGAGCAGCAGAGCATCGCCGCCGACGTCGAACAAGTGCTGGCCGAAAGCCAGAACGATGCAACGTCCACCCCTGTTGCCGACGATATCGGAGACATCGGCCTGCAAATCCAACGCCCCAACTTCTGGAAAGTGAAAGGCACATTCACCCTGCGCTTCACCCAGAACTATTTCAGCGAGAATTGGTACAAAGGCGGCGACAACAGCCTGACGCTGCTCTCCTCGCTGCTCCTCGAAGCAAAATACGACGACCAGCGGCGCGTGACGTGGGAGAACCGGCTCGATATGCGACTCGGATTTGTCAGCACCCCAGCCGACACCTGTCACAACTACATCACCAACAACGACAAACTCAATCTCTACAGCAAACTCGGCGTCAAGGCAGCCAAGTCGTGGTACTACACTGCCTCGCTCGAAGCCAACACGCAGTTCCTGCCCGGCTATCGTGTGAACGACACCAAAACGTGGTCCAAGTTCTGCGCGCCGCTCGACTTCTACGCCTCGGTCGGTATGGACTTCAAGCCCAAACTGGACAACGGCAACGAACTCTCCGTAGCCCTCCTCCCGCTCTCCTATAAGTTTCGCTACATCCGCGCCGACGAACCCAATATTCACAAGTCCTACAAAATGGTTGACGAGTCGTTCCACCAGGACTTCGGTGCAAAGGTAGAACTGAATGCAAAACTCAAGATTGTCAAGGATTTGGTGTGGAAGTGCCGCTGCTACTACTTCACATCGTATAAATATACCGAGGCCGAACTGGAGAACAGCGTGCAGTACAACCTGTCGCGCTACATCGCAGCCGAACTCTTCACGCTCTGGCGCTTCGACGACAACCGCTCCCCAGACTTCTACGACGACAACCTCGGCTTTTTTCAGTTCAAGGAATACTTCACACTCGGCCTGACGTACAACTTCTGACGTGCAGGTCCAGTGGGCCTTGCATAATCCCAAATCGGTCATTAGAGATCTATTCCATTCCATTTTCTAATGACCGCCATTAGAAAATGCCAATTATATTTAGTTTATTCACAATAAGTTACT
>ONXQ01000042.1 GCA_900321835.1 uncultured Prevotellaceae bacterium
ATGTTCTTCGGCATCGTGTTCTGCGAATGGATGGACCAGTCGGTGGGCAGCACCGTTGTCGATATGGGCGTCTTTCAGCAGCGCGTCTTCATCGACCCGACGGTCGATCTCGGCACCTGCCTCCAGGCCACCCTCGTGATGATCATCAGCGGCGCCCTTGCTGGCTTCTTCCCTGCACGACAGGCCGCCAAAGTGAAACCCATTGAAGCACTGAGAGGATGAAGATTCTGCGTTTTGACCTGGACTCCTGGAGCGAGATTGTCGATGCCCTGTCGAAGAACAAACTCCGCTCTTTCCTGACCGCCTTCGGCATCTTCTGGGGCGTGTTCATGCTCGTGCTGCTCATGGGTGGCGGACGCGGACTGGAGTCGATGCTGGGCAACGTGTTCGCAGGTTTCGCCTCCAACAGCGGATTCATGGCTTCAGCCACGACCAGTATGCCACACAAAGGTTTCCGCGAAGGCCGACAGTGGGACCTCGAACTGCGCGACATCGACCGCGTGCGCAACAGTGTCCCTGAGATTGACATCCTGACTCCGACAAACACACGATGGGGCATCAGCGCCGTCCGCGACAATAAGAAACTCAACGTCAGCATCACAGGCATCTATCCCGACTACCTGCGCGTCAGCAATCCGCGTCTGAAGGCGGGACGCGCCATCAACGACACAGACATCGCACAGGAACGCAAGGTATGCATTATCGGCAGTCGCATCGTCGAAGAACTCTTCCCCGGAGAAGACGAAATCTGCGGCCAGCGCATACAAATCGACGGTATCTACTACACCGTCATCGGACTTTCAGGACGCAGCGGCAACGGCATCAGCATCAACGGCAACGCCGAAACCACGGTCGAAGTGCCCTTCACCACCCTGCAGCGCGCCTACGGCCTCGGCACCAAGATTGTGATGCTCACCTACACCGCAAAGCCTGGCTACCAAATCTCCGCCGTGCAGGACAAGATTGAAACCGTGGTGAAGCGTGCCCACAGCATCCACCCCGACGACCCGCAGGCCGTCATCAAAGTGAACGCCGAAGCGATGTTCACGCTCGTTGACAACCTCTTCAACGGCATCAGCATCCTGGTGTGGATGATCGGTCTCGGCACACTGCTCAGCGGCGCCATCGGCGTCAGCAACATCATGATGGTGACGGTGAAGGAACGCACCACCGAGATAGGCATCCGACGCGCCATCGGTGCCACACCCACCGACATCCTGCGCCAGATTCTCAGCGAAAGCATGATGCTCACGCTGCTGGCCGGCATGAGCGGCATCACGCTGTCGGTGCTCATTCTCCAAGTCGTCGAAACCGCCGTCAACGCCTCTGGCACCACCGACGGCGCCTCGACGTTCCAAATCAGTTTCTGGCTCGCAGTCGGCGCAGCCTTGCTCATCGCCCTGCTCGGCATTGTGGCAGGCCTCGCACCCGCCTTGCGTGCCATGCACATCAAGCCCGTCGAGGCCATGCGCAGCGACGAATAACGTTCTGTTTTAACTTCCGACACATAAGATTTTAACCTCTGACACATGATATTTTAGCAAGATATGAACAAGATTCTCAAATGGACCGGCGTTGCCCTCATCGCCATCATCTTCATCGGAACCTTCGTGTTCCTCTACCAAAAGTCGCAGCCTAAGATTACGCTTTACGAAATCAACGCCCCGACGGTGCTCGACCTGGAGAAGACCACCATCGTGACAGGAAAAGTCGAGCCGCGCGACGAAGTGAACATCAAGCCGCAGATTTCAGGCATCATCGCTGAGGTGTACAAGCAGCCCGGCGAAACTGTGAAGAAGGACGAAGTGATTGCCAAAGTCAAGGTCATCCCCGACATGTCGAGCCTCAGTTCGTCTGAAAACCGTGTCAAACTCGCCCAAATAACGCTCAAGCAGGCCACCACCGACTACGAGCGCATGAAGCGCCTGCACGACGAGCGCGTCATCAGTGACGAGGAATACGAGCAGAGCGAAGTGAAATACCGCCAGGCGCAGGAGGAACTCAAGACATCCAAAGACGCCCTGAACATCGTCCGCGAAGGTTTTTCGCTCAGCAACGCACAGATGTCAACGACGCTCATCCGTTCGACCATCGACGGCCTTATCCTCGACATTCCCGTCAAGGTGGGCAACTCGGTCATCCTCTCCAACTCGTTCAACGACGGCACGACCATCGCCACCGTCGCCAACATGTCGGACCTCATCTTCCGCGGCAACATCGACGAGACTGAAGTGGGCCGTCTGCACGAAGGAATGCCGGTGAGCATCAGCATCGGCGCTCTGCCCGACGTCCATCTCGATGCCACCCTCGAATACATCTCGCCGAAGGGTGTCGAGACGAACGGTGCCAACCAGTTTGAAATCAAGGCCGCCATCCAGATTCCGCAAGGTCTGACGCTCCGTTCGGGCTACTCCGCCAACGGCGAAATCGTGCTTGCCCGCTCGTCCCAGACCCTCACCATCCCCGAGGCTACGCTCTCCTTCTCGGGCGACAGCACCTTCGTCTTTGTCGTCACCGACAGCACCGCACGTCCGCAGCAGTTCCAGCGTCGCGCCATCACTACAGGCATCAGCGACGGCGTGAACATCGAAGTGAAGAGCGGGCTGAAGAAGGACGAACGAGTACGCGGCATCGAAATCATAGCCGAGTAACACACAAGCAATTCACTCACAGACTTTTAGAACATGAGACAGTCAACCATCCTCATAGCCCTCACACTCATCCTTGCACAGCACGTCACTCCTTCTTTCGGCGGGGAACAGGGTGAGGCTTCCCCCTGGACGCTCCGCCAGTGCATCGAATACGCGCTGGCCAACAACATCACCGTCAAGCAGCAGGAAGTGGCAGTGCAGAACAGCGAGGTGCAACTCAGCACGGCACGCAACTCGCGCCTGCCTTCGCTCAATGCCTCGGCCAGCCAGAGTTTCAACTTCGGACGCGGACAAACCATCGACGGCACCTACGTCAACCGCAACACGCAGAACACCGGCTTCGACCTCGGCACCCAGATTCCGCTCTTCACCGGTTTCCAGATTCCAAACAACATCGCCGCACGCCGTCTCGACCTGCAAGCCGCAGTGGCCGACCTTGAACGTGCCCGTGAAAACATCTCCATACAGGTCACATCGGCCTATCTCGAAGTGCTCTACCAGAAGGAGATGACCGGCGTGCAGGAGCAACAAGTAGCCCTGAGCCGGCAGCAACTCGAACGTCTGCAAAAACTCTATGAGAACGGCAAGAAGAGCGAGGCCGACGTAGCACAGGCACGCTCAACCCTCGCCAACGACCAACTGCAACTCACACGTCAGCAGAACCAACAGCAACTCGCCCTGCTCGAACTCTCCCAACTGCTCGAACTACCCACGCCCGAGGGGTTTGACATTGCCGAACCCACCTTTGCAGCCAGCACCGACATCGCTGCCGTCACGCTCGAGTCGCCCGACGACATCTTCGCCATCGCCACCCAACAGCGTCCGCAGGTACAGGCCGAACGGCTGCGACTGGAAAGCGCCGAACGGAACGTCAAGATTGCACAGAGCGGCCATTACCCCACACTCTCGCTCAACGGTGGCATCGGCAGCGGCTACTACAAGACAAACGGATTCTCGGCCGACCCCTTCTTCCGTCAGATGAAGAACAACCTCAACAAATACATCGGCCTCTCGCTTTCCATCCCCATCTTCAACCGTTTCCAGACCCGAAACCAGGTGCGCCAGGCCCGTCTACAGGTCGAGAACCAGCAACTCTCACTCGATGCCACGCAGAAAGCCCTCTACAAAGAGATACAGCAGGCCTACTACAACGCCGAAGCCGCCAGCAAGCAGTACGAGTCGAGCGCAACCGCCGAGGAGGCCGCCGAAGCCTCGTTCCAACTGATGCAGAAAAAGTTTGAGAACGGCAAGGCCAACGCCACCGAATACGAAGAAGCCAAGACGCGCCTTCAGCGTGCCCAAGCCGACCACCTGCAAGCCAAGTACACCGCCCTCTTCCGCCATCGCATCCTGCGTTTCTACCGCGGCGAACCGCTGTACTGATTCATTTCCCTTTCTGAAAAAGTTTTAAGCACTTGAAAATTTAGTTTTAAGTGCTTGAATCTTTATTTTTAAGCACATAAAGTTTTCGGGTGAACCTCTTGGAGGTGTCGCGGAAATGCTGTATCTTTGCCGTCGGAAAACAGCACATTATTCACTTAACAGGAACACGACATGAACCGACTGCTCAGATTTTTCACGCTTCAACTCACTTTTTTCACCTTTCTCCTTTCACTTTTCACTTATCCCTCCAGTGCGCTGGCCCAGACATGGACCACCATCGAGAACGGTAAGACATGGATGGACACCGAGGGAAGGCCTGTCTATGCCAACGGCGGCAACTTCCTGCTGAAGGACGGCGTGTGGTACCTCGTCGGCGAGGACCGTTCGTCGGCGTGGATGCCAGACGTCAACCTGTACTGTTCGACGGACTTTGTCCATTGGAAATTTGTCCACAAAATCATCGAGAACCGACGCAGCCACCCCGACCTGGGACGGCGGCGCATGATTGAACGGCCCAAACTGCTGTTCTGCCCTGAGACGCAGAAGTTCGTCGTGTGGTGCCACTGGGAGGCGCGCAACTATGGAGCGAGCGAGGCGGCGGTGTTTGAGTGCGACTCGGTCGGCGGCGACTATGAATATGTCTGGAGCGGACGCCCGTTGGGAACGAAGTCGAGGGACTGCAACGTGTTTGTTGACAACGACGGAACGGCCTTCTTCATCTCGACGACCGACGAGAACACGAACCTGGGCCTCTTCATGCTGACCAGCGACTACCGTCAGGCGGTGTCGAAGACGGTGCTGTGTGAGGGTTTGCGGCGTGAGGCTCCGGCCATCGTCCACATCGACTCGACCTACTACATGATTTCGTCTGCCTGCACGGGTTGGGAACCGAACCAGGCGAAACTGTGCGTGAGCCGCAACCTGCATGTGGGCTGGAGCCGCCTGTTCAACATCGGCGACCCGATTGCCTACGACTCGCAGGCGTCGTCGGTGCTGACCATCCACGGAACGGAGCAGACGACCTATCTCTACGTGGGCGACCGCTGGATGGACCCGACGCTGCCGGAGTCGAAAATTATCATTTTGCCGATTGAGTGGCGCAACTTCCACACGGGCGAACTATCTAAAACAAAAGATGAGAACCACCGCCAGATGGTTCTCAACTATCGCGACCGTTTCGAAATCGACTTCAAAACGGGTGTGTGGAGAGATTTTTAGGAAGAATCAGAACTTTGCCTTCACGCCGGCCAGCACAATGCCCTGCTCGCCTGCACCAATTTCGGCGAAGGCGCGGAGGTTCTGGCTGCCGCCTTCGAGACCGAGCAGCGACAACTGTCCCGTGAAGTAAACCCTGCTGTTGTCCGACTTGTCGTTAAGCGTGTAGTCCTCACGATGGTCCTTGAAATACATCAGGCCGACGGCTACCTTTGTATAGAGCCCAAAGTGCTTCTTCTGCACCCAGTACTGCTTTACAGCCGGCATCACACCGATATAGAGGCGTGAACGCTCTCCTTCTTTCACCCGAGTGCTGCGGTCCACAACGTCCTCGCCTGTACGGGCAAAGGTGACGATACCTCCGACAGCGAGACGGGGGTTGTTGAGGTGGTAGAAGTATTCCAACCCCAGCGTTCCGAAGTCCCTTTCGTTGGCCCACTCACGGCCAGTAAGGGCATCAAAGATTCCGTTGGCGATGCCGTGTCCGATGCCATCGCCGATAATCGAAATACCCACGCCGTAACTGACGCCAACCTCATGACGCGGCTCGTCGGTCTGAGCCTTTGTGCTCACTGTTGCCAACGTCAGGGCTATCAGCAGGAAGAATGACTTCTTCATTGTTTCAAAATTATTTGTTTTAATCTTCAATAAATCCAGCCTCGGTCCAGTCCTTGAGCAACAGTTCGCTGTCGCGGCGTGCCGTTTCTGCGTCCACGTCGTAGTTGTCGGTCAGCGCCTTCACCATGTCGTCGAGGGTGAACTCCTTTCCGACTACACGCTGCCAGATGTCGGCAGCCGACTCGTTCATGCTGATGACTTTGGTAAAGTTGATGTTCTCAACACCGTGCCCAATGACGATGTTCTCTCCGCAGATGTTGCGAAGTTCAAATCCTTCTTTGATTTTCATTGTCAGTTCTTTATTTATAATTCTTATTTCTTCTTTTTGTCCAGCGCTGCGGCAGTTCGTGGAGCCAGAACAGGCGGTAGGCAGCAAGGAGGTAGCGCCGCAGCGGCAGCAATGCCGGCCACACGCGGCTGTAGATGCGCCAGAAGCGGGATGTGGCGGTGTGCCACACTTTTCCCTTCCGTTCAAAGGCGCTGGCGATGCAGCGTACGTCGCGCAGCAGACAACTCTCCGTGCCGCGCACATTGCCATCGCCACGCAAGGTGATGCGAGCCTCGGGATCGGACGTAGAAGTCTTCACGGGAATGCCCTGCGGCGTGTGGATGGCGTCGATGCGGTGCAGCACGTAGCGTCCTTTTTCTATCTCTGCCAGCACAACGTCGCCCACTTTGTAACAGTCGGCCTTCGACAGCACGGCAATGTCACGTCCGCTCTCGAGGAAAGGGCGCATACTGCGGCCTTTGGCGCGTATCGACACGTTGTGTCCTTCGTCAACGAGGGCGCAGACGTGTGGCAGAAATTCTGCGTTGGCCAACTGGATGACTTTCATTGTGCTACTGACGGTTGGGCAGTGATGGTTTCATAAGACAGACGTACGGCGGCTTCGTCGGGCAGGTTCTCCAGATAGTAGGTGGGCACGTGCTCCATGATGTGGGTGACTGTGGTGCAGATGCCGCCGTAGATGCGTTTGTCCCATTTCATGACGCTGCACGAGGGGAGTAGCGATGCGAAGGCTTCGATGACGGTCTGCCTGCGAATCTTGTTGTAGGGGGCTTGCTTGAGTTGTACGAAGGCGCCGATGGGGGCTTCGATGTTGCGGTAGCAGGGTGTCTTTCCGCTCCAGGGCGAGCCGAACACGATGCCTTGTCCGTCAACGAACCGTACCACGGGGTTGTCGTCGTTCATGAGGTCGGTGCCGGGGATGAAGCGTAGCCAGTTGGCGGTGTGTGTGCTTTTGCCAGTTCCGCTGACGCCGAGGAAGAGGTAGCCGAGGCCTTTTTCGCGGACGACGGATGCGTGCATGAGCAGGGTGCCCTGGTCGGCGGCGGCGAAGGCGTACATCATCATGAGTGCGTTGTTGAGGCCGAAGGTTCGCATGTCGCGTCCGCCGTTGAGGGCGACTGTGCCGCGGCTGAAGTCGGCTGAGGCTTCGAGCAGGCAGGCTTGGCGTCCGCGGAAGTCGGTGATGTGGATTTCGTAGGATCCGTCCTTTCGCATATAGACGCCGTGGTTGTTGCCTCCGCAGTCGAACTGTCCGACTTCTTCGCCCCACTCTTTCGAGCGGAAGGTGTCGTCGACGGTGAGTTCAAACAGCATGTGTTCGTCGCTCAGGGGTTCTTCGAAGGGTGCGCTTGACGGGATGATGCTGTCGTCGTTGAGTCCGCCTTCGGCAAATATGACGCGGTAGGGCAGTCGTCCCACTCTGTATTGTTTCTTCATGTTCGGTTCAGAAAAGCAGGTTTTCGTATTCAGGTTTCTCAAACTTAAATTCGTCGGCGGTGACCACAACGAGGTTGGATGTGCCGAGGTCGAGGTAGCGTTTCTTCAACTTGTAGAGTCGCTTGGAGAGTTTCTTGCGGTTGATGTCGAAGAAGACGCAGGTGGTTTCGTACTGCATCTGGTATTTCTCGATGAGGTAGTCTTTGAGTTGTCCGCTGAAGTCGGCTCGGTAGGGCAGGAACTTGTTCTTCTTGGTCAGTTTCAGGTAGGGAATGGGCTGCACCTCGGTCAGATAGACGGTCGAGTCGGTGAAGTTGGTGCCTACGCCGAAGATGTAAACCACGTCGGTTTCCTTCGGTGCGTGCTTGCGTTGGTATTCCTCCTGTTCGGCTTTTTCCTTTTCGGCCTGTGCCAGTTGTTTGGCGGCCAGCCGCTCTTCCTTTGTCGGCTTGTGCTTCTCCTGTGCCAGTGCCGCCTGGGGCATGAGCAGCAGGGCGAGCAGCAGTATTTTTACAATCGTCTTCATGTGTGCTGTTTCGTTGATTCGTGCAAAGTTACGACAATAAATCAAGAATTAAAAATTATCACCTCGAAAACCTTCCGTTTCTCACTTTCTTTAACATAAAAGGCTGCATCTGTAAGCATACAGACACAGCCAGTCAGGTTTTCTTGTGCGGTCAGGCCGCCTCAGCCGAGATAGGGTTTCAGCAGTCGGCTCCGGCTGCTGTTGCGCAGTCGGCGAATGGCTTTTTCCTTAATCTGACGCACGCGCTCCCGTGTGAGGTTGAATCGGTCGCCAATCTCCTCCAGCGTCTTTTCGGGTTCTCCGATACCGAAGAACATGCGGATGATTTCCTTTTCGCGGGGAGTGAGCGTGTCGAGCGCGCGGTCGATTTCTTTCGACAGCGATTCGTTCACCAGCGAACGGTCGGCCATCGGGCTGTCGTCGTTCACCAGCACGTCGAGCAGTGAGTTGTCTTCGCCTTCGACGAAGGGTGCATCGACGCTGATGTGACGCCCTTGCACCTTCAGGGTGTCGGCGATTTTGTCAACGGGGAGTCCCAGTTCGTCGGCAATTTCGTCGGCACTCGGTCGGCGTTCGTTCTCCTGTTCGAACTTCGAGAGAGCCTTGCTGATTTTGTTGAGCGAACCGACTTGGTTGAGGGGCAGGCGGACAATGCGCGACTGCTCGGCCAGGGCCTGCAGGATGCTTTGTCTGATCCACCACACGGCATAACTGATGAACTTGAATCCGCGTGTCTCGTCGAATTTCTCGGCTGCCTTGATGAGGCCCAGGTTGCCTTCGTTGATGAGGTCGGGAAGGCTGAGACCCTGGTTCTGGTACTGTTTTGCCACAGAAACGACGAAGCGCAGGTTCGCGCGTGTCAGTTTTTCGAGAGCGCGGCGGTCGCCCTTGCGGATGCGTCCGGCAAGTTCGACTTCCTCTTCGACCGTAATCAGTTCTTCACGACCGATTTCCTGCAGGTACTTGTCGAGCGATGCAGACTCACGGTTCGTGATGCTCTTCGTAATCTTTAATTGTCTCATTCTACTTGTAATACTACAATGTATGCAATTTGCAAATTTACGGAATTTTTCTCACATTTCCAAATCACAAACGGAAAATTTCCGCATTTATTGTAAAACTCCGCACTTTTTCGGGCGAGAGCCGAGGGTCAAGAGGCAAGAGGCGAGGTTGAGGAATGAAGAATCAACGTCGGTCGAGGGGCAAGCGGCGCTTGATTTCGCGCTGCAGGTGGCGCGGCAGTGCGTGGCGGTTGAGAAAGAGGTAGGTCGTGTTGAGGGCCATGTAGTCGCGCGACATGTACCAGGTGCCGTCGTACATGCCTTGCCGTCCCCACGAGTTTTTGACCATGTAGTAGGGGTTTCCGTCGGCGTCGGTGGCGCGTCCGTAAATGAGCATGACATGGTCGTAGGTGAAGGTCCAGTCGTCCCACTGCTGCTGTCGCAGGGCCTGCACATCCTGCCACGCAGGCTTGGCGGCCAGGGTGCCGGGGGCGAGGCGTGCAAGTCCGTCGCGCCCGAAGTCGCCGCTCACGTCGCCGCCCCATGCCACGCAGTAGCCGCGGTCGAGGGCTGCGTCGAGGGCGTCGAGCAGTTGGTCAACGGGCAGGTTGTAACTGGGTTTGAGTCGCCACTTGTAGGGGGACTCGATGACAAAGGGCTGGCCAAAGGGGTGATGGGTGTAGGAGGTCAGGCTCACGTAGTCGGCCCAGTCCAGTCCGAGGCTGGCTGCAAAGGTCTGGGGCGTATAGGTCTTTCCTTCATGGACAAACGTGGTGGGACAGGCGCCGACATGGCGGTCGATGACTTGCTGAACACGTTCTTGCCATCCGTCGGCAGGGTGTTTCGCTTCGGGGACGACGGCACTGCGCTGTGCCTCCTCCAGAACGGGGATGAAGGTGCTGAAGTTGGCCAGCGAGTCGCCCACGAGCGACCCGGGTGCTGGCATCGCCTCTTCGGGACAGATGCCGTGGCGCTGAAGGATGTCGAGCACGTCGTCGGCCGATCCGCCCTCCGTCAGTTGGCTGTGTCCGTGCAGACGCACATAGTGGGTGGCATTGTCCATGTAGTCCTTGTTGACGACGAACATCTCGCACAGGTCCACGGTGCGTCCGCTGCGGCGCAGCACTTCACTCTCGAAGAAGGCGAGCGTGGCGTAGGCCCAGCAGGTGCCGCTGCGGTGCTGGTTCTTGATGCTGGTGATGGGGTTCTGCTTGACGACGGTGAACGTCCGTGTGGCCGTCGGCTGGGCAGAGGCAGCGAGGGTCATGGCCGTCGCCACCATCCAGAGGGTCCATTGCTTTTTCATAAAGACTGAAGGTATTATCGTGACAAAGATACGACTTTTTCTGCGTTCTGGGAAAAAAATGGAAACATTTTCGCCGCTTCAGTCATTGCCACCCGGTCCGACAAACTCGGTTTCGCTCTTCAGTTCGTCGAGCAGGGCCGCCTCGGGCGTGAAGAGGATGCGGGCACGGCTGATGTCGGCGGCCGACACTTCGCCGGCCCGTTCGTGCGACTTGCTGTCCCACGACACGCGGAACGTGCCCAGGCCCATCAGCCGCACGGGATGGCCCATGAAGAGGTGGTTGCGAAATTCGTTGGCCACGGCGTCGCACACCGAGAACACCTCGCCCTGCGTCAGGCCGGCATAGTTGTTCACGACCGAGCGCAGGATGTCGCGTCCGTTGAGTTTGGGGGCATAGAGCGGACGGGCGACGTAGCGCTTCTGCTGCTGCCCGAACCCTACCTTCTTCGTCCCCACCTTGTACATCATCTTATACATAACAGTTCGTTTTTAAGGGTGAAACATTCGTTCGACGCGGCAAAGGTAGGGTTTTATTATTCAAAAAACGGGAAATCGGCCCCCTGCGAACGCCCAGTGCAAAACTTTAACATTTCGGCCCCGTCCCCGCCCTGTGCTCCGCCGGCGGCTCCGAGCGCTTGGAGCGAAACGTCCGAGCGCTCGGAGCGAAACGTCTGAGCGCTCAGACGAAACGTTCCGAGCGCTCAGCCCTTTACGCGCACACGTGTACGACGGCCGGCGTTCATTCTAATAATAAAAGTTAAAATTCACCGTCATTCTAAAATTTTAGAAGAAATGATTTGCTGGTTCTAAACATTTCGAATAACTTTGCGGCTGTAATCTGAAAAACAGTCACCACGAGGGGTGTAATCCTTGTTTGAAACAACTGTCAAAAGAACATGACGATGGACAAGAAAGAGAAGACCCGCCTGCTGACGAAAGGCGAGATGCAGGTGATGCAAATCCTGTGGGCGATGCCCGAGCAGCGCGGTTTCGCCGCCGACATCATGCAGCGATATGCCGACAAGCGTCCGGCCCTGACCACCCTGCTCACGTTTCTGAAAATCCTGACGGAGAAGGGCTACGTCACACAGGAGAAAGTGGGGCGCAGCCACCGCTTCTGCGCCGCCATCAGCCGCGACGACTACACGGCCACCTACATGGCCGACGCGAAGGACACCTTCTTCGGCGGTTCGCTCGCCTCGCTCGTGTCGTTCTTCGCCCAGCGCGAAAACCTCAGCGACAAGGAGCGTGAAGAAATCATACGTCTGATTCAAAACGGGGGACAATCATGAACATCGAATTTGGCATCTATCCCCTGGCCGGCATCGTCCTCAGTGCCGTCCTCTACGCCGTCTATCGCTTCGCCCTGCGGATGCGTGTGACGCCGCGCACGTCGCAGGTGTTCATCCTCGCCGCCGTCGCCTTCAGCCTCGCCGCCACGTTTGTCACGCCGGTCAGGATGGTGGACAGACATTCGCCCCAGCAGACCCTCCCCCAACAGACCCACCCCCGTCTCCTCCCTGTGAGGGAGGGGAGTATATACTCTCATCGGGCGAAGCAGAGTGACTACTCCCCTCCCTCACAGGGAGTGGCTGGGGGAGAGTCTTCCCCTTCCTCACAGGGAGGGGCCGGGTATGCTATTATCTATATAATAGGTATAGCAACCGTCCTGCTCCACATGCTCGTCCAAATCCTCTGGCTGCTGTGGACGAAGCGGCGCAGCACGTTCGTCGCTGCCGACGAGGACATGATGATCTACGAGACGACGTTCTCCACGCCCTTCTCCTTCGGGCACAACATTTTCCTGCCTGCCGCACTCGACACCGAGACCTACCGCTATGTGCTCATGCACGAGCAGAGCCACGTGCGCCACCGGCATTTCCTGTGGCTCTGCCTGATGGAGACGATGGTCGCAGCGCAGTGGTTCAACCCCTTCGCCTGGCTGCTGATGAACGAACTCAAGATGCAGCACGAGATGCAGGTGGACAGCGACATGCTCCGTGACGGAGTGGAACGCCGTGCCTACCAGATGTCGCTGCTCAACGTGGCCTCGAACAGCGGACGATGGGTGCTGATGCAGACCGCCTTCGGTTCGTCACCGCTCAAGTTCCGCATCCTCTTCATGAACCGCACGCTCGATGCCCGGCAGGTGCGCCGCCGGCTGTGTGGCGGAGTGGCTGCTGCCCTTGTGCTCATGGCGCTGTTCGTCGTCGTGGCCTGCCAACTCAATCCGCGTGTGCCCCATAGCCCCGTCGATGGCGTGTGGACCATGGACTGGATTCGCAACACCAACGGCACCGCCGTCAACTATCCCTTCCGCCGCCACATGAAGTTCATCGCCAACGACTGGCTCCTCGTCATCAGTTACAACACGCAGGACGGCCACAACATGGAGTTCGGCTTCAGTGCCGAGGAACAGCCGTTCCATGGCGACACCCTCTACAACCGCAAGCACCAGCCTGCCCACTACGAACTGATTGACGGCGGCGAACGCCACATCGTGGTCTGGGAACGCGATTCGTTCCAGAACGCGATGGTCATGGGCCCGAGCATCACCGAGCAGTGGACACGCATCGAGCGCGATGCCGACATCGACTACATCCTCCACAACCTCCACGACGCCGAACGTCAGGCCCACGGCCGGCGCATCCTCGGTGTGTGGGAACTGCAGCCCACCGATGCCAACGGACAACTGAAACCCGACGAGCACCACTTCTACGTCTTCACGCCCGACCTCTTCTACTACATCAAGTACGTCGAGCCCGACCACGACTACACCTACTGCGCCGGCAACGTCGTCTCGCGCACCCTCTCCTACCCCTCCGACTCGACGCTCGTCTTCCACGGACAACCAGGCATCGTCTCCTGGCACGACAGCGACCACATCACCGTCACCCTCTCCTTCGACACCAGCGACGGGCAGACCCTCACGCTCCACCGCGCAGCCCTGCCCCCACGTCTGCTCCATGCGCTAAAGTCCACATTCTAAACTAAATTTCCCAACATCATGAAACGTTTTTTCCTGCTGGCCGCATTGGTCAGCACAGCCCTCGCCATGCCTGTTTCGGCACAAGAGAACACTCCTGCCAAGCAGGGTAAAAAGCCCAAGAAAGAGTACAGAGTTTTACTGTACGGACACGTCCACGACAGTTTTACCAAGGCCGGTATTCCAGGCACGTTCATCACCCTCATGCGGCCCGACAGCACCGTCATCGACACGGCTCATGTGTTTCGCAATGCACAGCCAGGCGTGAGTTACGACGCCACCTATCGCTTCTCGCTGCCCACCATCGTGCAGGACATCATCATCCGTGCCGAACATCCCGACTACGAGACGACCTTCGTTAACTACCACGTACGTCCTGCCCGCAACGAATGGTTGGATGCGCCACATCATTATATGAAGAGGAATAGACCCTCCCCCGCCCCCGCCCCCTCCCGCGGAGGGAGGGGCGTAGATACAGACTCCTCTCTTAACCTTGACAGTATAGAAGCGGCCTGGGAAGTGAAGTTGCAGCAGGTCAACATCACAGCCACGAAGGTGAAGATTGCCTATCGCGGCGACACCAATGTGCCTGAAGGTTCGATGCTCGACGGACTCATCAAGCAACTGCCGGGCGTGGAGTTGCAGAGCGACGGACAAATCTTCGTCAACGGGCGCAAGATTGACAACCTCACGCTCAACGGCAAGGACTTCTTCCGTGGACGCAACCGTGTCATGCTCGACAACCTGCCCTACTACACGGTGAAGGAAATCAAGGTGTTCGACGCACAGACCGACAAGAGCCGCTTGCTGGGACGCGACGTCGAAGAACGCGAATACACGATGGACGTGGCACTGAAACGCGAATACAACCACGGCACAATGGCCAACGCCGAAGTGGGCGGCGGACTGAGCGAAGAAGAGGGAGAAGAACCCTATCTCGCCCGTCTGTTCGGTCTCTACTTCTCCGACAACCTGCGTGCCACCCTCTTCGGCAATCTCAACAACATCAACCAGTGGGCACACGCCTCGGCCGACGGCAACTGGAGCACCGCCGGCAGCAACTTTCGTCAGCGCTACAAGAACCTCGGCGGCGAAATCACCTTCAACGACCGCGGCAACAACCTCACCAACAGTCTTGAGTACAACGTCAACTACCGCCACGAGGATGCCCAGCAGCGCAACCACATGGAGAACTACCTTTCCACGGGCAACACCTTCGGCCGCTCCACCTACCACGGTCTGGGCAAAGAATTCTCCTACGACATCCAGAAC
>ONXQ01000082.1 GCA_900321835.1 uncultured Prevotellaceae bacterium
TGGGATGGGATTTATGTCACTTCAATGTGATTTTACCCTTTTGTAAACGCGAAAAGATGGGGTGGTCTCTACTGTTTATAGAGGAAATCGGTCATTAGAGATTTGGGTTAAATGTATTATTACTGTTCTCTAAATATAGAAGTCGTCATCCCAACTCTTTATATAACACAATAGTTGGGCAAACAGGGAGCGAGTGTATCGATGAATGGGGTTGACAGTCCTTACTCTTTCACCATGAGGAACTTGGCGGCTACGCCGTTGTTGCCGCCTTCGTCGGCAGCGAGGACGTAGTAGATGCCACTGGCACAGCGCTGTCCGGAGGCGAGGCAGCCGTTCCAGTGGTATTCGCCGCCGACGCTGGTGCCTTCGTTGACAAGTCGGCCGGAGGCGTTGACAATCTTGACATTGGTGTTGTAGGCGAGGCCGGTGATGGTGATGTTGCCGTTGTATTCGGGACGGACGGGGTTGGGATAGACCTTGACGTTGTTCTCGTCGAGCGAGGCAGCGGGGTCGGTGGCGTCGCCGTGGAAGGAGACGAGGCCGGCATCGGTGGCGATGAACACTTCGCCGGTCTTTCCGTCGATGGCGATGTCGTAGATGCCGTCGCTGATGAGGGGCGAATTGTCGGTGGTGAAGTGCTCCAACTGCTCCATTCCGTCGGCGCTGATGAGATAGACTCCGTTGCCGCTGGTGCCAATCCACTTGCGGTTGCCGCCGTCGATGGTGATGCACTTGACCTGAACGCCGTTGAGGAGGTAGTCGGCGAGGTTCGACCCGTCGTTGCGCGGCACTTTAATCTGTGTCAGCGTGAAGTTGGCATCGAAGACGTTGGCGGGGGTGGCAGTCATGAACAGGCCGGCTACGTTGCCGAACCACATGGCTCCGTCGAGGTCTTCGGTGATGCAGTTGAAGAGATAGGGGGAATAACTGGTGCCGTCCTGGTTGGTGTAGGTCGAGATGAATCGGTGGGTGAAGCCGGCAGGGTTGCCTGGATTGCCGTGGGTGTCGATGACGACGAATCCGGCGATGGTACGTCCCTTCGATGTGGGTGCAGAGCGTCGCGAGTTGGTCCATGCCCATCCGCGGCGGTCGAAGATGGTGCGGTCGAAGGTGGTGAAATACTCAATGTCAGGCAAGTTGTAGGATGTCCATGTGCCGTCCTTGCGCAGGATGCGGAAAATCGACTCGGTCTCGTTGTTGCACATCCAGAGGTTGTTCTGGCTGTCGAAGGTGAGTGCGGTGACGCGGACATAGTAGTCGGGATGGGCTCCGTCGGGGAGGATGCTTTCGAGGGGTGAATTATCATAGGAATAATGATTCACCATTTTGTAGTCGCGAAATTCGTAGAGTCCACTGCGAGCAAGGGAAACCCAATGGTGTTCGCTGTCGAGTGGGTCCTGAACGACATCGGTGACGTTGATGTATCCGCGGCTCCCGGCTTCGGCCACGGGATTCTCTTCGTCGAAGGTAGTCCATGTGCCATTCTCATATTTCATGACAGTGCCTGCTTGGGTCACGTCGGGGTAGTTGAAGGCACCGCCGGCAACAAGCAGGCGCTGGTTGGGAGCCATCGACAGGCGGTAGGAGAAGTTGCGCTGTGGGCTGTTGGGAATGACAGACGAGAGGGTCTCCGTGAGCACATGGTCGTCGCCGAGTTTGTACGCCTTCAAGCCGTCGGCTCCGCAGGCTGCCCATGCCTGTCCACCGCCGAACGTCAGGTCGTAAATGCCGTCCGAGCCTTCGATTTTCACAGTCTCTTCTTCTCCGGTCAACTCATAGACTCCGCCTTCCGTCAATTGGAGGAACAAGCGCCCGTCTTGCACTTTCCAACTATTGCACTTGACCGAACTCAGGAAGGCCTTGACGGTGAATTTCTCCACATTCGTGATGCGAACGATGGCGCTCGGCTGCATACAATAGATGTTTTCGTTGAATTTGAACAGTTTTAGCACCCAACTAGCAGTGCGAACCTGACTCCAGCGGGCAGGGTCCAGCAGGTTGTCGCCTATCTTTCCCTTGAGGATTTCCTTGTTCGTGGCCACATAGTAGAAGCCATCGCTGACAAGGATGGTTCTCACAGGGTTTTCAAACGAGTAGAAGTCGCCGAAGAGGTGTTTCTCCATGTCGAAGCAGACGACACCAGAGGATGTGCAAATGAACAGCATACCATCTTCACAGAGGACATCGTTGATGGTCTTGTCGCTGAGCGACTTTAATTTCAGGTCGGGTATGTTGAAGACGTTGCCCTTCGCGTCCATGATGTCGATGTTGCCGTTGGTGTAGATGACAATCAGTTCGTTGGTCTTTTCGCACGGCAGGATTGAAAAGATGCCAAAGTCGCTCATCACATTGGCCTTGGTATAGGTCTCGACACTCGTGTCCTCGGGGTCGTAACTGAAGAGGCTGCCGTCGCTGAGGACGTAGGCTTTGCCGTGCATGAAGACGGTTTGCCGCGCATCGTGGTAGGCAGCATAGACGTGCCATCCGTCGTCGGCCATCATCGTCAGGCTCTGGAGGGCAGCCAGTGCGAACAGGAGAATGTAGCGTTTCATAGGGCGATGGGGGTGTTGATGGGGAAAAAAGTTTATTTCTTCAGGAAGGCAGCCAGTTTCTCGACAGCCTGACCTCGGTGGCTGATGCTGTTCTTCTCTTCGGCCGACATCTCGGCAAACGTCTTGTCGTAACCGTCGGGGAGGAACAGCGGGTCGTAGCCAAAACCGCCTTCTCCGCGGCGTTCGGCCAGAATCTTGCCGTCAATCTTGCCTTCGAAGTAGTGGACACTGTCGTCGGTGACAAAGGCAATGACCGTGCGGAAGTCGGCACGGCGGTTTTCGACGCCATCGAGTTCGGTGAGCAGTTTGTCCATGTTCGCCTCGCTGTCGTGTCCTGTCTCGCTGGCATAGCGGGCCGAACGGACTCCGGGCGCACCGCTGAGGGCTTCGACCTCCAATCCGCTGTCGTCGGCAAAGCAGTCGAAGCCATAGAACTTCTTGACAAACTGTGCCTTCTGCAGCGCATTGTCGCGGAACGTGGCCCCCGTTTCAGGGATTTCGGTGCGGCATCCGACGTCTTCCAGGCTGCGCACCTCAAAGTGGTCGCCCAGGATGGTGCGCACCTCCTCGAGTTTGTGCGGGTTGTTCGTGGCGAACACCAGCGTACGCTTGTTGCTCGTAGCCTTTGCCTTAATCTTGTCGAAACCTTCGCCAAACACGCCATGCACCTGACCCATCGACACGAAGCAGTAGGGGTCGATGCTCTTGATCATGCGGAAGATGTTGAGGCTCTCCGTCTTCTTGGCCAGGCAGACAATGACCTTGCGCTCCGTCTTCGTGTACCAGCCCGTGCCGTCGAGCACAGTGACGCCGCGGCCGGTGCGGTTGATGGCATCGGCAATCTTCGAGTAGTTGCGCGAGAAAATCATGAACTGCACCGACTGGCGCCGGCGGTTCATCACATAGTCGAGCGTCACCGACGAGATGGCCAGCGTGACCCAGCCGCAGAGCACACGCTCCCAGCGCTGCGGGTCGTCCATCCAGACAAAGTAACTCGACGAAATAATCAGGATATCGCAGATGAGGATGACATTGCCCAGGCTCAAGTTCTTGTACTTGTTGACAATGGCAGCGATGATGTCCGTGCCGCCCGTCGAACCGTTGTTGAGGAAGCAGATGGCCAGGGCAAAACCTTCGAGCAGGCCGCCGATGACACACGACATGAAACGGTCTGGCATCACGGCCGGCAGATGGCCGGGATCGACACCCGGCTGCATCTCAATCAGGCGCTGCATGGCCCACAGGATGAACGTGAGCATCAGCACGGCGTAGATGGTCTTGATGCAGAACTTCCAACCCAGTTCGATGATGGCGGCGATGAGGAACACCACATTGATGATGAGATAGGTGTACTGCACCTCAAAGCCCGTGACGAAATAGATGAGCGACGACACACCCGCCATGCCGCCCGTCGTGATTTCGTGAGGCAGCATGAAGCAGGTCAGCGCAATGGCATAGATGGTCAGCCCCAGCGTAATCATCAGGTAGTCGCGCAACTCATGCCAGATGTTCAGGCGCAACGATGGTGTGTTTTGTGGCATAGTCAACTTCTGTTTGTTGATGCACTTGTTATTTTTTCAAGACGATGTTTACAATCTTCTTCGGCACGATGATGGTCTTCACGTGCTGCCAGCCTTCCATGTACTTGGCCGACTGCGGATTTTCGAGTACAGCCTTCTCGATGCTGGCATTGTCGGCATCGACGGGGAACTGCATCTGGAAGCGGGCCTTGCCGTTGAAACTGATGGTCAGGCTCATGGCATCCTCCTGCAAGTAGGCTTCGTCCCACTGGGGCCAGGGCGCATCGCAGACGCTGCCCTCCTTGCCCAGTGCCTCCCAGAGTTCTTCGCAGAGGTGGGGACAGAACGGTGCGAGCAGGGTGACAATGCCCTCCAGCACCGTGCGGTTGGCACACTTCAACTGGTTCAGTTCGTTCAGGCAAATCATGAAGGCCGAGATGCTCGTGTTGTAGGAGAAAGCCTCGATGTCCTGCGTCACCTTCTTGATGAGTTTGTGCAGGCTCTTCAGTTCTTCGCGGGTAGGTGCTGCACCGGGTTCGCCGCGCAACTGTCCGTCCTTGTCGAAGGCGAACATCCACAGTTTGCGCAGGAAACGGTGACAGCCGTCGATGCCGTTTGTGTCCCAGGGTTTCGACTGCTCCACAGGGCCGAGGAACATCTCGTAGAGGCGCAGCGTGTCGGCACCGAAGCGCTCGACCACCATGTCGGGATTGACGACGTTGAACATCGACTTCGACATCTTCTCGATGGCCCAGCCGCACACGTACTTGCCATCCTCGAGGATGAACTCGGCGTTGGCAAAGTCTGGTCTCCAAGCCTTGAAGGCCTCAAGGTCGAGAATATCGTTCTGAACGATGTTGACATCGACGTGAATAGGCGTGACCTTATACTTGTCTTTCAGTCCATGACTGACAAACACGGGGGCATCATTCTCCCCTCCGTCGGGGGAGGTCAATCTATACACAAAGTTGGAACGTCCCTGAATCATGCCCTGGTTGATGAGTTTCTTGAAGGGCTCTTCAGCCTTGCTCACGCCGAGGTCGAAGAGGAACTTGTTCCAGAAGCGCGAGTAGATGAGGTGGCCCGTAGCGTGTTCCGAACCGCCGACGTAGAGGTCCACGTTCTGCCAATAGGCGGCAGCGCTTTCGCTCACCAGTGCCTCGTCGTTGTGCGGGTCCATGTAGCGCAGGTAGTAGGCGCTCGAACCGGCGAAGCCCGGCATGGTGTAGAGTTCGATGGGGAAGACGGTCACCTCGTCGATGAGCGACTTATCGACAATCTTGCGGTTCGCCTCGTCCCAAGCCCAGGCCTGCGCGTTGCCGAGCGGCGGTTCGCCCGTCTCAGTAGGCAGGAACTTCTCCACCTGCGGCAACTCGATGGGCAGGCACTCTTCGGGAATCATCGTCGGAATACCTTTCTTATAATAGACAGGGAAGGGTTCGCCCCAGTAGCGCTGACGCGAGAAGATGGCGTCGCGCAGGCGGTAGTTCACCTTCACGCGGCCCAGGTTGTGGGCCTTGACAAAGCGCTTCGTCTCGGCGATGGCCTCCTTGACGGAGAGTCCGTTGAGGCAGAGGCGTTCGCCGTCGTACTCGACACTCTTCTCGGGCGTGCTGGGCGAGTTGCAGACGACGCCTTCCTTCGCGTCGTAACTCTCTTCGCTCACGTCGGCACCCTCGATGAGGGGAACGATGGGCAGGTCGAAGTGACGGGCAAAGGCGTAGTCGCGGCTGTCGTGGGCAGGCACGGCCATGATGGCGCCTGTGCCGTAGCCGGCCAGAACGTATTCGGCCACGTAGATGGGGCACTTGTCGCCAGTGATGGGGTTGATGCCGTAGGCGCCTGTGAAGACGCCGGTGACGGTGTGGTCAATCATGCGCTCACGTTCGGTGCGGCTCTTGACGTATTTCAGATAGTCGTCCACAGCCTTGCGCTGCTCGGGCGTCGTCACCTGGTCCACGAGTTCGCTCTCGGGAGCGAGGACGAAGAAGGTGACGCCGAACATCGTGTCGGCACGGGTGGTGAAGATGGTGAACGAGACGCCTTCGGTGGTCGTGATTTCAATCTCTGCCCCTTCGGAGCGGCCAATCCAGTTGCGCTGTGTTTCCTTGATGCTTTCGCTCCAGTCGATGGTGTCCAGTCCGTCGAGCAGTCGCTGGCTGTAGGCCGAGACGCGGAGGCACCACTGGCGCATCCGCTTCTGCTCCACGGGGAATCCGCCACGCACGCTGACGCCTTCGACCACCTCGTCGTTGGCGAGCACCGTGCCGAGTTTGGGGCACCAGTTGACCATCGTCTCGCCGAGGAAGGCGATGCGGTGGTTCATGAGCAGGTCGCTCTGTGCCTTCTCGTCGGCAGGCCAAGTGCCGTCGGCCTTGAACTTCTCAATGAGCCGTTCGATGGGCTGAGCCTTCTGGAGTTCTTCGTCGTAGTAGGAGTTGAACATCTTCTGGAAGGCCCACTGTGTCCAGTGGTAGTAGGCGGGGTCGCAGGTGCGCACCTCGCGGCTCCAGTCGAAGGAGAAGCCTATCTTGTCGAGTTGCTGTCGGTAGCGTGCGATGTTCTCGTTGGTAGTCACCTCGGGGTGTTGACCGGTCTGGATGGCGTACTGCTCGGCAGGGAGTCCGTAGGCATCGTAGCCCATCGGGTTGAGCACGTTGTAGCCGCGCTGTCGCTTGTAGCGGGCGTAGATGTCGCTGGCGATGTAGCCGAGGGGGTGTCCCACGTGGAGTCCTGCTCCGCTGGGATAGGGGAACATGTTGAGCACGTAGTATTTGGGGCGTGCGGGGTCTTCACTGACGCGGTAGGTCTGTTGTTCAGCCCACCGCTGTTGCCACTTCTTTTCAATCTCTTGGAAGTTGTAGTCCATTATCTTATTCTTCTTTTAGCCGACTTCGTCGGGAAATTTTTCAAATTAAATTCAAATTTTACAAATTCTTATATGAGTTTCACCTTATCAATCACACCTGTGCGGTCGTCACGGTGATACCACTCAGCGTAAAGGCTCTCTGCGCCAAAGTTGATGAGCATACCATAAGGCATGTGTGTCAAATTCATATAGTTCCAAAGTTGACGCCGATGTGAGGTATCAATATGGGAAACCGCTTTTAGTTCTAAAATGATATTATCATCAACGACAAGGTCCATGCGGTAGGTCTGATCCAACTTTACATCCTCCCAATAGATGGGCAGGCAAACTTGTCTTTCGACGCCATATCCTTTTTGTTCAAGAAGAAATCTCAAGGCCGCTTCATATGCTGATTCCAAGAGTCCGGGCTTGTACTTGCGATGCACTTGCATGGCGACTCCAGTAATCTCATGGAAGAACGCATATTTCTTATTATGCTCTGCTATCAAATCCATAAAAAATGGAAAATTTGGAATGAATTTGCGAAATTTCCACACGAAGTGTGCTTCTTCTCAAACAATTATTTTGCAAAGTAACAACAAATTTTTGAGGTGGCAAAATTTAGAGGTGCTTTTATTCTTTGGGCCGCCTACGTCGGGGATTTATTCAAATTAAAAGTTTATGAGTGAGGTTAAACATAATAATTTGAGAAATTTGAAATTAATTTGTGAAATTTCCACACGTAGTGTGCAACTTATTAATATAAATTTTTCGCGGCGAAAAATTTTGTCTTTTTGCCGACTACGTCGGGAAATTTTTCAAATTTTGACCAAATTATCCAAATGAAGTATTTAAACACAAGTGAAGATAAAAATATATAATTTGAGAAATTTGGAATGAATTTGCGAAATTTCCACACGTAGTGTGCAACTTATTAATATAAATTTTTCGCCGCGAAAAATTTTGTTTTTTTGCCGACTTCGTCGGGAAATTATTCAAATTTTGACCAAATTATTCAAATGAAGTATTTAAACACAAGTGAAGATAAAAATATATAATTTGAGAAATTTGAAATTAATTTGTGAAATTTCCACACGTAGTGTGCAACTTATTAATATAAATTTTTCGCCGCGAAAAATTTTGTTTTTTTGCCGACTACGTCGGGAAATTATTCAAATTTTGACCAAATTATCCAAATGAAGTATTTAAACACAAGTAAAGATAAAAATATATAATTTGAGAAATTTGGAATTAATTTGTGAAATTTCCCGACGAAGTCGGCCTTAAACCACAAAAAGAGAGGGTTGGCGTGAGCCAGCCCTCTCTGGATATAGAACTTACGTTGTGCTTACTTGACGAAGATCTTCTGAACCTTCACGTTGCCTTCTGCATCGACGGTGCGTACGATGTTGAAGCCGCGCTGCAACTGGTTAACCTTGGCTTATAGATGCTGCGCTGTGTCGGAGCAGCGATGGCGTTGGTGTTCTGGATTTCTTCGATGCCAGTGGGCACTTCCTCACCGAAGTACCAGAGTTGCCAGTCGCCCCAGCAGCACCAGTCGCGGCTGGTCTGCTTACGCGTCTCTTTCTTCAGACCGATGACAGCCTCGCCGGCGTTAGCCTTGAAGAAGATCTGGTTGAAGAAGTAGCCGGCTGTCGGGTTGGTTGAAGAAGTAGCCGGCTGTCGGGTCGATGACAACGAGTTCGCCGTCTGCATTCTCTTCGAGGTTGCTCTGATCGTTCTCGTAGTAGTAGAAGAACGACGATGCACCATTCATGTCATCCGTTACGTGGAGGTTATCGCCTACAGTCTGCCAAGCGCCGGTGAAGTTAGCCATCTCGGTGTCGGTCACAGCACCCTTAGCGAGGTGAGTGATGTGGTGGCTGTAGGTTTCTTCGCCCACCTTGGCGTAGAGGACAGCGTTGGTGTTGTCGGCATAGGTGCCGGCTGTCTCGACAGCATAGTCGTCGGCAGCAGAACCGAAGCGCTCGAAGCCGCGGACAGAGAGACGATAGTAACCGTCCTTCGGCAGTTTGACAGTCTGGTAGGTGTCGAACGTGCCCTGGTAGACTTCAGCATTGCGGTAAGACTGGAAGCCAGGTGTAGTACCACTCCAACCATTGTTGTCGTTGTTTTCGTAGCGCGGGTTGACAATCATGGCGGTTACGTTGGCGGGCAGGGTGTCGAAGTCGATGAGCGACAATTTAGCCTTCTCAAGGTATTCAGCGCACTCTTCGAGGTACTTCTTGTAGTCGTCAACCGTGCCTTCGGGTGCTATCGACTGGTCGCCGGCAGGATCCGACTTTTCGCGAACCTCCCGTGTCCATACATCGATTTCCTCATAGACATCGGGATCCATGTAGTCTTCGTGGTCCCAGAGGAAGTATTCGAGTTGGGTGAGAGCGGTTTCGAGTTGAGGCATAACGGTTTCAGACTCGAGGCACTTGTTGTAGGCCTTTGCGAGGTCGATGACCCACTTGTAGAGTTGGTCGCTGTCGCCGTTGGCGTCGGGCGTAACTCTTTCGTAGCCGGCTGTAGCCTGCATGGCCTGATCCCATGCTTCGTAGTCGTCGGCGCAGATGAGCGTCGGGTCGAGGTTATCGTCGCGGCCGATGTAGTCTTTGAGGACTTCCTTCAGACCTGTGAAGTCCTTACCCATGTAGGTAATCTGGAAGTTGCCCAAGAGAGTCCAACGATCGCCAATCGAGGCCGTCGTGTTCTTCATACCGAGGCGGATGTGGCCTGCTTCTTCTTCGGTCACGAGGCCATAGACGTGCTTGGTGAAGTTTTCTTCCTCGCTCGTGTAGGCGAATGCTACGTTGGCCGATGCCATGCCGTTAAGGCTGTAAACGGTGCTGCCGCTGGCGTCGGTGTGGGATACGCAGTTGTTGGCAAGGTTCGTGGGATAGGTAATCTCCATGACGTTCTTGATGGGCGAGGCAAACTCGTTGAGGTAAACATAAGAGTGAACCTTGGCGTCGCCTATCATATCTGGGTCGGACTGGTAGGCTGCCCAAGCGGCGTCGTTGCCTGCTGTGCGGTAGAATGCCTGTACGCTTACAGAGTAGAGACCCGGCTGGATGACCTCGTCGTTGATGTCCTGATAGAAATTGAAGTTCTTATTCCAGAACTCAACCTGCGGAACGTTAATACCGGTCATACCTTTACCTTGACCGTCGTGGCCGCCGACATCTTCAGTTGTCCAGTTGGGAACGTCCCAGTTGCCCCAACTACCTGTACCACCTTCGAAGCGGGGGTTCTTGATGAGGTAGGTGAGCGACATTCCCTTGTGCAGGCTGACGCTCATGGCGGCTGCCTTCATCTCGGAGATGAGTTCGAGTTCGGCGTTGATGTCTTCAGCCGAGAGGGTACCTACGGTTGCGCCGTTTTCGTAGTCGATGATATACTTAGCCGAACCGTTGGGATAGCCGTTCGCACCATTGGGTTCCTCGTATTCCATCATGTAGATGTAGAGTTTCCCAAATTCTTCAGTTTCCTGGTTGACATCGTTGTCGGCCATCCACTGGCTGAAGCCGCCGATTTCGGCAACGTACTTCTCGTAGGCTGCGTTACTTGCTGCGAGCAGGTCTTCGGCAGCGCCGACGCCCTTCACGGCTTCCATGATGGCTTCCTTCGTGGTGGCGTCAGAGAGAGCCGTGCGAACTGCGTTGTAGGCGTCGAGGTCGGGCTGGCCGTAATACTTCGAGGGATCTGCTTCGGGCAGGTTGACCTGTGCAGCCCAGAGTTTGTAGGCCTCCAGCGTGTTGCCGAGGTACCAGAGTTCGAAGTTATCGACGATGACCCAGTCATTGGCACCGTTTTCGTTACGGGCACCGATGCGGAGGCTTTCGCCCTCTTCAAGTGCGCCATAGGCAGCAATTCCGTAGGGGCGTTCGCCAAGACCGAGGGATACAGAATTCTGAACATAGCCCACGAATGCTTTCATTGAATTCGGGATGTAGTAGGTTGTGCCTTCCCATGTAACAGAAGAAGAGTTGTCGTAACCTGGGTCGGTCGTCAATGCAGCATCAGAAGCGTGGTGCATCGGTGTCTCAAATTCGCCGAAAGTGGTGCAACCCACATAGAGTTTCGGGTTGGGCACGGTACCGGCCTTCATGGCGTTGTAGTCTTCCTGTGCTTCGCCTGAACGGCAGAAACCATCGACCATCACTCTGTAAACACCAGCAGGCAGGTCTTTGATGTCCTGATAGGTGTCGAAGTTCATGTGGTAGCGCTCTGCAGCATCGTCAGCGACACCTGCGCGTCCCCAACCACTACCGGTCCATCCGCCGAGGTTGGCGTTTGTGAAGTCGGGGTTGTTGATCTTCGTGGTGAAGTTGGCGGGGTTTTCGGGAGTAACCCTTGCGACCTGGTAGGCTACGACGATGTCGGGAATGGCATCGATGGCTGCCTGCAGTTCGGCGGGAGTTGCGTCAACATTGTTGAGGACAGCAACCTGGGCGGCAAGGTCAGGACGGATGCCGTCGTCGGTGTCGGCTACAGCCTTGTTGAGGGCAGCAGCGAGTTGGTCACCGAGGTTGTAGCGTGTGTTCTGATCCTTCGACTCAACGATCCACACGTCGTAAACGGTGGGAGAGACGATGGCCCAGTCTTCGCCGACTTCCTCGTCGGTGGGAATACCGATCTTGGTCACTTCGCCGGTCTCGGGATTCTCTTCCTCATATTCGGGGAGGTTGAAGAAGACGCAACGCCAACCATCCACTTCGACGGGACGTACGCAGAGGTTGTACGTGTCCCACTCGACAGGCATTTCGTTACGAACGTTGCCCGTGGGGTGGATGCGGAGGTAGTTGCCTGCTACGAAGGGTACGAAGTAGCGGTTGTTGGTGGTGTTGTTGTCGGTCCAGAGTCCGTCGAACCATTCTGCGAAGGTGCAGCGGTATTCGTCGAACTTGCTCACGTAACTGACGAGCAGGTAGGCATCGGGATTCTCAGTGAAGAAGGCTGCGTCTTCAGTCTGAGTGTCGCCGCCGGCAGGGTTCACCTGCGTGAAGACGACTTTCGAACCGATGGTGTCGTTGACCGAGGAACGTGTTCCGTAAGGCCATCCTGTGTTAGGACTGCGGTGGTTGGTGTAGAAACCGCCGTACTTGACATTCCAGAGGTACAGTGTGTCACCGCCTTCAGCAGCAGCATAGTTGTAAGTTGCTACGTCGGCAAAAGCCGGAGGACCGGCCTTCGTACGGGTGTTGCTGTACGTCTGTGCCATGGCGCTTGCTGTCATCAACAGGGCTGCGCCGAGAAGAAGTAAACTTTTCTTCATGACTTTGATGTGTTAAGTTAGTTAATAAATAATATGAATTAAAAGATTTTTTGGTTGCTGCGCAGTTGCAGTTTTCGGTGCAAAGATAGCGGATTTCATTTTTGTTTACAAATATTTTAAGAAAAAAAATATGGGAATGAACGATTTATGATAAAATTTGGCAGATTTTTGTCAATTGGCGGTTGCGTGGGTGTGTGCAGGGCAGTGGTGCCAGATTTCGTCCGCAGTTGAAAAAAATTTCGTCCGCAGACGATTTTGATTTCGTCCGCAGACGAAATTTTTTTCGTCTGCGGTGCAAATACGCGCGTGCGCGCGATACATTTATTATAGTTTTCACGCAGAAATTTTTATTGATTATCCGCAATCGTAACACCATAGTAGCCTTCTGAAAGAAATTAGCAGAAATTATCCAGAAATTACCCCAAGAAAAAAAATAGTATAGTCGCAAAGCGACGATTTCTGAAATAATTTCTGGATAATTTCTGGCAATTTCTTTCAGAAGGACAAACAGCGATTTTTATTTCACGCAGAAAGCGTATGTTTTGCACGCAGAAATCGCAGAAATACGCAGAAATTTTTTCCGTGTTCTTGCTTGTCCATGAAAACATTTGCTCCATACGATGTTTTCTGCGTATTTCTGCGATTTCTGCGGGAAATAATAAAGCGATTTCTGCGGGAAAAACACGACAGGGCTGTCAATCAGAGAGTTGCCCCTGGCGTTATGAAAATTTAACGGAAATGGGAGGAAAAGGGCAAAACTTCGTCGGATTGTTTGTCATAGGTTGACAATGGTTTCGCTTAACTTTGCAGCGCATTACAAAAAAAACATTCACAAACAGTAAAGAACGATGAAAATGACAACCATGAAAACAC